>DASRQT010000305.1:0-9185 GCA_035696485.1 Polyangia bacterium | reverse complement strand
GATCACCTCCATCGACGATGAGGTCGGCGCCGACGAGATCGGCGACGGGGTCCTGCTCCACGCCGGAAAGAAGAATCTGCGCCGGCTGACGGTCAATCGAGGGTCCGCTTGACCTCGGCGGTGACGTCGTGGGCGACGATGCCGGAACCCTCCGATGACAGCACGCGGATGAAACGGATGTCGGGGAGCTGGCGGACGACTTCAGCCAGGGTCGGGTCATCTCCGCGGCGCGGGAGGCCCACGATGCGGTGGCCGCCGAAGCGATAGGCGCCGCTGGGCGGGATCGGCGGCGAGGCGCTCAGGAACTTTAGCGACGATTCCAACGCGGGCGGCACCACGATGAAGGAAGCGGGAACGTCGGGCAGGACCAGCAGTCGAGATTCGAGCGGCCGCATTTGGGGGTCGGCCTTGATGATCAAGTCCAGGTCCTTGATGCCGGCGGTGACGTGAAAGACGACGTGCCCGTGGGCGACGCCGTCGCTCACGGCCTGGCGGGCGGCGGCGACGCGCGCGTCATGGACGGTGACATCGTGGCGGCGCGCGATGGCCTGTGCGAAGCTCAGCCCCAGCAGCGTCGAGCCCACCATGGCAAGAGCGGGAGCGGAACCGCCGCTGAGCCACCGCCCACCCAGCCAGGCCAGACCAACAGCGGGCAAGTAGAAGTAGCGCGCTCCCACGACCCAGTCGGCGGCCAGGAGTGGAAGCAACGCCGCGCCGATGAAAAGCACCGGTAGCCAGGGCGCGGGTTCGCCGCGCCGTTCGCGCCCAGCAGCGTGAAGGAGCCCGCCGCCGAAAAAGAGCAGGCCGGCGGTCCACGCGAGGGGAGCGGGCAGGATCGCGTCGCCCGTCACGACATGAACGACTCCGCTGCCAAGCTGGAGCAACTTGCCGCCGAGGGGGGCGCGGTCATCCCCCGCCCCACCCCACCCGCCGAGCACCAGCCAGCGAACCAGGACGAAACCGGCGGCAAGCGCGACCTGCGGCGCGACGGTCGAGAGGTGGCGACGGATCAAGGCGCGGTCGCGGCGCGCGAGGACGATCAGGCCCAGCAGCGGGAGAACCAGGGCCGCCTCCTTGCAGAGGTAGGCGCACGCGGCAAACAGCGCCGACACCAGATGCCGCCGCCGGGCCAGCGCCGTAAGCGACGCCAGCGTGGCCGCGGTCGCCAGCAAGTCCGTGCTGGCGGAGAACCAGTACGAGCCTTCCAGGGTTTGCGGGAACAAGAAAAACAATCCGCCGGCGATCCATGCTGCGCGCCGAGGCTCGCCGATGCCTGAGAGGAGAAACGAGATCTGGACGGCGACTGCCGTGTGCAGGACCAGCGCGGTTAGCGCGAACGGAAAGGCGGCGCCGTTGCCGAGCCGGGCCAGCAGCCACCAGAGGGTCATCGGGAGGGGGCGGTAGAATTCGCCGCCATGGTGATCGCGGACAAAGGCAGCCAGGGGGTTGGGGACGTAGCGCGAGAAAGACAGGAACAGGTGATCGTCACCGATGAACGTGGTCGCCAGGAAAAACGGAGCGGCCGTCAGGACCAGGACCGCGACCGCCGCGATCACCGCCACGGGTGACTTCATCCGTCCCGCCCGGAACCGCGCGCGCGGGCGAGCTGCTCGGCGGTGTTGATGTTCTCGAGAAAGGCCAACGTCGGGTCCACGGCGCGCAGCGCCGGTTCGTCCAGCCAGACGACGGCGATGTCGCGCAGGAGGTGGTGAACGGCGCCGTCGCCGCGGGCCAGCTGCGCGCTGACCTCGGGCAAGAGGCGGCGCGCGTAGCGGGCGAACAGCGGCTCGGGGTGCCCGCCGACGCGCGCGACCACGGCGTCGGCACCAGGCGCGTGGTCGCGCAGCAGCGCCAGCGACGGCGGGCTGACGAAAGGCATGTCGCCGGCGATGCAGACCACGGCGTCGGCGCCGGCGGGCAAAACCGCCAGCGCCGCGTCGATGCCGGCCAGCGGGCCGCCGCCGGCGGCACGACGATCGCCGATGATCTGGACGCGATGGGCGAGGTCCCGCCACGGGGCGGGATCGTTTGTCACCAGAAACAGGTGATCGAAGGTCCCCTCCAGGGCCTCAAGCTGGCGGTCGATGATCCGCTGGCCGTCGATGGTCAGCAGTCCCTTGGTCACGCCGCCCAGGCGCCGGGCGCCGCCTCCCGCGATGATGGCGGCGGCGGTCATCATCAGGGCCAGGGCGACGAGGTTCGCCGCGCCACGCCCTGCAGGATGCGCATCATCTGGTCATGCAGGGGGCCGTTGCTGGCCAGGACGCGGCCGGTTTCGCCGTCGAAGGGGCTGCCGTCGAGGTCGGTGACCTGACCGCCGGCGGCGGTGACGATGGCGGCGCCGCCGACCAGATCCCACGGATGCAGCGCGCGCTCCCAGTAGCCGTCCAGCCAGCCGCACGCGACGAAACAGAGGTCGAGGGCGGCCGCGCCGAGCCGGCGCGTCCCCTGGGCGGCGGCGGTGAAGGCGGTCCACTCGGGGAGGTTGGTCTGGACCGGGTTGCGCGCGTAGGGGAAGCCGGTGACCAGCAGCGCGCTGCCCAGCCGATCGACCTGCGACGGCGCGATCGGACGGCCGTTCCAGGACGCGCCGCCGCCGGTGACGCTGCCGGAAAACGACCAGCCGACGGCGGGCGCCTCGACGACCCCCAGCACGGGGCGGCCGTCCACGACCAGGCCCAGCGAAACGCAGAAGAGCGGCAGGCCGTGGGCGAAGTTGGTGGTGCCGTCCAGGGGATCGACGTACCAGACGCGGCCGCCGCCTTCGGTGCCCGAGATCCGACTTCCCTCCTCGGCGACGATGCGGTCGTTGGGGAACGCCGCCGCCAGGCGCTTGACGACCAGCTCCTCGGAGCGACGGTCGTATTCGGTGATGAGGTTGATGTCTTCTGACTTGAAGCCGACCTTCGGGCGCGTACCCCACCCTGCCAGCAGGATCTGCGCGGCCTCTTTCGCGATCTCCACGGCGACCTTGCGCACCGGGTCTAACGGATCTGTCATTTTCCCTCTAGAGGTCCTTCAGAGTCTTTCCAGAGTCTTTCACAGATCCTTGCGCATCCAGGTCGCGGTCTTGGATCGGGCCAGCATGTATTCGGCGGTGGTGGTGACGGCCGGGTGGACGTCCTTGCGATCGATGGCGGTGAAGCCGAGCCGCTCGCCGAAGTACCCCTGGGCGCCGTCGGTGACCAGGAACAGGCGGCGGACGCCCTGCGAGCGCGCGCGTTCTGTGGCGGTCTCGACCAGCAGATAACCGAGGCCCTCGCCGCGCCGTTCGGGGGCGACCGCCAGCATTCGCAGCAGCGCGACCTCGTCGACGGTCTCCACAGCGACGCAGCCCACCAGCGGCGCCGCGCTGTCCTGGTCGGGGATGATGAGGTAGCTCGGCCAGAACTGATCCAGGACCGGATGCGCGATCCCGAGGCGGTCGAGCAACGCGGCGATCTTCGGTTTGTGCTCGAGGCGCGCCGGCATCACGGGATCGCCCAGCTTGCCGAGCAGCTTGTCGTGGATGCCGCCGTAGTCGCCCGACGACATCACCAGGACCGTGTCTCCGGGCGCGGCACGTTCGGCCAGGTGGTTTACGGTTGCATCAACGGTCGGGATCAGGCGTGCCGGGATGTCTTCACGGCGCAGATCGGCGGCCAGGCGTTCGACGTCGAGGCGTTCGCCCTCGGGGACTTTCTGCGGCGCGAACAGCGGCGCCAGCACGACCTCGTCGGCGACCGAGAGCGCATCGGCGAAATCGGCCTGGAAGATCGAACGGCGGCTGGTCGCGGAGCGCGGTTCGAACGCGACGATCAGCTTGCCGGGGCCATAGCGGCCCTTCAAGGCCAGCACGGTTTCGCGGATGGCAGTTGGATGGTGAGCGAAGTCGTCGACCACGGTGACGCCGGCGGCGATGCCGCGCACCTCCTGCCGCCGCCGTACGCCGAGGAACCGCCGCGACGCGCGACCGATGGTCGGCAGCTCGACGCCCAGCGATGCCGCGATGGCGACGACGCCAACCAGATTCTCGAGGTTGTAGATACCCGGGAGGCTGGTCTCGAGCGTGAGCACCCGTTCACCGCGACGGGCAACGTCAAGGGTCGCGCGTCCCCCGGCTGAACGCGCGGCGACCTCGAACGTCCAGTCGGCGCCCGAGCCGGGTCGGCCGTACGTCATCACCTGGCAGCGGGCGGCGCGCGCCACCTCCAGCGCCCCCGGCGACGCGGCGCAGGCGAAGAGGACGCCGTCCTCGGGGATCAGGGCGACGAACTTGCGGAAGGTGGCCTTGACCGCCTCCTCGTCGGCAAAGATGTCGGCGTGGTCGAATTCGACCGAGGTCACGATCGCCGTGCGCGGACGGTAGTGCAGGAACTTGGAACCCTTGTCGAAGAAGGCGGTGTCGTATTCGTCGCCCTCGACGACAAATTCACCGCCCTGGCCGAGGCGCCACGACTGACGGAAATTCAGCGGCACGCCACCGATCAGAAATGACGGATCACGGCCGGCGTCATGCAGCACGTGCGCTAGGATCGACGCGGTCGTGGTCTTGCCGTGCGTGCCCGCGATCACGACGGAGTGTTTGTCTTGCAAGAACAGCTCTGACAGCAACGACGGGAAAGACGCCAGCGGGATCTGCCGATCCTGGGCGGCCAGCACCTCGACGTGGTCTTTGCGGCACACGTTGCCGACCACGACGCGATCGGGCTGCCAGTCCAGGTTCTCGGCGCGGAACCCCTCGAAGGCGGTGATCTTCTGCTCAGCCAGCTGCGTCGACATCGGCGGGTAAACGTGTTCGTCGGAGCCGCGCACGTCATGGCCGGCGGCCTTGAGCAACCCTGCCAGGGAGCCCATCCCGGTCCCGCATATGCCGATGAGATGGATTTTCACCATCAGCCTCGCCGGCACGCCGGGGCGGTTACTTCGGCACGCATTCGGTGGATCCGGGCGCGAACTGGGTGGCGAATTTTTTTACTTCCATCGTGAACTTCACGGTGAAGTCTCGGTACAGGCCGGTGTCACGCTGCGAGGTTCCACCGGACGTCGACCAGTTGAGGTTGGTGATCACCGCCGAACCGCACGGGTCGATGCGCCCGCGTTTCTTTCTCCGGATCGCGGTGCCCCATTCATCGGCGGCGTCGCGCGTGCATTTTCCGCCCGGCCCGGCGCAGCGCACGTCGATGATCTCGTACCAGTAGGGACCGCGCGGACCATATTCGGCGACGCCGAGCATCGGCCCCATCCCGCCCTCCTTCGTCGCCTCCTTGGCGAAGAACGTCAGCTCGTGGGTGGTGCCTGGAATGACATCGACATAGAAGCAGCTCTCGGCCGCCCCGGCGTTGAACTTTCCCAGTGTCGCCGAGTCGAGCGACGCGGATCCGTCCTCGGCGCCGAGCCTGATCTCGAAGCGCTTGTGATCCTCGGGGGGCGGCGGCGATTCTGCCGGACTACCGATTCGGTTGCGACAGGCGCAGAGGCCGGCGTCGCAGCGACTGCCAGCCAGCGTCGCCGTCGTGCTGGGACCACCAGGGCCGGTCGCGGGCGAGGCCGGGTTCCCGGAAGCCGACGCGGACGCAGAGGCTGACGCGGCCGGGCCAGCGCACCCGGAGAGCACAAGCATCCCGGCGAGAAAAACCCAGGTCGAAGCAGCGATGGGTGACATGCGGCAAAGAGCGACCATGGTAGACGGCGAGGTTGCGCTTACGTACCATACATTCTTCATGTCGCCTGTGCCGTTGTCGTTGATCTTAACCATGCTCCTGTTGCTGCCGCTTGTGACCACCGGCGGCTGCGCGTCATCAGAAGATGCCACCAAGCCGATTACCTACTCTCTCACGGCCAAACAAAATTACGAGAAAGGTTTGGCCGAGTTGAAGGACGAAAATTACCCGGAGGCGATGAAGTATTTCGGGTTCGTCAAACAGAAGTTTCCGTTCTCGAAGTTCGCGGTTCTCTCGGAGCTGGCCGCCGCCGACACCCAGTTCGCGCGCGGCGGCTACACCGAGGCGGTCGACAGCTACAAGGCGTTCGCGCGCCTTCATCCCACCCACGAAAAGGTGCAGGACGGGTACGTGGCCTTCAGGATCGGCGAGGCTTACTTCAAGGACATGCCCGACGACGTGTGGCTGTTACCGCCCGCGTACGAGAAGGATCAGTCAGCCGTCATCGACGCGCTGCGAGAGCTGGACAACTTCCGCAAGCGCTACCCGGACTCGAAATACGAGAAGAAGGCCACCGAATTCCGCAAGCAGGTGCTGCAGCGGCTGGTCGATCACGAGGTCTACGTCGCGCGCTTTTACCTGAACCGCAACCACGCCAAGGCGGCCGCGGGGCGGCTGGAGGCGGCCGTGCGCCGTTATCCCGGATCGGGTCGCGAGCCCGAGCTGCTGCTGGCGCTGGGACAGACGTATCTTCACATGGGCGATCCGCAGCGCGCGAAGGACAGCTTCCAGCGCGTGGTCGCCGAATACAGCGCCGCGCAGCAGGCACGCCGCGCCGAGCTCTACCTGCAATTCATCCAGCGCCGCTTCGGCGACAACCCGCAGCCGAAGGCCCCGGAGGCGCCGAGCACGCCGCCGACGGCCGTCCCGACCCATGGATGATCACGTCCGCGATATCCTGACCCGCGGCCGCGACCACTACGCCGCCCGCGAATACGACAAGGCGGAACGGTACCTCGCGCAGCTGGCGCAGGAACACCTGTCGTACGCCGACGTCTACGAGATGCTGGGGGTCATCTACCACCAGCAAGGGCGCCTGGGCGACGCGGAGGCCATGTTCGAGGAGGCGCTGCGGATCAACCCGGCCTACACCGAGGCGGCCCTGAACCTGGCGGTCACGTTCAACGACCTGGGGAAATACCGCGAGGCCAAGGACATCTACCAGAAGGCGATGAACGCCTCGCGCAACGCGCCCCGCCAGCTGGATCCCTTTGCCAAGGGTAAGATCGCCAACATGCACGCCGAGGTCGGGGCCGCCTACCACACCGTGGGCCTGTACGAGGATGCCGTGCGCGAGTACGAACATGCGCTGGCGTTGTGCCCGAAGTTCATCGACATCCGAACCAAGCTGGGCACGACGTATCGCGAGATGGGGAACATCCAGGCTGCCGTGCGCGAGTTCGAGCGGGTCAAGGCCGAAAATCCCAGGTTCGCGACCGCGCGCCTGCACCTGGGACTGAGTTACTACGCGATGGGGCGCAACAGCGAGGCGGCGCACGAATGGGAAGAGGTTCTCACCATTGCCCCCGACACGCGGTCGGCGCACATGTACCTGGCCATGCTCAACCCGAGCAATCATGACGCCGACACCAAGCTGGGGCGGTCGCCCAACGACGACATCAAGACCGATCCCGCGCTGACGCCCAAGCTGAGGCCCAAATGAGGTCCCGACTCTGCTGAGGTTTGTTTCTTCCCCCGACACGTTTCTGGTCGAGGAGATCGCCGCGTATGAACCGTCGGGAACCGGCGAGCACACGTATCTGTGGCTGGAGAAGCGCGACCTGACCACCATGGAAGCCGTCCGCCGGGTCGCCGGGATGCTGGGGGTCGACGCCCGCGACGTCGGTTACGCCGGCATGAAAGATCGCCATGCCACGACCCGGCAGTGGATCAGCGTTCCGCGCGTGGAACCGGCGACGGCCCTTCAGATCGCAGGCCAAGACCTGCGCGTCCTCGATGCCCGCCGGCACGGAAACAAGCTGCGCACCGGTCACCTGCGAGGAAATCGCTTCGAGATGGTGCTGACGGGCGCTGTCGGTGACGGCGACGACACCCGCGACAAGCTGGCGGCGCGCCTGGCCGGGATGGCCGCGGGCGGCCTGGCCAATCGATTCGGGGAGCAGCGGTTCGGGATGGCGGGCGACAACGCCCGCGAGGGCCTGGCCATCCTGCGTGGCGAGCGGCGTGCGCGGGATCACCGGCAGCGCAAGCTGCTGATGTCGGCGGCGCAGTCGGCCGTGTTCAATCGATATCTCGAGCTGCGGGCCGCGTCCGGGCGGCTGACGGACGTTCGGCTGGGCGATGTCCTGCAGAAAACCGACACGGGCGGAATGTTCGTGTGCGAGGACCCGGCCGTCGAGCAGCAGCGCGTGGACGCGGGCGCCGTCGTCCCAACCGGGCCCATGCCCGGAGGGCGGGTCATGGAGCCGCCCCCCGAAACGCCGTCGCGCGCCCTCGAGGACCAGGCGCTGGCCGACAGCGGTGCCACGCGGCAGGACTTTGAACGCGCCGGCCGGGATCTACCGGGGACCAGGCGCCCGGTCGTCGTGGCGGTCGAGGTCGGCGATCCGCCGCTGACCGCTGAGCCCGCGGTCGACGGCAGCGCCACCGCGGTCCGCATCCGGTTTGCGCTGCCGGCCGGCAGCTATGCCACCGTCGTTCTGGCCGCCCTGCTGTGCTAAGTTTCGCCCTTCGCAAAACCCCCTTCTGAACGTCCCCTCGACTTTCTCGCATGCGCCTCACCGAAAGAATCCTTGGGTTCACCCTCCTCGGGTCCGAGTGGGTGCTGTGGCTGCTGATTGTCCTGTCCGTGCTGTCGGTGGCGGTGATGGTCGAACGCGGATTCTACCTGTCGTCCCGCAAGCTGGACTTCGATGCGCTGGCGCGCGAGCTGGCCCAGTTCCTCCGCGAGGCGGATCTGGGCGGCGCACGCCGCGCGCTGGCCGGCGTTCGCGGGCCGGAAGCGCGCGTGGCGGCCTCCGGCCTGGAGCAGTTTGGCCGTGGCAGTGAAGCCATCGCCGAGGCCATGGCCAGCACGAAGTCGCGCGTCCGCCTGGACATGGAGCGGAACCTGGGCGTGCTGGGCACGCTGGGCAACAACGCCCCGTTCATCGGCCTGTTCGGCACGGTGCTGGGGATCATTCGCGCCTTCGCCGATCTTTCGCGCAGTCAGGCGGGCGGCGCCGGCGTGGTCATGGCGGGCATCTCCGAGGCGCTGGTCGCCACCGCGGTTGGCTTGATGGTGGCGATCCCGGCCGTGGTGGCCTTCAACTATTTCCAGGGGAAAGTGCGGCGGGCGCTGGGACGTGTGGACGCCATGGCGCACCTGATCCTGTCGGCGACCTCGGAGTCCGCGGGAAAAAGCGTCACCGCCGCCACCGCGGGCGGCGAGTAGCGGATCTTTCGCGTGGCCGGCAGCAACGCATTCGGGAACGACGACGAACCGGGGCGGATCATCGCCGACATCAACGTCACGCCGCTGGT
>DASRQT010000304.1:0-10837 GCA_035696485.1 Polyangia bacterium | reverse complement strand
GCACGGCGCGCGGTGAACGCGACGGTGAGGGTTCGATCCCCTCCGGTCACCCAAGCGATCCCTCGTGGTCCAAGGGCAGGATCCGCGCCTTTGAAGCGCTGGGGTGCTCGTTCGAGTCGAGCCGAGGGAAATTATCTGGGTGTGGGTCAAAGTCTGGCCGCGTGGCTTGGGACCACGATGATGCAGGTTCGAGTCCTGCCACCCAGACAAGAGGAGGGGGAGCGCACGGGGTGCAGCGATGCCTTGCAAGCAACGCGGGCGGAGTTCAACTCTCCGGCTCTCCACTTGGGCAGCGATCTGGGATCAGGCTGGATTCCAAATCCGGCCAGCGGCGTTCAATTCGTCGGCCGCCCGCAACATGGAGAGCGCCCCTCAATGGCGGGGAACTGGTCCTGAAAACCAGGGTGGTGGTTAGCAGCCCCAGGGGTTCGATTCCTCCGCTCTCCGCAACGGAGACGACGTGCATGGCGGTTTTGCACACCCGTTTGCTAAACGGACGGGCCACGAGCCCCGGGAGTTCGACTCTCCCCGTCTCCTCAGCACGGCCGAGTTGCCAAATGGGAAGGCGCCGGAAAGGTTGGAACGAGCGCCGAGACCGCGCGCGTGCCCGTCAAGCATTGGTGGCGATGCGGCGGTCTTGTAAACCGCGGAGCTCGGTTCGATTCCGGGGACGGGCTCTTCTACGTGGGTGGCGAAGCGGCAACGCGGATGCCTGTTAAGCATCTCATTCGCAGGTTCGAATCCTGCCCCACGTGCCACGCGCAATCACGCGCCCGCGCCGATTGGACGGCAGCCGAACTTCTAAGGCGGTGAATGAGGGTTCGAATCCTTCCGGGCGTACGTGCTCGAAGCTCAACTGGAGGAGCGCCGCTGTCCGAAAGCGGAGGATGCGAGTTCGAATCTCGCCGGGCACACGCAAGGCCCCGTGGACTACTGGCTGGGTTGGCGCCTCCTCAAGGCGCAGGACCGGGCAATGTGAATGATGCCCGGCGGGGTCACATGTCCGCATCGTCCAACCGGCAAGGACGCTGGCCTTTCACGCCAGTAATTCGGGTTCAACTCCCGATGCGGACGCTCCGGCCCACGCCGACGGAATTCGGGACTGGCGCTACGAACGCCGGCTCAGGAGGTTCGACTCCTCTCGTGGGTGCAACGCCGGCGGCGCCAGCGCGCAACCGCGTCTCATAAGCGCGGTCCGGTGGGGCCAGCACCCACCGCCGGTACCCGAGCTTCGTCCAATGGCAGGGGGTTCGAGAGCGCCACACCCGACGCCTGGGTAGCCCAACGGCAGAGGCGATGCGTTCAGACCGCATTCAGTGTCAGTTCGAATCTGATCCCAGGTACCAGAAGAAAGGAACCTCGACCCATGTCCATGTCCACGTCAATGTCCGCCGCCACCCAGCCTGTTCTGTTCCTCGACGCCGAGTGGCGTCCGCTGCGCATTGATTCGTGGCAAGACGCGATCGCCGCCTTCTTCCTGGGGAAGGTCGAGGTCGTGGAGTACAGCCGCGACCGCACGATCACGGGCGTCGGTCGCAGCTTTCCCCTGCCGTCGGTTGTGCGCGTCGTGCGGCATTTCAAGCGTGAGCGGATCCGAATCCGCTTCTCGCGCCTGAACATCTACGCGCGCGACGGGTTCACCTGCCAGTACTGCGCCGCGCGCTTCGCCACCGAGGATCTGACCTTCGATCACGTCCTGCCACGGTCGCGTGGCGGCCGCACCAGCTGGGAGAACATCGTCACCTGCTGCATTTCGTGCAATGCGGCCAAGGCCGATCGGACGCCCGACGAATCCGACATAAAGCTGCGACGCCGACCCCGCCGACCGTCCTTCCTGCCGTCCATCACCGTGAGAATGGGAGGCGCGGTTCCCGACGAATGGCGACCATACTGGAGCGGCGACCTCCAGGCGTAGCCCGGTGGAACGTCCGACCTTGGACATAGCTGACGTCAACTCGGCTTGCGGCGTTTGCCTCCACCGGCGAGGCGATCCGTGTTGGTGGACCAGGCGGCAACGATCAAGTCGATCACGGCGCGGACGCGGCCGGAGTGGCGAAGCTCGCCGGGGGCGACGGCATAGATCGGATCCCGGCTCAAGCCGAACCCATCGAGGCGCACCAGTTTGGCGCGCTCGTCACCGAGGAGGCACGGTAGCGCGGCGATACCAAGGTCCGCCGCCACCGCGTCGCACATGACGGCCGAGTCGTTCAGCCGAATCGGAGACCGCGCGCCGCAATTGTTGGCCCACAAGAATCCCTTCGCGTGCGTGAACGCGCTCTCCCATCCGATGAGATCATGCTGCGCCATATCGTTGGCCACGCTCGGGGTGCCACGGCGTGACAGATAGGTCCGCGATGCATACAGCGCCATGCCCAGCATTCCCACGCGCTTGACCGTCACGCTCAGCTGATCGGGCTTGACGTTGCGCAACCCGACCTCCGCCTCGCGTTGCGCGACGTTGACCACGGTCGACGAGGCGTTGACCACGAGGTCGATTCTCGGATGCGACGCCCGAAACGCCGGCAACGCCGGCAGCAAGATCTGCGACGCAAAGAACTGCGGCACCGTCAGGCGGACGACGCCGTTCCGATCCCCGCGCACCTCGGACAGCTCGGCGACCAGGGCCGACACCGTGCCCTCGATCTCGGCGACCGCGGCGATGGCGCGTTCACCGTGCGGCGTCAGGCGATAGCCATCGGGCTTGCGGTCGAAGAGTCGGACACCCAGGGTGTCCTCAAGGGCCGCGATCCGACGGCTGACGGTGGTCTTGTCGACCCCCAGCGCGCGAGCCGCCGCGTTCAGGGATCCGGCGCGCCGCACGGCCAGCAGATAGCGAAGCTCGTCCCAATCGATCATCGTGGTGCATTTTTGCACCCATGGGTTGCGTTCTGTCCACTACCGCGGCGTCTGCGCAAGCGCGTATTGCTTGATGCAGGAGGCAGACATGAGTGAAGCGAATCACAAAACGATTGAGGCTGTGTATGCGGCGTTCGGCCGCGGTGATGTCCCGTTCATCCTCGAGCGCGTGAGCGAGCGCACCCGCTGGGACTTCAGTGTGACCGGCAGCGACGTCCCTTGGCACGCGCCGGTCTCGTCCAGGGAGGAGCTACCCCGCTTCTTCCAGGCCATGGCGGACAATGTGACGTTCGAGGCCTTCGAGCCTCGTGCCTTCATGTCGGACGGCCGCGACGTCGTGGTCAAGTTGCGCGTCTGCTACAAAGTGAAGCGCACCGGCCGACGGGTCGACGAGGAGCAAGTCCAGTGGTGGTGCTTTGACGACGCCGGACGCATCTCGGCGCTTCGTCACTACGAAGACACCGCCAGCGTCCGCGACGCGTGGCAACCGCCATCTTGACCGACGCCATCTCACCGCCACAGCGCTTAGCCGCTGATTTAATTCGATAGCTGCGAAAAACGTCAATAACATTACCGATTTACCGTATTGGCTGTTCTGCTGCACGCGCCGGACGCGCCCGGCAGAGGTCAACGGCCCGCGATTCCGGAAACTTTCACTACCTAGTTCGTTTTGAATGTGTAGCAATGCTTAGGCGCGTGACTAGAACGGATAATTTCGTCGCGTTTTTCTTAGCCTTGATCCTGAGCGCAGTTTTCGCCGGCGCATGCGGGGCGGAGCACCTTATGCCGACCGATAGCGGCGGCGGTGGCATCGGCGGACTGTCGCCGACGGGAAGCGGCGGAACCTTCAGCGATGCGCTGGAGGAGGATCTACCCGGCGAACCGCCGGTTGATCCGCGCAAGGCGAACGGCGTCATGTGCGGCGCTGCGACGGAATGCGCCAGCGGCTTCTGCGTCGACGGGGTGTGCTGTGAGAACACCTGCATGGGGACGTGTCGAACCTGCGCGCTGCCGGGGAGCGCCGGCACCTGCCGTCCCTTTGACGTCGGCACCGACCCCGCCGACGAGTGTCTGGATCAAACCGCCGCAAGCTGTGGAACCGATGGCACCTGCGACGGCGCGGGCGGATGCCGCAAATATCCCGAAGGAACGATGTGCGCGGTGCCCGGATGCTCGGGATCGATGTTGACCATGCTCGGCAGCTGCAGCGCCGCCGGCATGTGCATGAAACCGGCGGGGACGGCCTGCGGAAATTACACCTGCAACGGCGCCGCCTGCCGGACCACGTGCACGTTGAGCGCCCAGTGCACGACGCCCAGCGTGTGCAACACAACCACCACCAGCTGCGGCGGGCTGGTGGGCGCGTATTACAACAACACAAACTTTACGGGCAACCCCGTGATGACGCGCACCGATGCGATCATCGACCTGGACTGGGGAACGACCAATCCGCCGGGCGTGAATCCCGACAACTTCTCCATTCGCTGGAAGGGGAAGGTCACGCCGCGGTTTTCCCAGATGTACACGTTTTATTTGCTCGCTGATGACGGCATCAGATTGATGATCAACAACATGATGGTCATCGACTCCCTGCCCAACCCCACTCCCACGGTTGAAAAGCCGGGGACGCCCATCATGCTGCAAGCCAATCAGCCGGTCAGCATCCAGATCGACTTCAACGAGATCGTGGGCTCGGCGAATATCCGCCTGTCATGGTCCAGCATGTCGGAAACCAAGGCCGTCATCCCGACCAGCGCGTTGTCGCCTCCCTGAGCAGTCAGCGCCACCGTTACGGGATCGCGGTGAGGCTCCAGGCCTGATGGCGGGCGGCGGTGAATGCGGCGACATCGAGACGGGCGCCGTTGGTTGTGCTGGCGCCGGCGACTTCGAGGGCCATGGAGGGACTGGCTGAATTGACGAACTTGAAATACTGACCGTTCGCCGTCGTGCTGAGGGCGTTTGTGGTGCGCACGGTCCAGGTTTGGTTGGCGGCGCCGTTGCAGTCGGCGATGCGCACCTGCGGTGCCGTCGGCGGCAGCTCGATGCACTTCGTGGTCTTGATGCTGTTGACGATCCGGTACGCGCCGCTTCCGGTGTCGACGAATTTCCAGAGCTGGTTGTCGTTACCGGAAGTCGTCCACTGATGAATGATGGTGCTGCCGGCGACGGCGTCGTCCCAGTCCATGTTCTTGCCGCTGGCGACGTTCTTGAGGCTGTAGCGGAGATTCGGGTTGAAGACCGGCAAGGCGGCGCTGTTGCGCCAGACCGTGACGACGTTCTTGTACCCATTGCAGATGTTGTAGCCGTCGGGCACGCCGCTGCTGGCCGGCACGCCAGCAGCACCGCAGTGGCTGGGCGCGCCGCACAGCCCGCCGGCGCCCCACGGATTCCGGTACGCCGACCCGGCCTGATCAGCCCCGATGCGGCCGGGAACGAGACCGATCTGCGTCGACCCCTCACAATAAAATGCCGGGACCTTGCCGCTCACGTCGGTGATGAAGATGTTCCCGAAGAACGCTCCCTCGAGGTCGGGATACGCGGCCTGCCGGCCCCAGCCGATCTCGGGCATCGGCGCCGTCAGCCACAGCGGCATGTGCACGCCGGTCGTGTTCACCAGCGCCATCATGCAGGCGGATATCTTTTCCTGGCAGTTCTGGTCGCACGCGCCCGCTTCCCACGTCGGCCCGAGACCGACCGCGCCTTGAAAGACGTAACTGGTTCCGTTGTACGTCTTCGAAAGCGAGCGGCCCGACGGCAGCGCGCAACGAACCAGATACGACACCGTCTGCCGCCCCTCGGCGGTCGTCATCAGGCCATTGGAGGTGCTGAGACCGTTGGAGGTGCTGAGACCGTTGGAGGTGCTGAGACCATTGGAGGTGCTGAGGCCATTGGAGGTGCTGAGACCGTTGATGCGGTATAGGCCGTTCTCGGTTTTCAGCGCGTCCGAATCAACGCCCTGGGTCGGCTCGCCGAGATCCGATTGACACCCCGCGAGCCCCCACGGTGCGGCGCCGACGCCAAGCGCAATAATGCAGACTGTCGACCACCGAGGAGTGTGTTTCACGGTCTCTATATAAGCAGTAAGCAAGCCAACGATTATTTATGACAACATACCGTAAGCTCCTAAAATTATATGATTCCTGCATTGCGGAAATAGCCGATCCGGGCGAACTTGTTGCCCGCCCGTGTCGAAACCGTTGTCACTGGAACAACAATTTCGCCCGGCTTCTGGAATCCACCCTCAACCCCGGACAAGCCGCCCGACCAACTGATCGCAAAACTGCCGCCTCAAACCTGGTGTGGCCTTGAAGGAAGGCCAACGATATGAGCAATGTAGACTCGATGGTGAGCCGCAACCACGTCGCAGCAGTGGCTGCTTCGTGCGTGATTCTAAGTATCGCGACCGGCTGTTCGGTGCTGGCGGTTGCCACCGGCGATCAATGTAAAATCGACGACGACTGCGCAGCTCGCGGCGGTGACTTCGCCGGCCTCGTGTGCGTCGACCGGGTGTGTGTCCAGAACCCCGATGCCGGTATACCGCTTCCGCCCGGATGGGAGTGCGTCGGCATGCTCAGGCCCGAACCCACAAGAAAACCGCAGGTCCAGGTGACCGTCACGCTGACCGATCTCATTCACCCCGACAACTCGGTCAGCGAGGCGGTTCTAGTCAGGGCGTGCCGCAAACTGGACGTTGCCTGCGCCATGCCTCTCGGCCCGCCATTCCACCCCGAAACCAACGGACAGGCGAAATTCACGCTCGACGGAGGTTTCGACGGCTACGTGGAGGTGATCCCCGCCAGTCAGGTTCCCGTCTACGTTCCCAGCCTCATCTTCTTCGGCCGCCCCGTGATCGACGATCTCGTCTACATGTCGACGCCGTTGGTTTCGATCCGCGACCTGCCGCTTCTGGTTCAGTCGACCGGTAGCACGATGATCGACACGAAACTGGGGGGGGCATTTTTTCGCGCGACCGACTGCATGCAGACGCCGGCCTCCGGTGTGATCGGAACGCTTGACGAAACCGCGCCCGAGACCCGTCGTTTCTTCTTCGTAAATGGCCTGCCCAGCCAGTCCAGCATGGCCACCGATACCACCGGCGCCGGCGGGTTCATCAATGTTCCAACCGGCGTTCGCAGCGTGCGTGGCACGCGCGTGGCCGAAGACCTGTACTTCGGGACGGTCAGCGTTCTGGTGCGCCCCGGCGTGTTCTCCTATATCCGACTGGCGCCACAGCCCCTATGAAACCAGGGGGCTTGTTGCCGCCAGGCGACATATTCATCAGGCGCGGGGAGGTTTTGCCACCTCCGGGCCTTGACCCCCAAGACCAGGCCGAGAGACCATGATCGGTGCGATGCCAGTTGGCGAGCAACGCTTCAACGCGGCCGCTCCCACCCGGGAAAAGTACCGAGCCATAGCTCGGATCGGGCGTGGCGGAATGGCCGACGTGATGCTGGCCGTGCTGCCGGGGCCGGCCAAGGTTCGCAAGCTCCTGGTGCTGAAACGTCCGTTGTCGTTCCTGACCCAGGACGAGCACTTCAACGCCATGTTTCTAGCCGAGGCCCGCATCGCCTCGCGCCTCAATCATCCCAACGTGATCTCCACGTTCGAGGTCGGCCAATCGCCGCAAGGGCCGTTCATCGTCATGGAGTATCTGGAGGGGCAACCGCTGTCCAACGTGTTTCGCCGCCTGGGAACGTTGCGGATGCCGCTGTCATACCGGCTGCACGTGCTGCGCAATTTGCTGGCGGGCCTGGACTATGTGCATACGTTGAAGGACTTCGACGGGCGGGCGTTGCGGCTGGTGCACCGCGACGTCAGCCCCCAGAACGTCTTCATCTGTTACGACGGGCGCGTCACGCTGGTCGATTTCGGCATCGCCAAGGCCGAGCGGATCGGCCGGATCTCACGACCGGGTGTGATCGAGGGCAAGATTGCGTACATGGCCCCGGAACAGCTGGCCGGGCGCTCCGTGGATCAGCGGGCCGACATCTTCAGCTTCGGCGTGATTCTCTGGGAGACGCTGACCGGGCAGCGCATCACGCTGGGCAACGAGGAAGCGGATGTCATTCGCCGTCGCACGGTGGGTGAGATCCCCGACATTCGCGACTACGCCCCGGAAACACCACCAGCGCTGGTCGACCTGTGTTCGCGCACGCTGGCCCTGGAACCCGGCGACCGCATCCAGACCGCGGCCGCGGTGATGCAAGCTCTGGACGGCTTCGTGGACGGCAGCGGCGTCCGGATCAACGATCGCGAGGTCGGGCAATACATCGGCAACGCCTTTTCGGCTGAACGTGAAGCGCGGCGGCGCCTGATCGAATCGCAGATGTTGCTGGTCGACGAAGGCACGGCGGCCTTGACGGCGCTGCCCGACTTGCCCAATCCCGATCCGCCCGCCACCGGCACCAGCGACATTCTCAGCACCGGCGTGGACAGGTGGGGAGAGATTGACACCTCGGTGCCCGAGACGACCCGGGTCACGGTGTCGCTGCTGCCGGAAGGTGCGCTTGCCGCCAGCGGACAGATTACCGCCACTGCAGCACCGGCGACGGTGAGCCTGACGGATGCGATGGCGGTCAGCCTGGCCAGCACCGACGTCCTGGTGCGGAATCACCGCCCCAAGATCGTCCTGGGCATCGCGGCTGCCGTCCTGGTCACCGCGACCGTTTACGGCTTCGTGAGGCAATCGCCGTCACCTTCGCCTCCGGGCACCTCGGTTGAGTCCGCGAGCAAGGCGCGGCCCGGCAGCAGACCATCAATCGAGGCGTTGGTCAGGCCTCCGCCGGCTCCGGTCGCGCCGGTTGGGGGCACCCCGACGGAGAGGGCGTGGCCGGCGATCGGCGATCGTCGGACCGCGCCGGCGCCGGCGAAGGTGGCGTCCTCTCGAGCGCGCACGGCGCCGCAACCCGCGATGATGCCGCCGTTGCTCCTGCCCGCCCCATCGCCGACCCCGAGGGTCGGACTGACGTCGTCGTCTCTTTCCGAACCGCGCGCACAATCGAAGGCGGCAGGCGCGACCAGGGCGGGACCGGCGCCGGGCGAATCCCTCGGCCACCCCACCCCGCAGCGCGCGCGCCGCGCGCTTGATCTCGACAACCCCTACGGCCGGTAATCCCTCCATGCGAACCATCCCGATTCTCTTCCTGCTGCCGGCGTTCTGGTCGGCGACCGCGCACGCCGCCCCGTCCGACAACAAGGCGGAGGCACGAATTCATTTCGACCAGGGCGTCCAGCTGTACCGCGACGGTGATTTCCAGGCGGCGGCGATCGAATTTCGACGCGCCTACGACACCGAACCCAACTATCGCGTCCTTTACAACATCGGTCAGGCCTGCACCGAGGGGAAAGACTACGCGTGTGCCCTGTCGGCTTTCACCAGCTACCTCGAACAGGGCGGCCCCGAGGTCGCCGCCGCGCGCCAGTCGCAGCTGCAACAGCAGATCGAAAAGCTGCGGCTGCGTACCGGGCGCCTGTCGATCAGGAGCAACGTCGAGGGTGCAACTGTCCAGGTGGACGACGTCGCCGTCGGGAAGACGCCGCTGGCGGCGGCGCTGCTGGTCAGCGCGGGCCGGCGCAAGATCGTCCTGGTCAGCCCGTCGGGGGTGCAGCAGCTTCGAGCCGTGGAGGTGGCGGGCGGCGACGTTCTCACCGCCGACGTCATCTTCCCCGGTGTTGCGACCTTCGGGCAGGTGCGCGCCAGCGCGCTTGATGCGGCAAAGGACGCCCCGATGGAGCCCAGCGGCGACGTCAATCCCGAGACCATGTCCCCGCTCAATCGAAAGCTCGCGATCGTGATTCCTGCCGCGCTCACCGCCGCCTTGATCATTGGAGCGACGCTGACGGGGCTTCAGGCTCTCGACTCCAAGAACCAGTTCGACGACGCGGTGGCCAACCTCCCCGGCGAGCGCGACTTCATCGAGACCCAGCGCACCCGCACCCGAAATTGGGCCCTGGCCTCCGATCTGATGACCGGCGGCGCCATCGTCGGCGGCGTGGTCACCTTGCTCGCGATTCTCAACTATCGATCGGCCAGCAACGAGGCGTCGGTCTCGATCAGCCCGAACAACGTCGCATTCACGACGCGTTTCTAGGCCGGCTGCCGCTCCCGCTGTCCACGCCTGAGCCGTGATGGCCCTTGACTCGGCGCGAAGTACGTCGCGCTGGTTTCCGGGTACCAACCGTGAGACTGTCCCGGCTGGCTATCGATCAAGGAGGTCCGCATGCGACAAGCGAATGCGCTGGTTGGAATCTGCGCAGGAGTGGTCCTCGGCGGAGGGTGCGTTGCGGGTGTCAAGGGCGGGGCGCCGCGGCCTGCCAGCAATCCGGACTCCGGAAGCCTCGCGATCGAGAATCCTGATGCGCCAGTCTGCGGCCTCAAGACCTTCGGCCTGCGGATGGTTCCGCCCGACCTGCTCATCGTTCTGGATAAGTCCGGTTCGATGCTTGAGCTGCCGGACGGCACCCGGTGCGATCGCGATCCGGCGACGCTACCGATGTGTGAACCGATGACGAAATGGCGGCAGATGACGGCCGCCATCAACAGTGTGGTCAAGCAGACCGAGAACTCGATCCGCTGGGGCCTGCACCTGTTCCCCGATGACAGCGATGGTTGCGCCGTCACCGCGACACCGATCGTCGAGATCGCCGGCGTGAACGCGACCGCTGTCGCCGCCGCGATGGCATCGCTGCCCGCAAGCGGGAGGACGCCGACACGAACCGCCGTGGTCAACGCCGGCGCCTACCTGGCAGCGCTGCCGGATCAGAATCCGAAGTACATCTTGCTGGCGACCGACGGCTCACCGAACTGCGCGCCGGCCGGCAACAGCACCGCCATGCCCGACATCGATGGCGCCATCACGGCCGTCAAGAACGTGGCGGGGATGGGGATCCCGGTCTTCGTGGTCGGGATCGGGAATTTGCCCGACGCGCAGGCGACGTTGACGGCGATGGCGATCGCCGGTGAGCGACCCCAGGCCCCTGA
>DASRQT010000303.1:0-2892 GCA_035696485.1 Polyangia bacterium | reverse complement strand
TTCGCGCCGCGCGGCTTCGACGCCGCGCTGGTCGTGACGGGCGGCAAGGAGGTCAACGCGGCGCTGCGCGCGGTGACGAAAGGCGGGCGCGTCGCGTATCCCAACGGCGTCGAGCCCGCGCCGCGCGCGCCCAAGGGGGTCAGGCGGATCGCTTTCGACGGGATGCCGACGCGGCGGTGGTTCGATCGCCTCAACGCAGTGATCGGGCGCAAGCGCCTCCACGTCGAGCTGGAACGAACGTACAGCCTCAGGCAGGCAGCGACCGCGCACCGCGATCTCGGCAAGCACCACGTCGGCAGAGCCGCGTTCAGGCTGCACTAGCCGCTGATCGTGTCGGACCATGTCCGCAGTTGATCGTTCCGGTACGTTCGTGCTCGGAGACAAACCTGTCAGACGGCTCGGGTATGGGGCGATGCGCCTCTCCGGGCCAGGCATATTCGGGCCGCCCAAGGATCGGGACTCCGCATTGTCTGTGTTGCGCGAGGCCGTCGCATCCGGGGTGAATCACATCGACACCAGTGACTACTACGGGCCGCACATCACCAACCGACTCATCCGCGATGCACTACATCCGTACCCTCGCGATCTCGTCATCGTCACCAAGATCGGCGCTCGACGTGGCGCGGACGCCTCGGTCCTGCCTGCGTTCTCGCCTGAGGATCTCACGCAAGCGGTGCACGACAACCTGCGCAACCTGGGACTCGATGCGCTCGACGTAGTCAACTTTCGCAACATGCTGGGCACGAGCGAATCCGCCCTGGAGACGCTGAAGGCGTCGCTCAACGTCCTGGCCGAGCTGCAGCGACAGGGACTCGTGCGACACATTGGACTGAGCAACGTCACGCCCGCTCAGATTTCGGAAGGACGGACCATCTGCAAGATCGTATGCGTCCAGAATCAATACAACCTGGCGCACCGTGACGATGACCCACTGATCGACGATCTTGGCCGCGACCGCATCGCCTATGTCCCTTTCTTCCCGCTGGGCGGATTCACGCCGCTGCAATCGACTGCCATGTCCGGCGTCGCTCAGCGTCTGGGCGCCACGCCGGCGCAGGTCGCGCTCGCGTGGCTACTGCGTCGTGCGCCGAACATCCTTCTCATCCCCGGCACGTCTTCCGTGGCACATCTTCGAGAAAACCTTGCGGCCACGGAGCTCAGTTTGTCAGACGACACGCTCAGGGAGCTGGCCCCCACAACGAGCATCTGAGCGAGCAGGCGCCCGCCGGTCACACGGCCTACGCCACCCGCAACGCCACGACAGTCACGGGGATCTCCGGTCTCAAACTGCCTCGTACCCGACGTCGCCGGAGTTGGGCGTCCTCTACGGCGGTCGCGATCGACCGTTGCGTGTGGGCGAGGTGGACGAGCACTACCCGATCTCGGCCCTGACCTCGCTGCGCGCCTTGTAGAGGTCCCAGAACCTTCCGGCCACGGTGGCGGGTTCGAGCGTGGCGTGGCCATCGTCGAAGGGGCCGCCTTTGACGGAGACGAGCACCGTGAGCTGGCCGACGTAGATATTGTCGGGCGCGAGCTTCTGCGACAGCAAGCCGCAGAGCTTGTTCTTGGCGGCGTTGACCACGGAGAGGCCCATCGCATTCCACTGGACGCCACCAGCGTCGACCTTCGCGTCGATGTAGCCGAGCCCGCCGTTGGTGACCAGGACGGCCGCGTCCTTCTCCTTGCGCAGGTCAGGCAGCGCCTCCTGGACGGTCGCCAGAAAACCAGTGATTCCGACGTCGAGCGTACGGCGGATCGCCGCCGCCTCGGCGGTCGTCAAATCCCCGGCGCCGCCGTCGTAAGCGCTCCACTGCAAGACAGTGACGGGGCCCAGGGTGGCCCGGGCCTTCTTGACGGCGTCGCGTGCGGCCGCCGGATCGCCGAAGTCGGCCGTGACCGCAACTGCCTTGACCCCTTTGGCTTCCAGCGCCTTGACGCCGGCGGCGAGCTTGTCCGCGCTGCGCCCAACCAGGGCCACGGAAAAACCCTCCGGGCCGAACTTCTCGGCCACGGCCTTCGAGATCCCCGGGCCGTAACCGCAGACCATGATCGTTTTCGCCATGCGCTGGATTTAGCTAGCGGGTAGCCGATCGGCAAGACTGAGGCGGCGAGAGATGAACGATTTTGCGGGCGTCGCCGTCCGGGCACCTAGTCCCCAGGAATTGCAAAGTAGGGCAGAATCGCCACATGGGTCGGAGACAAGCTGGTCCCCTCGGCGCTTCCCTGGAGCACCACGACCACGCGACCGCGCTGAGGCGCCTCGTACACCAGTTGCACCGCCTGCCTGGCGGTCGGTCGGAGTGGCAGCACGACAAGTCCATTCGGAGACGCCTGGAGCTCTATCCACTGTCCGGTGGGCTGACCGTCACGCTGCTACGCCAGGCCCTACCGCGCGTGCGCGTGACCGCGGTGGAGACCTGGGTGGGGCCGTTGAACGCCGCGTGCGGGAGGTACGAGATCACGCGGTCAGCGAGGCGGATGGCGGCATTCTTGGGGCACATCGCGCATGAATCGAGCTATCTGCACGCCGTCGAAGAGAACATGAGGTACAAGGACGCTGACCGCCTGGCCAAGGTCTTCCCCTCGGCCTTCAAGACCCGGGTCGACGCCGAACCCTACGTCGACAAGCCCGAGGCGCTCGCGAACAAGGTCTACGCAAACCGAATGGGGAACGGAGACACGGCCAGCGGCGAAGGCTGGAAGTACCGCGGGCGCGGTCTCATCCAGCTCACGGGCAGGGACAACTACGCCGCGTTAGCCAAAGACGCCAATGTGGCCGTCGTCCAGAACCCAGACCTGGTGGCGACTCCACAGTACGCGGCTCTGTCGGCAGCATGGTTCTGGAAGAAGCACGGGCTCAACGAACTGGCGGACATCGAGGCCTATCAGGCG
>DASRQT010000302.1:0-8113 GCA_035696485.1 Polyangia bacterium | reverse complement strand
CCCACCTCTCCACCTCCGTGCCGGTCGTGATGGAGACATTCACTTTTCTGGACCGAAATACGACCCGCGACGTGGCTCTGTCCTGGAAGGGCGCGCTCGACCGGATTCCGTTTCTCCGCCTGCTCGAATGTCGAGCCAAGGATCTCAATGACGCCTGGCGATTCTTCCAGCGCCGCGATCTGCACAAGCTGTCCGCGGTCGACGCCACCAGCTTCGTGATCATGGAGAAGGAAAAACTGCGCCGGGTATTCACCTTCGATCACCATTTCGGCAAGGCAGGCTTTCAAATAGTGGGTTGAGCCGGCAATTGCCGTTCAGGATCGTACCAGCACGCTGTCAGTTGATAGGAATGGATATGCCCCGGCGGAGCCGCGCCTAGACCGCGCGCGCCAGGGCCAGGACGTAGACCTCGCGGGCGCCGGCGCTGCGCAAGGCGCCGGCGCATTCGCTGAACGTGGCGCCGGTTGTGAAGACATCGTCGATCAGCAGAAAGCGCCGATCCCGCACCTTCGCCGAACTGCCGACGGTGAAGGCACCCGCGACCTCGGCCAGCCGGGCCGCGGGTCCCGAATGTCCCAGCTCGCGCGTGGCGCGGGTTCGAAACAGGAGGCTGCGTTCGAGGCGCGGGATCGGGGCGCCCACGAACGTCGAATGACGCGTCAACAGGAGCATCGCCGCGCGCGCCAGCTCCAGCGCCTGATTGAACCCGCGCTTTCGCAGGCGGCTTGTGTGCAGCGGCACCGGAATCACAGCGTCGCCGATCCCGAAGCGCGCCCGGGCCAGCAACTGCGCCAGGGTCGGGGCCAGGAGGCGCCCCAGCCGGCGCGCCAGGTCGCGCCGGGCGCCATGCTTCATGCGCACGATGGCGTCGGCCAGCGCCGCCCCGTATTCGAACGCCGCATGCCCCTCACAGAAAGGAAACGGAATTCGCCGGCATATGAGACATCGCTGCAACGACGAGGGCGAGCGCGCGTACGGAAGCGCGCAGCCCGGACAGGCGCCGACCAGCGGATTGATCGACAAGTTGCAGTCGCCGCAGAATATGACGTCGTCGGGAACGTTCTGATTGCATGCCGCGCACCGCGCCGGCCAGAACAGTTGAGCCGATCCCGAGAGCAAGGTAGCGAGCGACATGGGCGGCTTATCGGCGACGGAGCGGCGCCGTTGTCGGCCTGGGAAAAATAGCGGATTGCGCTTAATAATCCCGCCGCGACCCACCACTACCAAGGAGACCGTCATGACCGTGACCCGATTGGCGAGCAGCACTAACCTACGAGCAAAGGCCCTTCTGAAAAATCACCCGCGCAAGACGGTCGCCGTTTTGGCCGGCCTGGTCGGCATGGCTTCGGCCGCCGCCGCGTTCGCCATGATTCCCGCCTCCGACGGCGTCATCACCGGTTGCTACGACAACCATGGCAACCTTCGCGTGATCGATCCGATCCACGAAAACTGCAAGAACAACGAAACCGCGCTGCGCTGGAACCAGAGGGGTCCTGTCGGCCCCCAGGGCGCGAACGGCATCCCCGGACCCACGGGCGCAACCGGCGCTCCCGGTGTCCAGGGCGCGAACGGCATCCCCGGACCCACGGGCGCAACCGGCGCTCCCGGTGCCCAGGGTGCGAACGGAGCCCCTGGCGCCCCTGGCGCCCCTGGCGCCCCCGGCCCCGCAGGCCCCCCCGGCGCCCCCGGTGGCGGCGGTCCCGGCTCGGAGAATATGCGGGTGGTCGGCGTCATCACCGTCGACGGCGTGATCACCACGCCGGCGCCGGTGCGGTCATTCTCGTGGGGCGTCAAGGTCCCGACGGCTGGCGGCGTCGGTGGCGGAGGCGGAGCCGGCAAAGCGCAGTTCGATCCGTTGGTCGTGGTCAGAACAATCGACGCCGACTCGCCCGAGATGTTCTTGACGGCGGCGACGGGCAAGCACATCGCCAAGGTAACGCTGGACATCTACCAGGAGGGGACGACCACGGTTCTGGCCTCGTACCAGTTCGAGGACGTCTCGCTGACCGTCGACACCCACGGCGACGCCGGCCGGCCCGGCGGTGCCCCCCTGGAGGAGGTCTCGTTCCTGTACTCCAAGATCAAGCTGAAGGTCGGCGGCAACGAGGCCGGCTTCGACCTCAAGGCGAATAGTAAGACGTAGACCGCGGGCGCTGATCAGGGCGTCCGCGGCGTCAGCGGCACCCGGCGCGTCCGCGGCTTGATGCGGGCGCGCCGCCGGAACGAAAAGTGCCAGGACGCCAGCGTCGCGACGATCGAGCCGGCGCGGATCCGGATCTGAATCGGGTCGCCGTCGCGGGCGCTCTTGCCCTTGGAATCCTGAGGGTCCTGCGGCTTCATGCGACCTGCATTCGAAGGCTACTCGGGCGCGAACAGCCCGCGGCGCAGGTAGGTCGGTTTGTCGAACTCGCTCTCCTCGACGCCCAGCTCATCGGCGGGACGGGCGGGGACCTGGGTGTTCATGCGCCGGCCGACGGGCGGGTTGTTGCCGCTCACCGGGGGGCGGATGATGGGGCGCTCCGACTGACCCCACTCCGTCGACGGCGTCAGCCCAAAACCCACCGGCGGTCCGACCGGTCCGTTGCCCAGCGGTGCCGACGGCGCGGGCGGCATCGGCGACGGGATGCCGCCCGGACCCTGACTGTAGTCGGTGCCGAGATAGAAGTCGTCGATGTCGATGCTCTCCGGCGAGGGTTCATGGCGAGCGGCAGGCGCGCCGTATCCACCAGGCCCGGGCGCGCCGTACCCACCCCGCGGCGTCGGCCCGGCTGGCTGGCTCCAGGCTGGCGGCGGCAGCGGCTGCATTTGCGGCTGCGGCTGCATGGGCACGGCGTAGTGGGCGGTCGGCGTCGGTGCCATGGGAGCCGGCAGTGCGCCGATCCCCAGGTGACCCGAGCCGGGCGACTGCATCGGCAGCGGCATCTGATCGGTTCCACGCTTCTGGGCGGAACGGGATGCCGACGGCGCCGGTGAATCGGACAGCCGAGACTGGAAGCCGGTGGCGATGACCGTGATGCGCACCTCGTCGCCCGCGTGCGCGTCGATGACCGACCCGAAGATGATGTTCGCGTCGGGATCGGCAGCCTCGGCGATCAGGCTGCACGCCTCGTTCATCTCCGCCAGCGTCAGATCGGGGCCGCCGGTGATGTTCAGCAAGATGCCGGTGGCGCCGTTGATGGTGACGTCCTCGAGCAACGGCGAGCTGATGGCCTGCTGTGCGGCCTCGACGGCCCGTTTGTCGCCGCTGCCGCGGCCGGTCCCCATCAAGGCCCGCCCCATTCCCGTCATGATGGTCCGCACGTCAGCGAAGTCGACGTTGATGAGGCCGGGCGCGATCACCAGATCGCTGATGCCTCGCACGGCGTTGAGGCACACGTTGTCGACCATCGCGAACGCGTCCTTCAGCGTCATCTTCATGCCGGCGATCCCGACCAACCGATCGTTGGGGATGACGATCAAGGCGTCGACCGCCTTGGCCAGCTCGGCGATACCAGCCATCGCCTTCTTCTTGCGCTGCGACCCTTCGAACGCGAAGGGCCTGGTGACCACGCCCACCGTGAGCGCCCCCAGATCACGCGCGACCTGCGCGATCACGGGCGCCGCCCCGGTTCCGGTGCCTCCCCCCATCCCCGCCGTCACGAACACCATGTCCGCGCCCGTGAGAGCCTCCGCCACGCGGGAGGCGTCCTCAAGCGCCGAGGCACGGCCAATCTCCGGATTGGCGCCGGCCCCGAGCCCGCGGGTCAGGTTCTTCCCTAGGTGCACCTTGATCCCCGCCAGGCTGGCGTCGAGCACCTGACAGTCGGTATTCGCTACGATGAAATCGACCCCTTCGACACCCGCCTCGATCATGGTGTTGACGGCATTCCCGCCGCCGCCTCCGACCCCAATCACCTTGATCGCGGGGCGCCCCGGACTGACAGCTTCGTCGTCGAATTCAAGCATGTGGTGGCTCTCCTGGTTTATCGATCCCATGCCTTGAATTGCGACGCTAATTTTTTGCCGCTTTTTTTCCCCCGGCGGGGCCCTTCCTCTGCCAGTTGACGGAACCTGGCGTAAGCTGCGCGCCAGCCCCCACGTGTAGGTAGAACCAGCCGATGAGCCAAGAGCCGCTAGCCCCCGTCGTCGATCACCCCCACCGCGTGCGCCTTGATCGATTCGACCCCGCCGACACCGCCGGCCTCGAGAAGGAGGAAGGGGTGGAACGACTGGACGCGCTGGGGACGGAGTTCGCCGAACTGGGGAACCTGCTGACCTATGCCGGACAACACGCGCTGCTGGTGGTGCTGCAGGGACGCGACGCCAGCGGCAAGGACGGCGCGATCCGGAAGATCCTCGAATTTTCCAACATTCAAAACGCGCGTGTGGAACCGTTCAAGGTTCCGACCGAGGAAGAGCGCGCGCACGACTTCCTCTGGCGCGTGCACAAGGTGACGCCAAGACGCGGGCACATCGCGCTCTTCAACCGCTCCCACTACGAGGACGTGATCGCCGTGCGCGTGCACCGGTTGGTCCCCGACCACGTCTGGCATCGCCGATACGACCATATCAATACCTTCGAACGGCTGCTGTCCGATAGTGACGTCATCGTGCTCAAGTTCTTCTTGAACGTCAGCAAGGAGGAACAGCTGCAGCGCCTGCTGGAACGCGAGAAGGATCCCAAGACCGCGTGGAAGTTGAACCCGGACGACTGGCGCGAGCTGCCGCTGTGGAACAAGGTCACCGCCGCCTACGAGGACGCGATCGGCAAGTGCGCGATGCCGCACGCGCCGTGGTACGTCGTCGCGGCTGACAAGAAGTGGTTTCGCAACCTGGCCATCATGGAACGGCTGGTGTTGACGCTGCGCCCGTATCGCAAGGGCTGGCTGCAAACGTTGAAGAAGATGGGGCGCGAGCGCCTCAAGGAGATCGAGGCGCTGCGCGCGCCGGTCCTCAAGGAAAAGTGACGGACTTCCTATTCGGCCAGCGTGCGTAGAACACGACAGGGATTGCCCGCCGCCAGCACGCCATCCGGGATGTCTCTGGTCACCACGCTGCCCGCGCCGATGACCGCTCCGGCGCCGATGCGGATCCCGGGACAGATGACGGCGGCGCCGCCGATCCAGACGTCGGCGCCTATCGTGACCGGCTTTGCCGCCTCCAGCCCTTCCCGCCGCTTGACGGCATCAAGCGGGTGCGTCGCCGTGTAGATCTGGACAGCCGGTCCGATCAAGACGCCCGATCCGATCGACACCGCGGCCACGTCCAGGACCACACAGTTGAAGTTGAAGAAGACCCGGTCACCGAGCGAGATGTTGCCACCGTAGTCGCAGTAAAACGGCGGCTCGATGGCGACGCCCTGCCCCGCCGCCGGAATCAGCTCGCGCAGCAGCCGCGCGCGCTCCTGGCGCTGGTCGTCGCGCGTGTCGTTGAAGGCCTTGAAAAGCAGGCGCGCGCGCCGCCGTTCGACCGCCAGTTGCGGGTCGGCCGGATCGTAGAGCTGACCGGCCAGCATTTTTTCCTTCTCGGTCGTCACGGCCTTGCACCCGCCGTCGCGCCGGCGGCCTCTCCCATCCGCAGCAGCCAGCCGCCCAGAATCGCTTGCGCGGTCGACCATCCATGGCGTCTAGACCGAAGCTCGCCTGCGTCCCATTCACACATCATCACCTCTGGGACGACGGGGCTGCCTCGCGACCGCGGATCAGCCAGTAGCTGAGCCCCAGCGCCACGATCACCGCCGCCAGCGCCAGGATCGTCTGCGGTGACGTCTGGGATGTGTCGAGGACGATGAACTTCCGCGACACCGCCAAGAGCGCGATCAGCAGGACCGTCTTGACCTGAGCGATGCTCTCGCGGTGGGCGACCACCTTGAGGATCGAGTGCTTGAATTCCAGCGCGATGAGCAGAAGCATGATCTGACCGAAGATCGCTTGCAGCACCTGCGGCTCGAAGGGGTCGAGCAGCCCTTTCCAGAGCAGCGCGACGACCGACTTGGCCAGGTCCCAGGTGGCAATCGCGATGATCACGGCGATGAGCGTGGTCAGCACCAGGGCCACCACCTGCTCGAACCGCTCGTAGATACTGAGGGTCCACCAGTTGTTCTTGAGCTCGAGAAAGCTACGGCGACGACCGGATGGCTTCGTGATCATCGATGTGCCGTCCCTCTGCGCTGCGATGGTGCGCGCCAGGACGCTATGCCCTCCGGCTCCTTGGCGTCAATGCCGGGGGCGCGGGACCCTCCCAGGTCCCGAACTGGAACGACCTAGAACGCGGACGTCAGCGTGCGGCGGATGCGCGACAGGAAGCCGCCGCGCTTGGGCGGACCGTCGACGTGGCGTTCAGCGCTCTGGCGGGCCATGCCGTACTGGACCAGGCCGACCCCCGTCGAGAAGGTCGGCGAGCGCACGACCTCGGCCAGGCCACCCACGCCCTTGGGGACGCCCCGGCGCACGGGGATGCCCAGAATCTCCTCGCCGAGCTCGGTCATGCCGGGCAGCTGCGTCGCGCCGCCGGTGATCACGGCGCCCGAGGCCAGCAGATCCTCACACCCGAGGCGCGCGATCTCGGCTTTTACAAAAGCGAAGATCTCCTCGATGCGCGGCTGGATGATGTCGCGGCAAAGCATCTGGCGCGACAGGACCCGCGGGGCGCGGCCGCCCACCGACGCGACCTCCAGGGTCTCGTCCTCACCGACCATGCTGGCCAGGGCGCAACCGGCGCGGATCTTGATCTTCTCGGCCTCGTGCGGCGGCGTACGCAGGCCAAACGCGATGTCGCTGGTCAGCTGGTGGCCGCCGATGGGGATAACGCTGGTGTGCGCGACCGAGCCCTCGGTGAAGATGGCGATGTCGGTGGTGCCGCCGCCGATGTCGACCAGCGCGACGCCCAGCCCCTTCTCGTCGTCCTCGAGGACGGCTTCGCCCGAGGCCAGCGGTTCGAGTACGATGTCCAGCACCTCGAGGTCGCAGCGGGTGCAGCACTTGATGATGTTCTGCGCGGCGGCGGCGGCGGCGGTGACGATGTGGACCCGCGCCTCCAGGCGCACGCCGCACATCCCCAGCGGCTCGCGCACACCGTCCTGGCCGTCGATTTTGTATTCCTGCGGCAGGACGTGAATGATGTGGCGGTCGACCGGCAGCGCGATGGCGCGCGCCAGCTCCAGCACCTTGCCGACGTCGGTGCTGCGCACCTCCTTGTCCTTGACCGCGACCGTCCCGGTCGAATTGACGCCCTTGATGTGGCCGCCCGCGATGCCGACGTAGACCTGCGAGATCTCGCAGCCGGACATGCTCTCGGCTTCCAGCACCGCCTGCTTGATCGCCGCCACCGTGGAGTCGATGTTGACGATGACGCCCTTCTTGAGACCGCGCGACGGGTGGGTCCCGACGCCGATGATGTCGAGGCCGTCGGCGCCGATCTCACCGACCACGCAGGCGATCTTGGTGGTGCCGATGTCCAGTCCGACAATGATGTCCGAAGATTTTCTGGGCATGCTGTGTCCGCTAATCTTCGCCGCGTTTGGCCGCAGACCGAAATTTTTTCATATTGTGGCCGCTGGACTTACCTGAAACACCTGAAGTGGCGCCTGAACCCTGGGCGGCGCCGGCGCTGACCGGCGGCGCCGCGGCCAGCCGCACCGGCACCCGGTCGCGGGCGGGGCCGTCCAGGTGGACGACCCGCACGCTGTCGCAGTGGGGTCCGAGAGCCGTCAGGATCTCGTCCAGCCGAGCTAGCTTCTGGTCATAACCGCCACGTCCAAGCCGGATCTCGCCGCCCCCGTCGTACAGGAACAGTGAAAAGCCGAACCGCGGATCGATGTGGACCTCCGACAGGCCCGGGCGCGTGCCGTCCGGCGGGCCCATGCGGGTGGCCAGCGCGTCCTGCGATCGATAGCTGTCGACGACCGCCAGCGCCTCCCGGAAGGCACCTTCACTGGCGGCGCGAAAGTTGGCGTATTGCTCGCGCGAGACCCCGGTCACGACCACCAGTCCGTCGGCCTCCTCCAGCGTCGCGCGCTTGAACGGGCGGCCGCTGGCGTCCAGCAAGTAGAGGCCCCCGAGCAGCGCGGCGGCGACCGCGCGGCGTTCGACGAGGTCGATCACCAGCGCGGCTGGCAGCTCGCGGCGGACACGCG
>DASRQT010000301.1:0-4254 GCA_035696485.1 Polyangia bacterium | reverse complement strand
ACTCCGTCGGCTTCCATCCCAAACCCGATCTGTCATTTGGGCCCGCGCTGGGCCTTGGCATCGCGTCGCTGGGCGAGCTGCTGGACATCAGGCTGGTCGAGAAGATCGCGCCGGCCGAGCTGCTGCGCCGACTGTCTGCCGTCACCATGGAGGGGATCGATTTCCTCGGGGCGGCCACGCTGGGCGACAACGACGCGGCCCTGGGTCGGGTGATCGCGCAGGCCGAGTTCGTGGCTCGTCTGCCGCCCGAGGCCGACACCGAGGCCGCCCTGGCCTTGTGGCAAGCGGGGGGGACGCTGGTGGTGCGCCGCGAGGCCGAGAACAAGATCGACCGCATGATCGATCTGCGAAAGAGCGTCAGACAGGTCTCCCTGCTGACAAACGGCCAGGCCGAGGTGAGGCGCAGGCTGGACTGGGAAGGGGGCGAGCTGCTGAGGTTCCAGATAGCCGTTTCCCACCAGGGAAGCGCGCGGCCCAGCGAGGTCGTAACTGCGCTATTCGACGGGGAGATTGCCGGTCAGGTCGAATTGGCCCGGACCGCGCTGTGGGCGGTCGATGAATCGCGCCCGTCGTCGCCCCTCCTCGATCCCCTCGAGACCGAGGATTTACGCGCCAGGCCAAAAACGGCCGCACCGCGTCCGACTGCTCCATCGCAGATCGCTTGATGACTGCTCACAAGGCTTATCTGTTATAATAATTGTGTGGTCCGTTTCAATTTTGCGCGACGGTTTTGCGACTCGACGCCGGCTTTGTTGCTTGTCCTCTTGGCAGCGTTTGGCGGTGCGTGCGCCGTCGATCCGACCGGGTTAACGCCGCCGACCAAGAGGAAATTACCCACCGCCAGCGGTAGCGGTGGCGCAATCGGGTTCGACAGCGGTGTCCCCGAGCTTGGTGGGCCAGCGCTTGATGCCGATGACCCCGGTGGCTCCGGCGGAACGGTCGACGGCACTGGCGGGGCCGGGGGCGATGGCAGCGGCGGCGCGGCTGGCGGCACCGGAGGCTTCGGCGGCGGCAGTGGCGGTAGCCCGGACGCAGGCTCGGGCGGCAGCGGTGGCCGGGATGCAGGTTCAGGCGGCACCGGCGGCCGGGATGCTGGCTCGGGCGGCAGCGGCGGCGGCGGGACCGGCGGTCGAGATGCTGGCACGGGCGGCGCCGATGCTGGTGGCTCCGGCGGGACAGATGCGGGCGGTACCGGTGGTAAGGGCGGCACGGGTGGCGGCGGTGGCGGTGGCTCGGGCGGAACCGGTGGCGGTGGCTCGGGTGGCGCAGCGGGCGGCTCGGGCGGCACCGGTGGATCGATGGTCTGCAAGTGCCCGCCGTGCCAGCGCTGCGGTATCAGCGGCGCGTGCGAGATCGATCCCAATTCGCGCTGGGAGGTCTACTGCGGCTCGGCCAGCATCACGTTCTCGACTCCGGACGGTGGCTTCTGGGACCCGAGGGGCGGAGGTAACAGAGACGGTGTCGCGCCCGACCCGTTCTGCGAGTTTGAATCCATCGCCGGCACCGTTGACCCCGCCAGCGCGGGCGCCACGTCCACGCTCAGCGACAACTACAATCCGGTCTGGAACGAGCTCATCAGCCCCAAGGGGAAGACGGTGCTCGCGTCCGAGCTCATGAACGCGCAGGCCAGGTGGCTACTGTGGGTTGGCGACGACGACGGCTGCACGGATCGCGATGGCTGCTCCGCGCAGTCTGTCTGCGAGGTCAAGCCACCGATGCAGGCTCAGTGGCTGAAGACCGGTAACTTCACGCTTCAGAGTATCGGCAGCTGTCGGTCCCTGAGCATCAAGCTGGTCTGCAAGCCGTAAGGCGCCGCCTCGGCCGGGGCGCGAACCGCCGGAACCGGCACCTCGGCCAGGGCGGCCTTCCAGTCGGCAAAGCGGCCGCCGGCACGGGTTGCGACCGCCGCCGCGCGCCCCGCGGCAAAGTCGCCCTGGGCCAGCCGGTACTCGATCCAGGCCCATTTGGGCGACGTCAGCCGGATGTCGACGCGCCCTTTCAGTTTGCTGCGCAGGCGCGCCAGCTTGGCGTCGATCGAGGCGATCGGCTCGAAGGGTGAGCCGTCGAGGGGCGTATTTCGTTTGGCCACGAACGGCGCGATGCTGATCGCCAGCTTGGGGGCGGCCGCCGCCAGCTCCAGGCTGAAACGCCCCAGCTCGTCGATGTCGTCCATGGTCTCGCCCGGCAACCCGAGCATCATGTACAGCTTCAGCAGCTTGAGCCGGTGTTCGTGACACAGCGACGCCACCCGCATCAGGTGACGTTCCTTGGTCTTCCGCTCGATCGCCGTTCGCAATCGCTCTGACGCTCCGTCGGAGGCGGTGGTCAAGGTTCGATAGCCGCCCTGTTTCAGCAGGCCGACGAGCTCGGACGTGAGCCGGTCAGCGCGCAGGCTGGAGATGCCGACGCCGCGCCCGGCGGCCACGATGCCGCGCAGGATCTCGGGCAGTCCGGGGTGGTCGGTCACCGCGGCGCCCACCAGCCCGACCCGCTTGGCGTCGGCAGGAATGAGGCTCAAGACCCGCTGCGGTTCGACCAGGCGCATGCCACCGTTGGTCGACCGCCGCATCACGCAGTAGGTGCAGCCCCGGTGGCAACCGCGTTCGGGTTCGATGAGGAACATGTCCGAGAGCTCTGCGTGCGGCGTGCGGATCTGCGAAAACGCCGGCAATCTTTCGTCGGGGACCGCCGCGATCGCGGGCAGCGCTTCGCCGTGGTGGGCGGGCACGAAAAATCCGGGGACGCGCGCCAAGTGTTGCAGCAGACCGGCGCGGTCGGGGAGGTCGCGGATGGCATCGGCCAGGATGGCGACCAGCTGCTCGGCCTCCCCGAGCAGAATGAGGTCGGCGTAGACCCCGGCCGGCACCGGATTCGAGAAGGTCAGCGGACCGCCGACGACCACCAGCGGGTATCGCCCCGGATCGCCGGCCCGTTCGGCGGCGAGGGCGGGGACCCCGGCGAGATCCAGGCAATCGACCACCCCGGCCAGCTCCAGCTCGTAGGCCAGCGAGAAGGCGATGACGCGGAAATTCGACACCGGACGGCCTGACTCGTAGGTCAGGAGCGATTCGTCGTTGCGGCGGGCGGTGCGGGCGTCATCGGGGAGAAACGCACGTTCGGCGCTGACGCCGGGCAACGCGTTCAGCTCGCGGTAGATGGTCTGAAATCCCAGCGACGACATGCCGACCGAGTAAGGGCTGGGATAGCAGAGGGCGAAGGCCAGCTCAGCCTGCTTGTAGATCGTTCCGATCTCGGCGGACAGCCGGTGCTGGCGTATGTCGCGAAAACTGGTCACTCAGGGCGCCCACGGCAATTTCGGCTGACGCAATATACGGTGGAAGCGCGGCGACCGCCCGAAAAGCCCTCGCGACGCGGTGCTCTCACTCGGCGGCGTCGGCGGATGGCGGGACCGGTGGCGCAGAGGGGCCCTGCGGTAGTGACGGGGCGTGGGCGCTCATCATCTGCAGGCGGTAAAGCTTGGCGTAGATGCCGCCGCGCGCCAGGAGGTCCTCGTGGTTGCCTTCCTCGGCGATCCGTCCCTTGTGCAGGACGACGATCCGGGTGGCGCGTTTGATAGTCGACAGCCGGTGAGCGATCACGATCGACGTCCGCCCCAGCATCAGCTCGGCGATGCCCTTTTCAATGGCGCGCTCGGTCTCGGGGTCAACGCTGGCCGTGGCTTCGTCCAGGATCAGGATCTCGGGGTCGCGGCAAAGGGCGCGCGCGAACGCGATCAGCTGGCGTTCGCCGCCCGAGAAATTCCCGCCGCGTTCAATCACCGCCGCGTTCAATCCTTCCGGGCGCGACGTGATCACGCGTTCGGCGCCGACCCGGCGCACGGCCGCCAGCATGCGGTCGGCGGTGACGGCCGGGTCGTGCAGGCCGATGTTGTCGGCCAGGGTCCCGGCGAACAGGAACACATCCTGGCTGACCACTACCAGACGGCGGCGCAGCGCGTGCGGATCAAGCTGGCGGCTGTCCACGCCGTCGATGCGGATGACCCCGGCAAGCGGCTGGTAAAGGCGCGGCAGCAATTTGATGAGGCTGGATTTCCCGCCACCGGTGGCGCCGACGATCGCCAGCGTCTCGCCTGTGCGGATGGTAAGCGAGATGTCCGACAGGACGGGTCGGTCCGGACGGTACCCGAACGTCACGCGATCAAGCTCGATCAGCGGGGCCGCGTGGGGAGCCGGCGAGCTTTGCTCGACGGGCCCCGTCGCGGGAGGGTTTGGGAACCCTTTGAGGGTTCCCATG
>DASRQT010000300.1:0-10538 GCA_035696485.1 Polyangia bacterium | reverse complement strand
CCGGGGAGTGGACGCTGGGGCCGGATCGCCCCGAAAAAGACGAGACGGTGTTTCTGACCGAGCCGGCGGTGGCGCTGATCCTGGAAGGGATCCGCCGCAAGTACAGCGCGTCGCGCCTGCTGCAGCGCCTGGGCGGGGCCGAACGCGTGCTGCGCCTGCGTGGCGGGCGGGGCGCCTCGGAGCTGCTGGATCAGATGGCGCTGACCGACGAGGAGCGGACGGTCGTGCCGCTCTACGACGGCGTGCGGACGCTGGCAGAGATCGCGCGCCTCGGCGCGGCCTCCGAACAGACGGTCTGGGCGGTGTCGTGGGCGCTGATGGTCCTCGATCAACTGGAAGTGATCGCAGCGGCGCGTGCGGACGACGACGGGGCCCCGGCAACCGCCGGTGCCGACCTGGCTGACGATCCGATGATTGACCGCGCGCGGGTCCTGGCGCGCTTTGCGCTGGTCCAGGACGGCGACTATTTCCAGATCCTGGGGGTGCCGCGCGACGCCAGCGCGTACGAGATCCGGCGCGCGCATCAGATCCTGGCGCGCGAGTTTGGAGCCCTGGCGCTGGCCCCCGCCGTGCGCCGCGAGCTGGAAGAGGAGCTGCTGGCGATCCGGACGGTTCTCGACGAGGGGCTGCGCGTCCTGGGCAACGTCGACCTGCGCCGGCGTTATCAGCGCCATTTGACGTCGCCGGCCGGCACGCCTGGCGCTTCAGCGCCGTCAGTCTCGGCTGATTGATGGCCAGCGTGGTTCGACCTCGCGTCGTCTTTTTCGGCTCGCCCCACTTCGCCGTTCCTTTCCTGGAGGTGATTGCGGCGTCGGCCGACTGCGAGCTTCACGCCGTGGTAAGCCAGCCGGATCGTCCGGCCGGGCGTGGAAAACAGGTCACCCAGCCGCAGGTCGTGGTGGCGGCGAACCGGTTGGGCGTGCCGGCGTTGCAGCCCGAGCGTATCCGCACGCCGGAGTTCGAAGCGGCGCTGCGCGGGCTGGCGCCGGATCTCTTCGTCGTCGTCGCGTACGGCCGCATTCTTCCGCAGGCGCTGCTGGATGTGCCGCGACTTGGTCCGTGGAATGTCCACGCCTCCTTGCTGCCGAAGCTTCGGGGAGCGGCGCCCATTCAGTGGGCCATCATCCGCGGCGAGACTGAGACTGGGGTCGCGGTGATGAAGATGGAGGCGGGTCTCGACACCGGGCCGGTGGCGGCGGTCGCGCGGACGCCGATCACGGAGGACGACACCGCTGGCTCGCTGTCTTCGCGCCTGGCGGAGCTGGGCGCATCGCTGCTTGGCGCGACGCTGCCGGCCATCATCGACGGTTCGGCGACGCTGACGCCTCAGGACGGCGCGGCGTCGACCGCCGCTCCGCCCTTGAAGAAAGAGGATGGCCACCTGGATTTCTCCCGCCCCGCGCGCGAGGTGTCGGCGCGAGCGCGCGGCGTCGACCCCTGGCCAGGGGCTTTCGCGTCGCTGGACCGCGCGCCCTTGAAGCTGTTCGGTCCTCACGTGATGGGCCGCGCGGGCGACGCGCCCCCGGGCGCCGTGATCGGGCTCGCGCCGCAGGGTCTGGTTGTCGCCTGCGGCGAAGGCGCGATCGCGTTCGCCGAGCTGCAGTTGCCCGGGCGCAAGCGATTGCCGTCGGCGGCGGTACTGGCGGGTCACCCCCTGCCGCCCGGAACGTCGTTGACCTGAAGCGACCCATGCCGACACCCCTGCTTTCTGGTCGAGACGTCGCCCGCTCGGTCCTGGTCCGCGTGGTCGAGGACGGGGCGTACGCGAGCCGGGCGCTGTCCGCCGCGCTGGATCGCGCGCGCGCCCTGCCACCGGAAGAGCGCGCGCTGGCCACCGAGCTGGTCTACGGCACCCTGCGCCGGCAGGCACGCCTCGACCGCGCGCTGGAGGCGGTGTCGGACCGCGGCCTTGGCGGGCTGGACATCCGCGTGCGGATCGCCCTTCGCGTGGCCGCGTATCAGATCCTGTTTCTCGACCGCATTCCGGCCTACGCGTCGGTCAGTGAGGCGGTCGACGCGTGCAAGCGGCTGCGCGGGCGCGGCATGGCGGGTCTGGCAAACGCACTGCTGCGGCGCCTGGCGGAACGAGGCGAGCCGCCACTGCCGGATCCGGCTCGCGATCCGCTGGCCTATCTCGTCGAGGCGGCGGGATTTCCGCCGTGGCTGGCGCAGTTGACCATGGCCGAGCTCCCGCCCGACGAGGTCGTGGCGTTTGCCGACGCCAGCACGGCGCCGGCTCCCCTGTCGGTGCGCGCGAACACCCTGCGCCTGGACCGCGACACGCTGCGCGCCAGGCTGCTCGAGGAACGCCCCGGTGCGACCGTCACGGCGACGCCCCTGGCCGAGGATGCGCTGCTGATTCGGGACATGGACTCGCCGTTCCTGACCAGCGCATGGCGCGATGGCCTGTTCGCCGTTGCCGACATCGGGGCGCAGATGGTGGTCGCCCTCGCGGGCGCCAAGCCCGGCGAAACCATCCTGGACGCGTGCGCCGGCGTCGGCGGAAAGAGCGCGCAGCTGGCGGCCCTGGCCGGTAACCAGGCGACCATCGAGGCGCTGGACATCTCGGCCAGCAAGCTCGGCCAGGCCGAGGAGCTGTTCCGGCGCCTGGGCGTTCGCGGAATCTCGACACGCACCGGCGATCTGCTGCACCCGCTGCCCGACGCCTCCCGTCGATACCATCGGGTTTTGCTGGACGCGCCGTGCGCGGGACTCGGCGTCTTGCGCCGGCACCCCGAGGCGCTGGCCCGCCTGCAGCCGGATGATCTGACCACCCTGGCGGCTCGGCAGCTCACGATGCTGGGCACGGTCGCGCCGCTGGTCCTGCCGGGCGGGACGCTGACCTACAGCGTCTGCACCTTCGATCGCGCCGAGGGGGAAGATGTGGTGCAGCTTTTTCTGGCGACGCACCCCGCCTTTGAGGTTGCCGAGTCACCTCTGCGCACCTACCCGCACCGCCACGATGCGGACGCGTTTTTCGCGGTCCGACTGCGCGCGAACAGCTAAGATAGCGGCATGGCCGTGCGCATTGCCCCCTCCATCCTGTCGGCCGACTTCGGTCGGCTGGCCGAAGAGGTGCGGGCCGTTGAGGCAGCCGGCGCCGACTACATCCACGTCGACGTGATGGACGGCCGTTTCGTCCCCAACCTCACGATCGGCCCGCTGGTGGTCAAGGCTGTGCGCGCCGCCACGCGCCTTCCGGTCGACGTTCACCTCATGATCGTCGAGCCGGAGCGGTACGTCGAGGACTTCGCGCGCGCGGGTGCCGACCTGATCAGCGTGCACGTCGAAGCCTCTCCCCACCTGCACCGCACCATCCAGCAGATTCGCGCGCTGGGCAAACGCGCCTCGGTCGCGGTCAATCCCCACACGGCGCTGGGCGATCTGGATGTTATTTTGCCGGACCTGGACATGGTGCTGCTCATGACCGTGAACCCGGGCTGGGGTGGGCAAAAGTTCATCGACGGCGTCTTGCCCAAGATTCGCGCGCTGCGCGACGAAATCTCGCGGCGCAAGTTGAACGTCGACATCGAGGTGGACGGCGGCATCGCCCCCGACACCGTCGAGGCCGTGGTTCGCGCCGGCGCCAATGTCCTGGTGGCCGGTTCGGCCGTGTTCGCTGCCGGCGACTATCGTGGGGCGATCGATGCGCTCCGCCAGGGGGCGGCGCGCGTCGGACGAGTCGCTGCGACCGGATGACGGCGCTGACCACCGAGATCGCCAGCGCGGCCTGGTGGGCGCGGGGCGGTCATCTGCAGACCACCTGGGGTCGCCTGGGGCGCTCGCGCCGCCTGGTGACCTTCCGGCGCGAGCTGCTCACCACCCCCGACGACGACGAGCTGGTGCTGGATCACGTCGACGGATCTGCCGGGGCGCCGCGGGTGTTGTTGCTGCACGGCCTGGAAGGCAGCTCGTATTCGGTTTACGCGCAAGGGTTGGCGCAGCTGCTGGCACGCTCCGGGTGGAACACCACCGTCCTCAACTTTCGCTCGTGCGCCCGGGATCCGAAGGGGCTGTCACGCACGCTGCCCAACCGCCGGCCGCGCCTCTACCATTCGGGCGAGACCACCGATCTGGCGTTCGTGGTCGATACCCTGAGCACGCGTGAGTCGCACACCCCGCTCTATGCCATCGGCGTCTCGCTGGGCGGCAACGTGCTGCTCAAATGGCTGGGTGAGGTTGGCGCCCGCAGCCGCGTCGACGCGGCGGTCACCATCTCGGTCCCCTATGACCTGGCCGCGGCCGCGCGCCACCTGGAAGGCAGCGGCCGCATCTACGTCGGCCACTTTCTCAAAACGCTGAAGGTAAAGACGCTGGACATCATGCGCCGGTTTCCGCAGGCTCCGTCCGTCGCTCGTCTGGACGTAACGCGAATCAAACGCGCGCGCACGTTCTTCGAATTCGACGACGCCGCCACCGCGCCGCTGCACGGTTTCGCGGGCGCCCAGGACTACTATCGCCGTTCAAGCTCGTTGCGCTTTCTCAACCGGATCGAAGTACCGGCCATGTGCCTCAGCAGCGCCGACGATCCGTTTCTCCCCGAGTCGGCCATCGAAAGCGCCCGCATCGTGGCCTCGGACGAGGTGCAGATCGTCTCCACGCGCTGGGGCGGCCACGCCGGGTTCATCGCCGGCCGCTGGCCCTGGAAGCCGCTTTACTGGGCGGAACAGCAAGCGGTCTCCTGGCTTGCTGCACAGGCAGGTTAGCCGCTATCGCCGCGCGCGCTCACCTTCGCCGCGCACGTTGGCCGGTACCAGGCGGACGCGTTCGTCGTAGAGCGCGCCGCCCTCGCCGATGTCGGTCGTGCGGGCCGCGATCAGCGCGTTCATGCAGCGTCCCGTCGACAGGTGGCCACCCTTGGCGGCGATGGCGACGTCGCGTCGCTGGCGTGAATCGTGGCGGACCGTCACCGTCAGCGCGCCCAGTCGCGACTCCAGCCGCCCCAGTTCGCCATCGCCGACGCCGCCGGCCGAATCGGGATGAACCGTGATCACCGCCGGGCCCTCCGGTGGCTTGCTCCACTGTGACGACTGCGCGCGGTCGGTGGACAGAGCCATCAGCAGGAGCGGCCATTGACCGTCCCCGCCATGGGGACGCCGCACCAGCGCCTCGCCTGGCACGGCGCTTTCGGTGATCAGGTTCACGCGCCCCGAAGGCGTTCCGAAGCGCCGGTCGGCGAACAACACCTGCGGCGCCGAGGGCGTGCGCACCGGGCCGTCGCGGAACGCCTCGAGATCGATGCCATGACGCCCCAGCGTCGGCTGGATGAGGCGGCGCTTCCAGTCTGCCGCACTGCCTGCCATCACGTCAGCCAGGCCCACGCGCGCCGCCAGCGCCTGCATGATGCCAAGATCGCTCTTGACCAGCGGCGGCGGGTCGACCACCGGCCGCGCCTCGCCGACGTAGTGGTGTCCGTACGCGCCCACGATGTCGTCGGCTTCCAGCAGGGTTGTCGTCGGCAACACCACCGTCGCCAAGAGCGCGGTGTCGGTCAAGAAGGGATCCACCACGACTGTCAGCTCGCGGGTACGAATCGCTTCGGCCACGCGCTCGGAATCCGGCAGCATCACCACCGGGTTGCCGGCGGTGATCCACAAGGCGCGGATCTCGGGATCGCGCGCGGCCAGCACCTCGGGGCCAAACAGCGGCTCCGGGATGCTGCGCGGCGCCGCCGCCAGCCCACGAATGAACGAGAGATCGAACGCCGCGCGGCGTTTGTAATAGAACGACACGCCGCCCCCCGGAATACCAAGGTTGCCCGATATCGCCGCGAGCGCGTCGAGCGCGCGTACGATGGCGCCTCCCACCGTCCGCCGTCCCATCCCCCAGCCGACCAGGATCGCGGTCGGTTTCCCGGGGCCGAGACATCGCGCCAGCTCCAGCGCGTCCTCGACCGGCACGTCGGCGGCCGCGCACCACGCCTTCACCGTCTCGCGTTCGCACAGCGCGCGAAATGCCATCAGGTTGTCGCAGTAGCGGTCGGCCGCGGGATCGATCCAGCCGCGTTCGAACAGCAGGCCCGCCACCGCCATGGCCAGCGCAAAGTCCCCGCCCGGGCGCGGCTGAATCACGCGGTCGGACAGGCCGGCACCACGGTGGTTGACCGGGTCGATCATCACCAGCCGGGCTCCGCGCGCGCGCGCCGCCCGGAGCTCGGGCAACGTGTGCGGGCTGGAGACGTGGACGTTCTTGCCCCACAGAAGGATGTTGTGGGCGTTGGCCAGATCGGTGAGGTCGTGTGAATCCTCGACACCGAAGTCCAGCATCTGGGCGGCATCGCCGGCGCCCGAACAGATATCGCCGCGTTTGATGGTGACGGGCCCGAACTGTTCGAAGAAATAGTCGGTGAGGTGCAGCAGCAGCCCCAGTGAGCCGCCCGACCGATAGTGAAAGATGGCCGCCGGCCCTGACTCACGGCGGATGGCCAGCAACCGCTCTGCGATGAAGTCCAGGGCCTCGTCCCACCCCACCTCCACCAGCGTGCTGCGCTTGCGCAGAAGCGGCGCCATCACCCGTTCGCGCCCGTACTGCAGCGGCAGAAAATGGCTGGTCCGGTAGCACAGGAAGCCGCGCGTCACGGGGTGTTCTCGATCCCCGTCGAGACGCACCACGCGTCCGTTCTCCACGGTCGCCACGATCCCGCACGCGTCCGGACAGTCACGATTGCACGTGGTCTTGCGCAGGTCCGGCACGGCCGCAGTCTAGCGCGTGGCCGCCGGTTGATGTGGTGACTTCGCGCTGACACTCGCCGTCGCGGCCAGCAAGGGCTGCTCGATGACGCCGAAGGCCGTGCTGGCGCTGGCGACCGAAATTGTCGGCCAAGGCCAGCGGCCATTCCCGGCAGCGGCAGACCCGTCCGCAGCGTCAGGCTGCCCACGGTCCGTGGCGTTTTCAACGGCACAAACTTCTGGTGTCTGTTCCGTTTCAGGCGTAGTACGGCGACGAGACGTGTTCGGGAACCGCAATCGCGGACGGGGAGCACTGGGCGCCACCGGTATGGTGCTTGCCGTAAGCTTTCTGCCTGCTGCGGCGCGGGCCAGCGGGGATGGCGCCCTCGAGGCCGTCGGAAGCTTCTTTCTGGGCGTCCTACCGGTGTGGATAGCGGCCGTGCTCTGTTTCATTGCCTCGGTGGTCACGCTGATCAAACCGGCCCGATGGGCGCGGATCTCTGCGGTTCTCCTCGCGGCCACCAGCATCGCTGGCGGAACTGCCATCCTGATCTACGTGCGAGGTTCGGCCTACCTGTCGACCTTCGGCATCATTCCGCTCTCGGTCGGGGTGCTCTGTGGAGCGGGCGTTTGGGCTCGAATGCCGCCGCCGCGTGCGTCCGAGCCGCGCCTCGCCGGCGCCCCGCATCCCTTCGCGATGGCCCGCCTGTTCGGCAGGTGGGTGCTCGCCCACCAATGTCAGTCCGTGGTGGATCGCCGCGATGAGTGGTCCCACGCTGGCCGTGTCGCTGTTTGCAGCTCCGAGCAGCAACTGGATCGTTAGTACCACGGTCCTTGGACTTGGAGTCGGGGTGGCGCAGTGGTTTGTGCTCCGCGGTCGCGTGCCGCGTTCCACCCTCTGGTTGTTGGCCGTGCCCGCGGCCGGGCTTGTCAGTGGCGCGGTCGTTCGCGCCGTTGTCCGTGCCGCGCCGGATGGCTTCACCCACGGGCTCGGAGCCCTGCTTGGCCCCTTGGGCGAATTGACTTACGCGGTCCTCTCCGGAGGAGCTCTGGCGTACATGGCGCGTGGCGCGAATCGCATCTGACGCGTGGGCTGATCGGCCATTCCGTAACCGCGATAACGCTTGGGTTACGGGAGAGTAACCAGGGGCTGCCGAGTCGGGCGGTTCCTTGCGCTCGTGCTCACTCGGGGCTCGGCACCTGGGTTGCACTGCTAACCGATATTTCGACTGCGTCGGGTCGATCTAGCGCGAGGAGACTGGTTAATGAACGGCAATCGAATCGGGATGGTCCGGCTTGGCGGCCGGCGGGTGGCGTTACTGGCGTTGGTCGGGCTGGGGACCCTGGCGTGTAGCGGGGACAAACCCGCCGCGAAAGTCGGCCCTGGCACCACGATAACCGGCGCGGCCGGCGACCCGGGCGCCGGTGGCGGTCTGGGCGGAGGCGACGGCAGTGGCGGCGATGGCAGCGGCGCCACTGGCAGCGGTGGGACGGCCGGCCCGGTCCCCAACAATTCACCGTGGCCGGCTTTGCCAGGCGCTGCGGTGAGCGTGCAGGGCGGCGCGGCGTCCTCAGCCGGCGGGCAGGGGCAAGACGGTGGCAAGGTGCATCTGACAGCACACGGCGCGGTGACGATCGACGCCGCTCTGCCGGCGCTGCCGGCCGCCGACGTCCCGCCCGCGGCCGCGGACGTGATGGTGCTGGCGCCGAGCGCAACGATGGCCGACGTCAGCGCCCCGGGTAACGTTCGCATCGAGGGCGGCGTATTCGGCGGAACCGACGCCGTTCGCAGCATCACCGCCGCCGGCAACATCTACGTGATGGGAACCGTGCGCAGCGCCGATCTCGGCGGCGCACGACAGGGAATCAAGTTGAACGCCCCGGCGGGAGACGTCTTCATCGTCGGTGATCTCGATACCAGCGGCCCCGATGGCGATACCGGCGCGAACGGGGGCAGCATCGAAATTTCCGCCCGCGCCGTGGTGGTGACCGGCAAGCTGCACAGCGGCGGGGGCGGCGGCGCGGTCGCCGGCGGCGCGGCCGGCGCCGTCACGATCACGGTCAACAGCACGGTGGTGGCGACAGGAACCATCGACGCGTCCGGTGGTGATGCCGCCGGCGCGGGCGCCACCAGCGGCGGCGCCGGCGCTGACGTTAAGATCCAGGCCGGCGGCGACGTATCGCTGGGCGGCAGCGTGCGCGTGCGTGGCGGTGCTGCGACCGGGCGAGGCTCCGACGCCCGTGGCGGCGCCGCCGCGAGGTTGCGCATCGACGCCGACGGCATCGCGCGCATCCTGGGATCGATTGACGCACGCGGCGGCATCGCGACGGCGGCGATGGCGGGCGGGGTCGTCAGCGGCGGGGTAGCCGGGGCCGTGACCGTCGGAGAGAGCGCGCCGCCCACGGAAGTGGCTGTGCGCGGACCCGTGCTGCTGACCGGCGGTCCGGGTCAAGCGGCCGGAGGCAAGGGCGGCGCCGCCAAGCTCGATCCCGTCGACGGGACGATCACCATCGCGGGACCGCGCGCCATCGACGCCAGCGGCGGCGATTCACGAGCGGCCCCCGGCGCCGGCGGCACGATCGACGGCAGTCCCCAGCGCGACCCTGGAATGGCGGGCGTACACGTGACGGGCGATATCCTCGCCAATGGCGGCTCGATCGAGAAGGGCGGCTCGGGAAATGGCGCCGACGCGGGTACCGTCACATTCGACATGATCCCCACGCTGGGTTCGGTCACGATTGACGACGGCGCGCACGTGCGCCTCGACGGCGGCGCCTCGGGCGGCGCGGGGACGGCGGGTGGTGGCGGCCACCTGATCGCCTTCACGAAGGACGGCGACATCACGTTGGCCGGCAAGGTGTCAGCGCGCGGGGGGAACGCACCCGATGCCAGCGGCGTGGGCGGCTTGGGCGGCCAGGCCTACTTCTTCAGCGACAACAACCACAACGCGCTCCAGAGCGACAAGGGCGACATCCTCATCACGCCCACGGGCCTGATCGACGCGTCGGGTGGCGATGGATCGGTTGGCGGCAACGCCCGCAACGACGGCAAGGCCGGTCTGGTTCCGTCCTTCCCGGATCACCAGGAGCAGATCTCGGTCTTCCTCAACTGCGACGGCGTTCACGGCAACACGATCAACTGGCTGGTGAACCGCGGCAAGATTATCGCCCGCGGCGGCGCGCCCAACGGCAGCGGCGGTGACGTCGTGTATCACGGCGTCTCCCCCAGCGGGAACACCGCGGGCGGCATGAATGGCAACGGTTCCGTCAATTACAGCCCGCCGTCGGGTGATATCGACATAAGCGGCGTCGGACCCGGCCAGCCCGGCGACTACCGCGGGGAGTAGGCGCCGGTCGCCGGATCATCGTGTTAAGATCTACCTGTCGTGACGAGCCGATTTGCGCGTCGAGCTGTGGCTTTCCTGTTCATGCTGGCGGTCGGCCTCTTGGCCGCGCCATCGGCACTGGCCGCCATCGGCGTCGCGTGCGTCGGCGACAGCATCACGGCGGGGTCGGGCTGGCCGGAGAAGCTCCGGACGTTGCTGGGCGCCAACTACACCACGACGAACTACGGTGTCAGCGGTACCACGTTGCTCAAGCGGGGCGACTCGCCCTACTGGACCACGGGCGCCTACACACAGAGTCACCAGTCCAACCCAGGCATCGTCGTCATCATGCTGGGGACCAACGACAGCAAGCCGCAGAACTGGAACGCGCACAAGGGCGAGTTCGTCGCCGACTATGAGGCGCTGATCGACAGTTACACCGCGCTGCCCAGCCACCCGCAGATCTTCCTGAACCTGTGCCCACCCGCCGGCGTGAACGGGTTCGCCATCTCGGGCACCGTCATCGAGAACGAGATTTTGCCCC
>DASRQT010000299.1:0-7830 GCA_035696485.1 Polyangia bacterium | reverse complement strand
CGCGCTGTCGAATCCGATCTTCACCGCCGACGCGCGCGCGGCCATGGCCCGTGCGCTGGGTTCGATCGGCCGCGCCAACGCGGCCCCGGGTCTGGTCGCCGCCCTTGGCGCCCCCGAACCCGCGGTCAAGGTGGCGGCGGTCAGCGCCCTGCGCGACGTCGAAGGTTTCACCAACGCCGGTGTGGCCGAGGGCCTGCTGACTGACGCCGACGAGGAGGTGCGCGCGCAGGCCGCCATGACCTTCGGGGCGTTACGGTCGACCACCGGCGCCGCCACGCTGGTCGGTGTGCTCGGTTCCGACCCGAGCGAGAACGTGCGCAAGAAGGTGGCCTGGGCGCTGGGTGAGATGCGTGCGCCGGCGGCGCTGGCCGCGGCCGGGCTGCAGCACGCCGCCAGCAACGACACCAGCCCACTGGTACGTTCGATCGCCAGCGCTGCTATCGGCAAGCTCAGTCGCTGATTCTGGTACGATAAGCAGCCATGCGCTGTGTCCGCTTGTCCGTCGGTTCACCGCTGCGGGCCCTTGCTATCGTCCTAGCCCTGGCGGGCGTTGCCTGCCGGCCACAAAAGCCGGCCGAGCAGCGGTTTTACGACCAGCACATCCAGCCGATCTTCAACGCGTCCTGCGTCGGTAATACGTCACCGTGCCACCGCATCGACCAGTCCAGCAACGTGGCGCTGGGCAACCTGGATCTGTCGTCGTTCGACGCCGTCCAGAAACGGCGCGACGTCCTGCGCACCTATGGCAGTTTCCCGCACCCGCTGCTGCTCTTGAAGGCCCTGCCCGAGGAGGGGGTCTTGATCCCGTACCAGCAGCGCCTCCTGCCCAGCGAGATCCGGCACGCCGGTGGCAAACCGATCTCGGCCAATTCGGACGCCTACCACGAGCTGAAACGCTGGCTGGACAACGGCGCCAACCGCGACGGCATCGCGCCGCCGACGGTGGCGAACATGGGCAGCGGCGGCTGCAACACGGCGCTGCCCCCGCCGGCGCGCCGGCTGACCGTCGACACCGGGTCGGCCGCGTATCGCGACTTCGTCGACCGGATCCAGCCCAAGCTGCTGGCGTCGTGCGCGTTCGCCACCTGTCACAGCGCGCCCCAGTCCGACTTTTACCTGACCTGCGGCGACGACGACGCGCAGAGGGCGTTCAACTTTGGACAGGCCGCCAGCTTCGTGGCTCCGGCCGGGGTCGCCGTCGAACAGAGCGAGGTGCTGCTGCGCCCGCTGGCGCCCGCGGCCGGCGGCATCAGCCACACCGGCGGCGTCTTCTTCCCGTCGCGCGATGACGCCACCTGGAAGGCCTGGCGCGAATGGGCGGTGAGCGTGCAGGTGGCGCCCGCGACCATCGGAATGAAGACCGCCGGCCAGACCTTCTTCGAAGAACAGGTCATGCCCAAGCTGCTGCAGAGAGGCTGCGCGGCCGAGGGGTGTCACAGCCCCAACGGCTTCAACGACTACCGGCTGCGCTCGGGGGCGCAGGGGTTCTTCGCCCCGCAGGCGCTGAGGCGCAACTACGAGACCACGCGCAACGAGTTCATGGCGCTGGACACCGTCGACGTCAAGCAGTCGCGGGCGGTCAAGAAGGCGATCTTCGCCAGCAACGGCGGCATTCCTCATCGCGGCGGACCGGTTCTGGAGACGATGGGCGTTGGCGTCGACGTGCCCTGTCCCGCCGTCTTCGACGCCGCCGCGGCCAGCGCGTTCTGCATCTTCAAGGAATGGCACCGCATCGAGCGCCTGTCCGCGCCGGTGTCGGCGATGGCAGCGGGTGACGTCTTGCCGGTGGCCTTCGTCGCGCGGCCGCCCAACCCTGATCGCCTGCTGGATTTCGACACCTACCGCGGCGGGACCGACCTCAAGCTGGGCGACGCCGTCGTCGACGCCACGGGCGCCGTCACGGGGATCAGGAACATTCGCAGCGCCCTGACCGGCTGCGCGGCGCTGGCCGGCAAGGACGTGGACGTCCGCGGCCCCGAGTGGAGCTATGACGGGCGGTCGCTGATCTTCGCCGCGCGCGCCGGCGCGCAGGGCGGCCTCGATCTGTGGCTTTTGGATGTCGCCGCGGGCAGTTGTCGGGCGCTGACCAGCGACGGCGGGCGGATGGCGGGACCGGTTCGCGTCCACAACTTTGACCCGGCCTTCGCGCCCGACGGCAGCGTGGTGTTCGCGTCGACGCGCGCGGGGACGCTGACCCTGAAGCAGTTCCTGCCCAACTCCGACCTGTTCAGGGTCGGCCCGGATCTCAATTTCGCGAGCCCGCAGCAGATGACGTTTCTGCTGAACGCGGAGCTCAGCCCCGCGTTCATGCAGGACGGCCGGGTAACATTCACGGCCGAAAAGGCGACGCCCGAGTTCTACCAGCTGTCAGGCCGGCGGATGAACTGGGACCTGACCGATTATCACCCGCTGCTGGCGCAGCGCGCGCAGTCGACCGACACCTTCAGCGCCGACCCGCACCCGTCGGTCGGATACCAGCAAGCGACTGAGATCCGCGAAGCCCTTGACCGCAACTTCCTGCTGATCCTCTCGGACGCCGGTGCCAAGGGGGGCGGCGGCGCGCTCTGCACCTTCAATCGATCGGTGGGGCCGTTCCAGGCCGATCGCGGCGAGGTGACGTTCCTCAAGTCGCTGATCGTCGTCGACAAGGCCGCCACCGGCCGCGACGGCACGGCGGGTGTCTACCGATCGCCGTTCTCGCTGCCGAACGGCGACATCCTGGCCTCGTACGCCGCCAACGTGACCCACCCCGCCGCTGACGTGCCCAAGTACGACCTGGTGGCGGTGGGTGATCAGACCGGCGCGCGCCGTCCGCTGGCCAGCGACCCGGCGCTGTCCTACGTTGAGGCGGCGGTCGGATACAAACGGTCGGGCCGCGAGCAGTTCAACAACCTCCCGCAGCTGGTCTTCGGCGGGCACGGGGGAGGGGACGCCGACGCGACCGGCATCATGCACTTCCCCGATCTGCCGCTGCTGGCGACGCTGCTGGATGCCAACCTGCGCCGCGGTCGCAACGTCACGGCCCTGGATGGGGCCACGGCGCTGCGCGTGTATGTGCAGAACCCGCCCCCGGGGCCGGCTCCGGGAAACCTGATGGGCACCGAGCAGGTCTACATCGACCGTTCCAGTCTGGGGACGGTGGCGCTGGAATCGGATCACTCGCTCAAGGTGCGTCTGCCGGCGCGCAAACCCCTGATCCTCGAGCTGGTCGACGGCAGCGGCAAGGCGCTGTTCACCATGCGCGAGGAACATCAGCTCGGTCCCGGCGAATACATCACCCCCGGCGCCCCGCGCAAGCTCTTCAACGGGATCTGCGCCGGCTGCCACGGCAGCATCTCGGGCCAGGAGTCCGACATCTCCGTGACCTCCGACGCCCTCACCGGTGCCTCGGTCTCCGCCTCGCGCGACAAAGACCCCCGCTCACTCAACTAGCGGTTCCGTTCCCTCGCCCCCGAAGGGGGAGAGGGGAAGGGAGAGGGGTCGCGGCTAGCTACTCGCGTCCCTGAACCAGCGGTTCCGTTCCCTCGCCCCCGAAGGGGGAGAGGGGAAGGGAGAGGGGTCCGCGGCGAGCTACTCGCGGAACAGATACGGTAGGTACGGGTCCGGTTGCCCGGGCAGGGGTGAAAATGCAACCGCCCGGGCCAGGCGGCGCGGCTGGCAGACGGCGGTGACGTCGTGGGCGAGGAGCTGGACGTTTTGCTCGAGGGCAGCCAGGTTGTCGCAGGCCTGTCCGTTCATCGGGATGCGGCCGACCACGCCGACCAGTGAGCCCTCGGCATGGCCGCCTACGATCACCGTCATCCAGCCATCGGCCTCGGTCAGGTATCGCGTGCTGTGCGTCGCTCCCAGAAGCTCCACCTGCGGGTGCTGGCCGCCGCACATGGCGGGCGCCGCGTCGCTGTCCTTCACGCTCGCCAGGTGGAGATCGCCCTGCTTTTCAGTGCGCAGGTTCTCAAGCACCCGGGCCGACGGATCGCTGACCTCACCACGTTCCAGCCAGGCATATACGCGCACCTCGGTGGTTTGCTGGGGTCGTGCCGGAATCAGGAAGGTGGTCGGTTCGGCGTCGTGGCGTCCCTGGCTGACCACCTGCCATTCACGCGGGAATTCGACCCGGTAGTGGTCGGTCTCAACCGCATAACGAGTTGCCCCACAGCCGACGGCGCCGAGCGACAAGAGGCAGACCTGAACCAACAGTTTTGGCGATGCTGTCATGGAGTTTTGATAGTAGAAAAATGTAATGCAGATTTCAATAAAAACTTCGAGAATATGTCCTTAGAACTGTATGGAGACAAAACTCTGTATTATATACGCCTGCTTACGATCGTAATTCGGCGCGTCAGGAGAGTCCAGGTGATAGAGCAATAGCTCCCCCTTCACCGCGACTTCGATCTCGCCGTACCAGGCGGTCTTGTCCTGCTCGGGGCGTTTGACGTAGGACAGTTTCCCGCCCGCCAGGAGGTTGCTCATGGGCGACAGCTCGCGATCGCCCGTCCAGTAGCGGCCGGCCGGTCCCAGGGTCCGATAGCCGAGTCCGTCCCGATAGAAAATCGCGCCCTGCTGAATGTGGTAGCGGCCGCGTAGCCCCACGACGATCTGCTGCGTGAGGTACTTGTTGACGTTCAGCTCGCCGGTCACCGCCTGGACCGCCCAGGTGTCGCGGTAAAGTCGCCCGGTCCCCATCACCGACGCGCGCAGGTTGGGAAAAAAATAGGCCGCGCCTCCCCAGACCGCGAACCGCTGCCGAAACCGCGGCAGGCTCTCCTGCGGCGTGCGCTGCTGGCTGCCCACCAGCACGCTGCGGTACGGGTTCGACTGGAAGCCGTCCAGGATCTGCACCGTGGTGCCGGCCTGCAGGACCAGGCGCGGCGTCGCGGTCCAGGTCAGCCCGGGTTCCAGCGTGTCGATGTGCAACCGGTGCGTCACCACCTCCGGCGCGTCGCTGTTAAAGCAGTTCTGCGACGACGTCAGCGGTTTGAGATCCAGGGGCTGGCCGGCAACCGCGGTGTTGTTGGCGTCGCAGACGTCGTCGAAGTTGTGCGTGTAGGCCAGCGACAGGACGAAGTTGTGGTCCAGGATGTCGCTGCGGGTCGACGCCGACACCGCCAGCGATCGATAGTCGCTCTCCCAGCCATAGGAACCGGCGGCCGAGATGCCGGAGTTGGGCCGATTGTACGCGACGCCCGCCTTGACCTGGTGGCGGGTATCGGAAAACTCGGTGGCGCCCGTGACCGCGTCGACGCCGGTCCTGGGGCCGAACAGCGCCGGTGTGGCGCCGCTGACGATGTCGACCTCGTAGCCGGCGGTGAAATCGACCGACGACCCCGCCGCCACTCGAAAGTCGGTCTGCGGATGGATGACCGTGATCCCTTTGTTGGCGCTGGACGGCTCCTTGAAGATCGTGATCCGCGACGACGCCTCGGTGTTTCCGGCGGCCGGCCGCGGGAGATAGGCCACCGCAGCCACCAGCGCCACGCACACGCAGCGGGCGCAGCCAGCCTGCAGGCGCGGGCTCAGTTGCAACCGCACCCCCCGCCGGAAGTGCCGCTGCCGCCCAGGGCCCCTTCGCGGTTGGACAGGATGTGCTGATCGGCGGCGCGTTCCTGCGCGTTCCCTTGCATCTGCATGATCCGATCGGCCAGGTATTCGCGCTGGTGCGGTTTGACCGTCCACTTGGCGGTGGCGCACCCGCCGAAAGCGAAGGCAGCGACCACCAGCAAGACAAAAACGGATCGCGTGAGGGAGGGAAGGCTTTGCAGATCTGAGTTCCCTCGCCCCCAAAGGGGGAGTGGGTTAGGGAGAGGGGGCCGACTTTCAACCGCGCTTCGCCTCTCGCGAGGTTTGCCCTCTCCCAGGCCCTCTCCCGCAAGCGGGAGAGGGTTCATCGGATCGGGCCCCGAACTAGAAGTGAACTGAGAGTGCACCTGAGTACTCCTGAATGCGTTGGGTGTGGTTGGCATCGAAGATGACGTAGTGGCGGGCGTCGCCGCGAATGGTGAGACGTTTCTTCAAGGCGATGATCAGGCCGCCGCCGACGTTGATCATCGAGTAGGTAGCCTCGGGGATCGGCGTGAACTGGTCGGCTTTGTTTCGCCTCGCTGCGCGCCCGCCGGCGCCGGCGACGAACGGCGTCACCGGCGACGTCGGCCACAGGAACGCGTTCACGCCGCCGCCGTAGTAAATGACGTCGACCTGGTCGCCGACGGTCTCGCCGACGAATCCCTCCAACACCACGTGCGGCTCCAGCACCACCGCCGGGCGGAACAGGAACATGCCGTCGCCGCCCAGGACGCCGGCGGAGAATGTCAGCCCGATGCGCCCGTCCAGAAGCGGTGACGGCGAGAAGATGGCCTCGTTCATCCGGCTCCAGACCGACGGGCCGCTTTCGGCCTCTGCCGTGTCGACGTCCAGGGGGAAAACCTGGTCGCCCAGCACCCACCCGAATGTGCCGTCGGGGAGCTGGACGCGGAACCAGTGATCCTGCGTGGCGCGACCGATGACGGGCAGCACTTCACCGCGGGCGGCCAGGTAGACGACGCGAAATCCGAAGCCCGGTCCGGTGTGGGCCGCCGCCTGCTCGGCGATCACGCGCACCAGCATCCTGTCCTCGGCGCGCGCCTCGACCGCCACCGCCACCAGCAGGGCAGCCACGGCCATCGCCGGTAGCCGTCGCCTCACGGCTGCCCCACCCACATCTGCAGCAGCGCCGCCTCGGGCCCGTTGGGGTCGAACAGGCGGCCGCCGCCGTGGGTCCGCAGCCCCGACGCCCGGGTTAAAAGCTCGCTGGCGCGGACGTTCGAGCACTGCATCTGCTCGGCGGCCGACGTGTAGATCGCCTGCCAGTCGGGCGGAAAGGGGATGGCCGCCACGCTGGTCGGTGGCGTCAGCACCAGCTGCCTTCCGCTGCCCGCGTCGTGGCAGCGTGAGTCGTAGCAATGCTTGCCGCCATAGTCCTTGCCGAGGACATTCGGCCACACCTGATCAATGAAGAACTGTTGCCCGGGGCGGCATGCGTTCACGCCCGCCGGCGGGGCTCCCAGGTCGACGGTGTCGCAGTCGGTGACCAGCAATGCCGCCAGGCAGGCCGCTGCCATTGGCCAGCGCAGGCGCGGGCGCGGCCTCAAAACGTGTACCTCAGGTAGGCGGTCGTGATCAGGTCCTGGCTGCCGCTGATGTCGCGCAGCCAGAAATAACCGGCCCGCAGCCCCATGGAGAAATGCCGCGACAGCGAATGATAGTCGAGGCCGGCCGCCCCACCAGCGGTCAGCCCCGTACGCCAGCGGGTCAGCCCCACCGTCGACAACAAGTTCGTCGACAGGCGCGCGACGCCGCCACCACCCTCCATGAAGATCGACGTCTGGCCGAACCGGATGGTGGTCTTGAGCTCGGCCGTCCCCTGATACATCTGCAAGAGCTGCCCGGCCTGCGGCATGCCGTCGAACTTGGTCTCGTGGGTCGAGCCCAGCGCGTGCAGCTGCAGCGCCAGCCAGCGCGCCAGATCGACGCCGAAGCGCGCTCCGATCGCGAAGCCGGTGCCGATGCGGCTGCGCGCCGGCCCGAAGAAGGTGACCGCTCCGGCCTCCCCCTCGGTGTAAAGGCCGCGCGCGAACTTGGCCGGGTCGGGCGGGCCGTCCGGGCTGGTGGCGCTGGGGACCACCGCCGCCGAGGGCTCATCCGTCACCTGGGCGTGCGCACGCGCCACAACGAGAAGCAGGAAAAGGAAGGTAGCGACTGCCACTGCCAGCCTGGAGGGTGGGGGGAGCAACGTCGCTGATTCTACATTTTGGCGGCGATCATGGGCGTATAGAGCATGGGGTCTGGTCTGAACAG
>DASRQT010000298.1:0-4383 GCA_035696485.1 Polyangia bacterium | reverse complement strand
CTTCTTGCCCATCGCCATGAGCCCACTGTGCCCCGGGCGAGATCCGCCGTCGATCTTGATCAGATGTTCAGGCCGACGTTCCCGGCCGACTTCCACCACGGGCTGCTAGGCGCGATCAGCGGCTACGCCGGCCAGAGCTGGTCGCCACCATCGACTCGCAGGACCTGGCCCGAGATGAACGACGACGCGTCCGTGGCCAGAAAGGCCACCGCGCGGGCGATCTCCTCGGGCCAGCCGTAGCGAACCAGGGTCCCGTCCTTGACCTTGCGGCTCTCGTCCACCGGGCGGCTGGCCAGAAAGCGCGGTGTGACCGTCCCGCCCGGCGCGACCACGTTGGCGTAGACGTTGTACGGGCGCAGGTGAGCGGCCAGGCAGCGCGTGTACTCGTGGACCGCGGCCTTCGCGGTCGCGTAGATCGCCTCGGCGTCGCGGCCGTTGAGACCGGACACGCTGCCGATGTTGATGATCCAGCCGCGCTTGCGCGCCATCATCTCGGGCGCGACCGCGCGGCAGGGCAGGATGCAGGTGATGAGGTTCCGGTCCAGCACCGTCCGCAGGTCCTTCACCGAGATATTCACGGCGTCATTCCCGGTCGGCTTGCCGGCATTGGCGCCGGTCACGCCCTGCGCCCCGATGTCACCGCCCGCGCAGTTGACCAGCACGTCGATGCGCTCAAGGCGGCCGTGAATCTCGCCCACGATCCGGTCGACCACCGCCTCGTCCGTCAAGTCGCCCGACACCGCCATGACCTCGGTCTTGTGCTCCTTGGCGATCAGCTGCCCGACCGCATCCAGCGAATCGGCCTCATTGAAGGCGCGCGCTGACAGCGGCGTGGTTCCGTGCACCGCGACCTTTGCGCCCAGGCTGGCCAGGTGAGCGGCGATGACGCGGCCGATTCCACGCGACGAACCCGTAACCCAGGCGACCTTGCCGAGCAGTGGTTGTTCCGACATGCCCAGTCGCATACCACTTTTTCCGGCCACCGTCGCGGGGGTCGGGCGCTTGATCTGCCGTGCGCGTTGGCGTAGGAACGGCAGATCGGCCCCCCGAGCCCCGTTCCCCCGCGGAGGAAAATCGATGCGCTTAAAAGCTCACCTGTTCGTCGTCACCGTCGCCGCCTGTCTGTCGGTCGTCCCCGGCAACGTTTCGGCCGGCCCCATCGTCAAGATTGGCGCCGCGCTCAGCATGACCGGCCCGGCTGCCGTCTACGGCGCCAGCCAGAAGGCGGGAATTTCAGCCGCCATCGAGGAAGTCGGCAAGAGCGGCCAGCTCAAGGGCTTCAAGCTGGAAGCCGTCTTCGAGGACGACGCGTCGGTCAAGGAGCAGGGCATCGCGGTCTTCCAGCGCTTCATTAATAAAGACAAGGTCGCCGCCATCATCGGCCCGACGCTGTCGAACACGGCGACCGCCGCCGATCCATTGGCGCAGACCGCCAAGGTGCCGGTGGTGGCGGTGTCCAACACCGCGCCGAAAGGGATCACCGACATAGGCGACTACATCTGGCGGGTGTCGTTGACCGAGGGCCAGGTCATCCCCGGCGCGCTCAAGCGCCTGAACGGCAAGTTGCACTTCAAGAAGGCCGCGGTCCTGTACGGCAACGACGACGCGTTCACGCAGGCGGGTTACGCGGTGATGAAGTCGGCGCTGGAGGCGGAAGGGATTCCGGTCGCCGGCACGCAGACCTTCGCCAAGCCGGACCGGAGCTACGACGCGCAGCTGACTGCCCTCAAGGCGCTCGGCCCCGATGTCCTGCTGGTGTCGGCGCTGGCCGACAACGCCGCCGGCATCGTGACGCAGGCCCGGCAACTGGGCTGGACCATCCCCATCATGGGAGGCAACGGGTTCAACAGCCCGGCCTTCATCAAGAACGCCGGCCCGGCCGCCGAGGGGGTCTACGTCGGCACCGCGTGGAACAAGGTCAGCCCGGACGCCGCCAATCAGGCGTTCCTGAAGGTGATGCAGGCGCGCAACGTCGACCCCGATCAGTTCTGCGCGCAGGCCTACACCGGCGTCCTCGTGATTGCCGAAGCGGTGAAGCTGGCGGGCGGCAAGACCGGCCGCGACGACGTCCGCGCCGGGCTCGGCAAGATCAAATCGCTGGCGACGCCGCTGGGGACGTTTTCGTTTCTGCCCAGCCGCGACGGCAGTCACGAACCGGCCGTGCAGTGGGTGAAAGACGGCAAGTTCCAGATGGTCCCCTAGGCCCGTGGGCCAGCAGATCATCAACGGGCTGTTTCTCGGCAGCATCTACGCGCTCTTTGCGCTGGGCTATACGCTGGTCTTCGGCGTCCTGGACATCCTGAATCTGGCCCACGCCGCGGTCTTCATGCTGGCGTCGTTCGTGGCGCTGACCCTGGTTGGCAGCGCGCACCTGCCCATCATCATGGCGCTGCCGTTGGCGGTGATGGCCGCCGGGATGCTGGGCGTGGTTCTGGAGCGGGTGGCGTTCCGGCCGCTGCGCGGGCGTGCCGATTCCAACGTCTCGGGCCTCATCAGCTCGCTGGCGATGGCGACGATATTTCAGGCGGTAGCGCTGCAGATCTGGGGACCGAACGTCGCGCGGTTTCCCCTGGGGACGGTTCCGGACCGACCGATATCGTTTTTGGGCGGCGTAATCTCCAGCCTGCAGATCACCATCATCGCCATCGCGCTGGTGCTGTTCCTGTCGCTGACCTGGCTGGTCAAGCGCACGCGTCTCGGACGCGAGATGCGCGCCGTCGCCGAGAGTCCGCGCGCCGCCCGCATTCTGGGCGTCAACGTCGATCGGGTCATCGCCGCGTCCTTCTTCATCTCGTCGGCGCTGGGCGGGGCCGCCGGCATCCTGTTCGGGCTTGCGTTCAACGCCATCGCGTTCGACATGGGGCGCAGCGTGGAGCTCAAGGGGCTGGCGGTGATCATCCTGGGTGGCATGGGGTCGATGGTCGGCGCGGTCATCGCTGGGTTCGCGCTGGGTCTCTGCGAGGTGTTCGTCGTCGCGCATCTGGGCGGATCCTGGCGCGACGCGATCTCGTTCGCGGCGCTGTTCCTGATCTTGCTGTTGCGGCCGCGCGGCCTGCTGGGCCCGGCGACGATGCGCGAGGCGTGAGCACCACGCCGTGGGGGAATTTCTCGGCGATCTCTACGCGACCTACCAGTCCACCATCGGCTACGTCGGCATCAACGCGCTGCTGGCGCTGTCGATCTACACGACGCTGTCGTGCGGTCAGCTGGCCCTGGGCAACGCCGGCTTCATGGCCCTGGGCGGATATGCCGCGGCGCTGCTGACCGTCAACGCGCGCTTCCCGTTTGTCGCCGCGCTGGCGGCGGCGGCGCTGGTGCCGGCGGCGCTGGCCGTGCCGCTGGGGCTGCCGGTCCTGCGCCTGCGCGGCGTGTTCCTGGCCATCGCGACCATCGGTTTCGGCGAGGTGGTGCGTCTGGGGCTGGTGAACTGGGACTACGTCAACGGCGCGCAGGGGATTGTGGCCATCCCCCAGAAGGCCAGCGTCTGGCTGATCTGGCTGTGCCTGGCGGCGGTGCTGTTCGTCCTTTGGCGGCTGCGCGGATCGAAGTGGGGATTCGCGCTGGAGGCGATCCGCGAGGACGAACCCGCCGCCCGCACCATCGGAATCGACACCACCGCCTACAAGCTGTCGATGCTGGTGCTGGGCGCCGCGATCGCGGGCCTGGCCGGCGGCCTCGAGTCGCACTTCACCTTCATGATCGCGCCCAACGGTTTTTCCTTCGAGCGCGTGATCGACATGCTGGTGTTTGCCGTCGTCGGCGGCGCGCGCCGGTTCTGGGGCCCGGCCGTCGGCGCCGCCTTCCTGACCCTGCTGCCCGAGCTGTTGCGCGAGGCGGCGCCGCTGGTCGGGATCGCTCCCGGGCCGCTGCGATTGATGGTCAACGGCCTGGTGCTGCTGGGGGTGATCCTGTTTCTACCCAACGGTCTGGTGTCGCTGCCGGCGCGCATCGCCGAGGTGCGTGCGGCGCGGAGGACCGCGTGAGCGCGGCGCTGTCGCTGTCGGGCGTCGAGCGTGCGTTTGGTGGCGTGCGCGCCGTCGACGGCGTCAGCTTCAGCGTCACCGCCGGCACCGTCCACGGCCTGATCGGGCCGAACGGGTCGGGCAAGACCACCGTGATCAATCTGGTGTCGGGGCTGCTGCAACCCGGGGTGGGCACGATCGCGCTGGACCACGGTCACGACGGTCACGACGGTCACATTCAGGGGCTGCCGGCGCACCGGATCGCCGCCCTGGGCGTGGCGCGGACCTTTCAGAACATCCGCCTCTTCCCCGAGTTGACGGCGCGGGACAACGTCCTGCTCGGCCAACATGTCGCGCGACGCCCGTCGCTGCTGGCGGACCTGCTGATGCTGCCAGCCGCCCGGATCGAGAAGCAAAAGGT
>DASRQT010000297.1:0-1883 GCA_035696485.1 Polyangia bacterium | reverse complement strand
GGGCGCGCCGAGATCGATAACATCGTCGACCTGCAGCTGCACCGGCTGCGCAAGCTGCTGCACGAGCGCCAGCTGGAGCTGGAGCTGACGCCGGAGGCACGCACCTTCCTGGCCGACAAGGGCTATGACCCCGCTTACGGCGCCCGGCCGCTCAAGCGCGCCATCATGAGATACGTACAGGATCCCCTGGCCAAGCGGCTCCTGGCCGGCGACTTCGGTCCTGGTGACACCATCATGGCCGCGGTCGAGGCCCACGGCGACGGCGAGCTGGGCTTCAAGAAAAAAAGATCCTCGCCGGTGGCCGCAGTCTCGTGACATGATCGACTGCCGCCCGTCGCTGGCATCATGAAGGACCTCTACAAAACCCTGGGTGTCCCGGAGAGCGCGGACGAAGGTACGATCAAGAAGGCCTACCGAAAGCTGGCGAAGGAGTACCACCCCGACGTCACGGGTGGCGACAAGAAGAAGACCGAACGCTTCAAGGAGATCAACGAGGCGTACGGCGTCCTGGGCGAGAAGGAGAAGCGCGCCGAATACGATCGGCTGAAACACGCCCCCGTCCGCTCCGACGGCATGCCGGAGGGTTTCGATCCCGAGGCGTTCGCGCGCACCTTCGGCGGCGGCGCGCGCGCCGGCGCCGGGCAAGGTGGATTCCGGTTCTCGGGTGACTTCGGCGACCTGGGGGACGTGTTCTCGAGCCTGTTCGGCGAACAGGGCCGCGCGGGCGGCGCCGACCCCTTCGGACGCGGGGGGCGCCAGCGCCAGAGCCGCGGCGCCGATATGCTGGGTCAGCTCGACATCAGCTTCGCCGACGCGGCGCTGGGCGCTCGCCGCACGGTTCGCTCGGGACAGGGCAACCCGGTCGACGTCTCGATCCCACCCGGCGTTGAAAGCGGCGGCCGCTTGCGCGTTCCCGGACAGGGATCGCCCGCGCCCGGGAAAGGCGGCGTGCCGGGTGACCTCTACCTCGACATCGCGGTACAGCCCGACCGCTACCTGCAGCGCAACGGCAACGACATCGAGATGGATCTGCCGGTGTCGGTGTCGGAGGCGGCGCTGGGGGCGAAGGTCGCGGTGCCGACGGTGGATGGGCCGGTCACGCTGACGGTGCCGCCCGGGACGTCCAGCGGGTCGCGGCTGCGCTTGCGCGGGCGAGGGGTGAAAAAGCCCGACGGCACGCGCGGCGACCAGATTGCCCGGGTCCAGGTCATGGTCCCCAAGCTGGGCCCCGACGACAGCGAAACCCGCAAACTATTCGAGGAGATTGGCCGCCGCACCGCCAGCACTCCGGTGAGGAGCTTTTGATGGCAAATCCGTCGTCGATTTCCGTATACCTTTTTGGTAGGAGCGGCATCATATACATGTAGCTGTGGAAGAAAGAGCCCCGATGACAACCCCTGAAAATTCCAAGACACTGCCCCTCCTTTCCCTCCGCAACCTGGTGCTTTTCCCGGGCGCGGTGATGCCGGTTGAGATCGGCCGTCCGAGTTCCCTGCGCCTCATCGAGGGGCTGGGCGGAAAAGGGGCGCATGTGCTGGTCGGGACCCAGAAGGATGCCGACATCGAGGAGCCGGCCGGCGCCGACCTCTACACGATCTGCGTTGAGGGTGAGGTCGTTCGCATCGTCAAGGCGGCCGAGAACCGTGTCACCGCCGTCTTGCGCGGGCTCGAGCGGCGCCGCGTCACCGGTTTCGTGCAGGAGAAGCCGTACCTGGTCGCGGCGTTCGAGCCGCTGACCGAGGTGCGCAAGGATCCGATCGAGATCGACGGGCTGGGGATGGCCGTCTACGACGTCGCCAAGCAGCTGATCGCCATCTCGCCGGACATCCCCGACGAGACGGCGCAGGTGCTGGACCAGCACAAGGACCCGGCGCGCCTGGGCG
>DASRQT010000296.1:0-7324 GCA_035696485.1 Polyangia bacterium | reverse complement strand
TGGGCGGCTTCGTTGCTGTGCGTGATCTGGTGATGTCTGCCGGTCACGGTGGGCAGGAACGAGGTGAATGAACGCACGTCCGAGAACGCGTGTTCGTACATGTACGTGGCGACGCGCGTGATGTCGCACTGGAACGCGAGCGCGACCAGATCCGACAGCAGATCGAGCTGCTGTGGGAAAGGCATCGACATGTCGCGATTGTCCTTCGGCGGCGCGCCCACGGTACACATCGGGCCGCCCGGCGTACCGGGCATGGCCACCTGACGTGCCAGGCGCTGTTCAACCTCGCGCACCGAGTTGAAATACTCTTCCAGCTTGGTGCGATCGGTCCGGCCCAGGCGCTTGCGGAGAGCGTCGGCGCGCGCGTTGACGACGTCGAGGATGCTCTTTTGAAAGAGCGCCGTGTTGTCGGGCTTGCCCGGCGTCGGCATGGGCGCCCCATTGCCGAACAGACGGTTGAACACGTCCAGCGGGTTCACCTGCTTGGACATCGGCGTGGTCGGCCCCGCCCACGAGATGTTGTTGTTGTAGGCGCAGCTGTAGCCGTCCTCGCAATCGCCGCTCAAGCTGCCGGCGCGCCCTCCCACCTGCATCGACGGGAACTTGGTCTTGTCCTTGATGGCGTTCGCGATGATCTGGTCCAGCGAGATGCCGTTCATCACGTTGGATCCGGTGGTGTACGAGATCGGACACTGCGTGAGCAGGGAGCCGGTCGCGCGCGTGTGCGAGCCGCCGAAACGGCCGGCGATGCTGGCCGTGTAATTGCCGAGGCCCGAGATCATGCTGAAGTCGGCGCGGAAAGGTTCCAGCGCCTTGAGCAGCGGCGGCGTCGTCCAGGTGGTGCCGGTCGTCGTGGGCGTCCACTTGTCCATCAGGAATCCGTTGGGCGAGTAGACGCAAAGGAATCGCAGCGCGGTCGCGGCCTGGGCGTGGGCGCGCGCCGGGGTCATGATCTCCAGGGCGGGGAGGGCCATCGAGACGCCCAGGCCCTTGAGGCAGGCCCGGCGCGAGAGGCGGAAAGGTGAAGACATGGCCTAGTCCTTCTCCGCAGTGCGGCGGGTCATGAGCGGGCTCTGTGCCACCAGGTCGACCAGCGCCGGGACCTTGAAGCCACCGGCGGAAAACCTCTTGCCCAGGTCGTCGATGGCGGGCTGGTCGGCGTCGGTCATGTGCCGTCCCAGCGCGAAGGTGAGCACGTGCTTGGCCATGCAGGCCGGGAAGCGGTCGTCGGCGGCGATGGCGGCGCTGAGCTCGGCGGCACCGTTAAACTTCACGCCGGTCTCCGGCATGCTGCCGGTGGCGTCGATGTCGAGGCCGTTGTCCTTGTCGCGCCAGAGGCCGGCGCCGTCGTAGTTCTCGAGGGCAAAGCCCATCGGGTCGATGAAGGTATGGCAGCCGGCGCAGATGCTGCCCATCATGTGGTGGGTCTTCTCCAGCTTCTGCCGCAAGGTGCCGCCTTGCACCTGCGTTGGTTCAAACGCCGGGATGTTCGGTGGTGGCGGCGGTGGTTTGCGACAGAGCAGCCGTTCCAGGATCCACTTCCCGCGCTTGGTCGGCGAATGCGTGTTGGGGTGGGAGGTCAGCACCAGGAAGCTGCCCTGGCGCAGGACACCGCCGCGGCGGGCGTCCGTTAGCATGACCTTGTCAAACCGGTCGACCGGGAGGTTGGCGGCGCCCGGTAACCCGTAGAACTGGCCCAGCGCCCGGTTCGCGAACGTGTAGTTGGCCGTGAGCAGCTCGCGCGCCGGCGTCTGTCCGCCCAGGACCGGAGCCAGAAACGCGCGCACCTCTTCCTCCATGGCGGCGCGCAGCGGTTCCTGCCAGGTCGGGTAAAACGTGACGTCGGGCTTCGCGAACTGCAGCGACACCGTGTGCATCCACTGCTGCACCATCGCGGTCGTGAACCCGGACGACTTCGGGTCGGCCAGCATCCGCGCGACCTGTTTGGTGATCTCGGCGGGCGTCTTCAGCACACCGGCCTCGGCGCGGGCGATCAGCTCGGCGTCGGGCATGCTGGCCCAGAGGAAATAGGACAGGCGCGACGCCAGCTCGAAGTCGGTCACCGCGCGCTGCACGCCGAACATCGGATCGATCTCGACGCGGAACAGGAAGTCGGGCGCCATCAGAACGCTGGCCAGCGCCAGCTTCAGACCGGCCTCGAAGGTGTCGCCGTTGGTCTTGGCCAGATCGATCAAGGTCAAGTACGGCGGCAGCTCGTCCGCCTGCACCGTGCGGCGAAACGCGCGTTTGGCGAAGTCGGCCACGATTCGCTTCCCGCACTCCGCCTCGGCGGTCGCCGGGGTTGTGCAGGTCACGATGCGCGACCGGATGGCGGCGTTGGCGGGCAGCGGATCCAGCGCCTGGGTGATGACGAACTGGGCGGCGGAGAGGTACTTCTCGATGCTGATCGGCGACAGGCTCAGGACGTCGGCGTCATTGTTGAAACCATCACCCCACTCGTCCTCGATGAACTCGAACATCTTCGACGGCTTGAGGTCGAGGCCGATGAGATCGCGGATGGTGTTGTCGTACTCGGCGCCGTTGAGGCGGCGAACGGTGACGCGGCCGGGATCGATGGCCGAGGGATTTCCCGGGCCGGTGCCGCCGGCACCACCCGTCCCGTTGTTGCCGGCGTTGCCGGAGGCCGGGGGGTTGGGACCGCCGCCACCGTCAACCGAGCCGGTGCAGGCTGCCGTCAAGGCGCAGATGGAGAGGGCGGCGGACCACATGCCTGCGGACTTACCCACGGACCTCGCGACGGACATCGTGACCTCCTCCGACCTTGTTGACGCATCCTATAGAGTCGGGGCCGCCGGTCCACGCTCTTTCCGGCTCCAGGTCGGGGCGGATTGCGCTCTCACAATCCCAACGACGGCGCGGCTTTCTGCTACTTTGGAGGGTGTCACGCAGGGCTGCAATAGAACGCGGCCGACCAGCCGGGAAGCTCGAGCGTTGGTCGAGAGTCCGAATCGAGGATCGGTGACAGGATCGGTGACAGGATCGGTGATATGTCCGGTGGTAGGACGGACAAGCCTCTTCCGGTCTCGGGGGCGTACGCGGCGTCGTTCGTGAATAGCGCCAGGCGGAGGGGGACGGCAGGGGGCGGCACCGGGACCGCTTGCGGTGACGGCGTCAGGTTGAACGCGACCAGCGCGTGGCTGCCACCTGGATCTCGGCGCACGACCACCAGGTGCCGTGGATTTTCGCCGGCCGTGACGGTCGTCAGGTCTTTGCGGTTGTTGGCCAGCGCGGGGGTACGGGCGCGCAAGGCGATGAGGTCGCGGGTGCAACGCAACATCGCCGCGTGCGCGCCGCGGGGCAGGTTCTCCCAGTCCAGCCTGGAACGGACGAAGGCCTCCTCCGATTGCGGGTCGACCCAGGGCAACTGGGTGCCTTGCGCGCCGTCGATGAAATGAGCGAACTCGGCACGGCGCCCCTTGCTGATGGCTTCGGCCAGGGCGGGGTCGACGTGGCTTGTGAAGTAAAGGAACCGCGCGTCCGACGCGAACTCCTGGCCCATGAATAGCAGCGGCAGGTTCGGCGCCGTGAACAGCAGCGCGGCGGCGACACGTTGTGCGTCGGCGCCGATCAGATGCGACAGACGCTGGCCCTGGGAACCGTTTGCGACCTGGTCGTGGTTCTGGACACAAACCACCAACTTCTCTCCCGGCAGCTCGGCCGACGAGCTGCCGTGGCGCCGCAGGCGAAACCGGGAGTGACGGCCGTCGTAGACGAACCCTTCGGCGATGGCCTTGCGCAGATCGTCGACGGGACCGAAGTCAGAGAAATAACCGCGCCGCTCACCGGTCAGGATGGTGAAGGTCGCGTGGTGAAAGTCGTCACTCCACTGCGCATCCAGGTCGTAACCGCCGGTCCGCCGCGAACCAACCAGGCGGGTGTCGTTGAGGTCGCTCTCCGCGATCAAATAGGCTTGTCGGTCCAGGGCTTGCGCCTGGGCCGCGAAGTTATCCTTTAACTCTTCGAGGATGTGCCGTCCGCCCAGGTCGAAGATGCCGTGGACGGCGTCGAGGCGCAGCCCGTCGACGTGGTATTCGGTCAGCCACATCAGGGCGTTGTCGACGAAGTACCGGCGCACCTGCCCGCTGTCGGGGCCGTCGAAGTTTACGGCGTCGCCCCAGGGTGTGCTGTACCGGCGCGTGAAGTACGGGCCGAAGTCGGCCAGGAAGTTTCCGTCGGGGCCGAGGTGGTTGTAGACCACGTCGACCAGGACCGCCATACCCAGCCGGTGGCAATCATCGACCAGTTGCTTGAGCCCGGTTGGCCCGCCGTACGCGCTGTGTGGGGCGTAAAGATCGACGCCGTCGTAGCCCCAGTTGCGGGTGCCGGGGAACTCCGCCACCGGCATGAGCTCGACGGCGGTGATGCCGAGATCCTTGAGGTAGCGCAGCTTGTCCGACACCGCCGCGAATGTCCCGGCGGGCGTGAAGGTGCCGACGTGCAGCTCGTAGATGACGAGGTCGCCAAGCGGTAAACCGCGCCACCCGGCGTCGGTCCATGCGAAGGCGTCCGGATCCACGACCCGGCTGGGGCCGAACACACCATCGGGTTGGTGGCGTGACACCGGGTCGGGCCGATCACCCCGTTCGGGCACGACGAACGAATAATCGGCGCCCGTCCCCGCGTCGGGGACGAACAACTCGAACTGGCCGGCTTCCGCGCGCGTCATCGGAAGCTGGCGGACGGTCGGCCGGCAAAGCTTTAGCGCCAGGGTCTTGCAGTGCGGGGCCCAGACCCGGAAGGTGACGCCACCGGCGGCGTGAACGTCGGCGCCCTGTTGCAGCCGCCAGGGGGCCGTTGTCGCCGGCGGCGCGGGCGCGGTCACGAAACTCGCTCCAGCAGCGCCACCGGCAGGGTCGCGAAGATCGCGGCCAGGGGAATCAGTCCCGGGGCCTCACCATGGATGGTCAGGTCGCGGCCCGTGAAGACGTCCCGGTAACGTCCAGCGGGCAGCGCGCCGTCCAGGATCAAGCGCGAGCTGCCCCAGGCCTCCGCGCCTGTCGGCGCCACTCCCGCGGGGGCGATGCTGGCAAAGAATCGTCCCGCCACCACCACCGCGGCTTTGTCCTCGTGAACACGGGCGAACGAGATCACGTTGCGCCGCCGTTCGCCGTCGGCGGTCAGAGGCACGTAGTCCCCGCTCTCGAACAGGCGGCGATGGCGGCGGCGGTGGTGCAACGCCCGTTGCATCAGCGCCAGCTTGATCGCGCCGTCGAACGGAGCCGCGAACAACGTCCGCATCTGCCCGTCCGGGTCCTGTTCCGCGCCGGCGGCCAGCTGATCCAGCAGGGCGCGCCGCGACTTGTAGTCCACCGGTCGGCGGTTGTCGGGATCGACCAGCGACAGATCCCACAGCTCGGTCCCCTGATAGAAGTCCGGAACACCCGGGGCGGTGATCTTGAGGATCATCTGTGACAGCGCGTTCGAAATTCCGTGACGAGCGACCTCGCCGGAAAAGTCCTGCAGGTCGCGCAGAAAACCGTTGCTCGGTTTGTCGCTCAGGATGGCGCGGAGGAATTCGTCGACGCCCTGTTCGTAGGCCTCGTTGACATTGATCCAGCTGGTATAGAGCTTCGACTCCTTGAGCGCCTTGTTGACGTACGCGCTCATGCGGTCGACGAAGGCGCTGTGGGCGTCGGCGCGGGTGTCGGCGTTGGTCGGCGAGAACGGCAGGGCTCCCACCAGCGTCTGGTAGATGAAGTACTCCTCGTTGGTTCCGGGCGCGGGCGCCTCGTCCACCTTCGGTTTGCGGTGGCGGTTGAGACGTTGCCAGCGCCGCACCGCCATTTGCCATTCACGTGGGATCTCCGACAGAACGTTCAGCCGGGCGCGAACGTCTTCGCCGCGCTTGGTGTCGTGGGTGGCGGTCGCCGACAGGGCGTGCGGCCACTGCGCCAGACGCGCGCGGTTCCAGGCGTGGAACTTGTCGATGCCGACGCCGAAAACCCCGGGATGTCCCCCGACCTCGTTCAGCGACGTCAGCGGGAAGAAGCGATAAAACGCCGTATCCTCCAGCCCCTTGGCCATGACCGGCCCGGTCAGCTGCTGCAGGCGCATCACGAAGTCGCGGCGTTCGAAGTGATCGGCGTCGGTCAGCCCCTCCGGATCTTGCAACATCAGGATGTCGCCGATGAAGTCAAAGATCGATTCGCTGATGTTGCGGTTGCGACGCTTGGCGGCTCGGATCGCGGTCAGGATATGCTGGCGATCGCTGACGCTGACCTCGACGGTGTCGACCTGGACGTAGGTGCGGTACACGGGGAAAGAGGCGATTACCTCCGCCAGCGCATCGTGGAGGCTGTTCATAGTGAAGTCGCGCGACCAGCGGTGCTGCTCCGAGATGCGATCCAGGCGGCGCGCCAGCACGTACAACTCACTCGACATCGCGCTCTGCAAGATGAGCTTCTTCGCGCGGTAGACCAGATCATCAAAGCTCTCGGTCGTGTCCCGCATTTTCTGGTACATCCGGTTGAAGGCACGGGCGTTGTCGGCGTCGACGAACACGCCACCCAGCACGTTCAAGAATTCGTAGCCTGTGGTGCCCTGCACCGGCCAGCCGGCGGGCAGCGACTCGTCACCGGTCAGGATCTTCTCCACGACCACGAAGCAGGGCTGGCCGCCGCGGCTCGGGACGGGTTCGACCCCCGGCGCCGGCGCCTGCAGCTCGCGCAGGTAGCGGGCCGGGTCCAGCAGGCCGTCCACGTGGTCGATGCGCAGGCCGGAGACCTTGCCCTCGGCCAGAAATTGAAAGGCCTTCTCGTGAACAGCCGCCAGCACGGCGGACTCTTCCACGCGGATCGCCGCCAGATCGTTGATGTCGAAGAAACGCCGGTAGTTGATCTCCTCGGCCGCGACACCCCAGAAACTCAGCCGGTAGGCTTGATCTCCCAGCAGCGCCTCGAGGCGGTCGAAGCTGCGCGGTTTTCCTTTGTCGCCGTTTAGCTCCTTCAGGCTGGCGGTCACCGCCTCCCGCACCGCGGCGCTGGACTCGGCCAGCGCGGCGATACGTTTCTTGACGATCTCTTTTTCGCGCTGCCGTTCGCGCACCTTCTCGGGCTCGACATCCCACCGCGTCGGCAGATGTTTAATCGCGGTGAGGATGCTCTCCAGCTCGAGCAGGTCCGGGTGATCGTCGGCCAGCATCGCCTTGATGGTGACGACCATCGGTTCAAGGATCGGACGAATCGTGCGCGGACCGACGGGAAACAGGGACTGAAAGTAACGGGCGAAGAACGCTCCTCCTTCGTACTCGATGCTGATCTCCTGGTTCTCAAGGACGCGCCCGTATTGCTGTCCCAGAACCGGC
>DASRQT010000295.1:0-2241 GCA_035696485.1 Polyangia bacterium | reverse complement strand
GTTGACCGGGACCGCCTGCTCGAAGACCTGATGAGCATCATCCGCCGCGACGTGGACATGCTGATGGCCAGCGTGAAGAAGGGCAACCGCATGCTGGGGCTCGACGAGGCCCGCACCGTCGTCGGCTACGTGCGGGTTCTGGACGGGCGCGAGAAGACCATCAAGAAGCAGGGTGAGGCGAATCAGACCGACGAAGAACTGATGGCCGAGCTGCTCCAGTACCCGCGGCTGCGCGAGATGGTGGCGGCCGCGGCGAACAAGAACACGATGTTTCAAACCGAGGGGGACCGATGAAGCGCAAGTACCTGTCGATCGTGCTGAAGCAGCAGATCATCATCAACAACGAGCCGGTCTTTGGCTGGTCCAACGTGGACGCAGAGAGCACGCCACAGACGCTCAACATCCCGCTGGGCGCGCTGAAGAACCTGGAACTGCCGTGGGACTACGTGCGGTACTGCATCGCCGCCCGCGAGGACGCAGTCGGTCCGGTCGAGCAAATGACCAGCGTCAAGGGCAAGCAGACCGCGACGGGCGTGGCGCCGACGCCGAAGCAGAAGGGGCGGAACTGATGCGAGTCCTGGGCAAGACAGACGGCGAGAGCAGGAACACCGGCCAGGGCCGGATCGTCGAGTTCACCTACGAGGAGTGGCAGGCCCTGGCGAACGTGTGCGGCCAGCCGGGCGGCTCATACAAGTTCCCGGCGAAGATGTTCGACAAAATAGCCGACCTGAAGTGGTTCCGACAGTCGCTCACCGACACGCTGGCGGCGTTGCCGGTGCTGCACGAGGACACGCCATGACGCCGCTGCGCACGCAGCTGAAGGAACTGCGCAAGGCTCTGCGGTCCGCGAAGGCACGCGCCGTGGCGGCAGAGACGCGGCTGAAGGGCTGCCACTCCACGATCGCTGAACTGCACGCCAAGGTAGCCCCACTGGAGCTGGCGATGGACGGCCTGCGCAATGTGGCGCTGGTCATCGACAACGTGCTGGAGGGCGGCAACGGCGAGCGGAACCAATGGGGCAAGTTCATGCAGGAGGACGACGAATGAAGCTCAACGGCCTGGGCAGCGAGGATGGTCATGACCCGCTGGCCGAAGAACCGAAGTCGCGCATGTTCGGCGTGCCAGCGAAGAGGAAGGCCCGCCGTAAGGGGCGCGCTCCGCTGCCCAAGGGCCTGGACTACAACCTGCTGACCACTCGCGCGCCGGGCGAGACGATGGACAACGTAACGGGCCGGTTGACGGCGATCAAGCGACTGGTGCGCAGGCTGCTGCGCACCGAGAGTGGCAAGACGCTGTTCTACGTGCTGACGTTCAACACACGCAACGGCTCGCCGACGGCGGTTGTGGTGACGGCGCACGGCATGAAGTGGCGACTGCTGGCCATGCCGGACGAGACGTTCGAAGAGGTGCGCGCGTACCTGCAGGCGACGAAGGCGATGAGCGCCAGCGCTGAGGACTTCGCGGGACTGAAGCCCGATTGACGCTCCCGCGGGCGGCGATGCAGCGCCTCATCGAGAGGGAGCGCGGCCGCGCGTCTTCGGTCACCGCCGAACAGATGGCGGCGGGCCACGTTCCCCAGCTGGAGCTGACCACCGCCGAAGAGCGTCGGGTCATCGCCCTGTGCAGCCGCCGCGCGGCGAAGTCCACCGGCATTTGCGACCTGATGGCGCTGGACGCCGAGGCGAACGCCGGCGTCCAGCTCTACTTCGGCGCCACCAAGCCGGCCGTGCGTCTCAGCATCTGGGAGAACATCTGGAAGCCGCGCTGCAAGAAGTTCGGCTTCCACGTCTCGCACAACGAAACGATGATGGTCAGCCGGTTCGCCTCGGGTGCGCTGGCGGCCTTCACCGGCACCGACGACGTTCGCCACGTCGAGACCTACCTGGGCAACAAGCTGCGCCGGGCGGTGATCGACGAGGCGCAGAGCCAGGCGCAGAGCCTGCTGGTGCCGCTGGTGACCCGCATCCTGCCGCCCGCGCTGTCACCGGCGAAGAGCAGCACCGGCGCGCTGCTGGGCAAGGGCGGGCAGTTCCTGTTGGCCGGCACCATCCCCGAGGTCCCAGCCGGCCTGTTCTACGAGTATTGGATGCGGGCCCAGGGCTGGCGGAAGTTCAACTGGTCGCGCTTCGAGAACCCCCACATGGGCACGCGCGAAGAGCAGATGGCCGAGCTTGAGGAACTGCTCGCCTCCACCCCGGGCCTGACCATCGACGACCCGATGATCCGCCGCGACTGGTTCGG
>DASRQT010000294.1:0-2130 GCA_035696485.1 Polyangia bacterium | reverse complement strand
GCGTCGGCGTTCGGGCCGAAAGAATTCCAGGATGACCACGCGCCCGCCCGGCCGCACGACCCGGCGCAGCTCGCCGAGCGCGACCGGCAGCGCGGCCAGGTTGCGCACGCAGAACCCGGAGAACGCGGCGTCGAACGCGCGATCGCGGTAGGGGAGGTGGTGCCCGTCGGCGGCGTGGGTCGCGATGCGCCGGTCGGCAACGTCGCGTCCCAGCTTGCGGCGGCCGAAACGCAGCATCTCGCGGGCAAAGTCGGCGCCGACCACGCGCGTGCCCGGGTGACGCCGCGTGATCTCCAGCGCGCCGTCCAGCGTGCCGGCGCCGAGATCGAGGATGGTCAGCGGCATGCGCTGGTCGGCCCCGTCGAGCAAGCGGCCGATGGCCTTGCGCCGCCACAGGACGTCGACCCCGGCCGACATGACCCGATTCGCGGCGTCGTACCGCCGGGCGACCCGGTTGAAGAGGCCTCGGACGTCCGCGCCTTCGCTGGCCAGGCTGCTCATCCGAGGCCCAGCTCCTTCCACAGCGCGTTCACCCGCTGGACCACCTCCGGGCTCATCTTCAGAACCTCGGGCCACTCGCGGGCAAACCCTTCGTCCTTCCACTTGCGCGTGGCGTCCACGCCCAGCTTGCCGCCGAACCCGAACGACTGCGACGCGTGGTCAAGCACGTCGATCGGGCCCTCGGCGAAGAACACGTCGCGCTTGGCGTCGATGTTGTTCAGCGCCCGCCACGCCACCTCGGCGACGTTCTGAACGTTGACGTCGTCGTCGACCACGATGATGCACTTGGCGAACATCATCTGCCCCATCCCCCACAGCGAATGGCAGATCTTGCGCGCGTGGTGCGGGTACTCCTTGTGGATGGAGACGATGCACAGGTTGTGAAAACACCCCTCCACCGGCAGGTTCATGTCGATGATCTCGGGGAAGGTCATCTGCAGGAGCGGCAGAAACAGCCGCTCGGTGGCCTTGCCCAGCCAGGCATCCTCCTGCGGCGGCGGTCCGACCACGGTGGTGGCATAGATGGGCGATTCGCGCCGGGTAATCGCCGTCAGGTGAAAGACCGGGTAATCGTCGGCCAGCGAGTAATATCCGGTGTGGTCGCCAAACGGGCCCTCGCGGCGCAACGGCTCGTCGAGATCGACGTAACCTTCCAGCACGAAGTCGGCCGACGCGGGGACCTCCAGATCGTTGGTCTTGCACCTGACCATGTCGACCGATTTGCGGCGGAGAAAGCCCGCGAACATGAACTCGTCGATGCCGTCGGGCAGCGGCGCCGTGGCGGCGTACGGCAGGATGGGATCGCCGCCCAGCGCCACCGCGACTGGCATGCGCTTATGACCGAGCTCCTTGTAACGCCGCATGTGGCGGCGTCCGGTCTTGTGCAGCTGCCAGTGCATCCCCGTCTCGCGCGGCCCGAAGACCTGCATCCGGTAACAGCCGACGTTGCGCGTCCCCTTGTCGGGATCGCGCGTGATCACCATGGGCAGCGTGATGTACGGACCGCCGTCGTCGGGCCAGCAGGTGATGATCGGCAGCGTGGCGAGATCGGGGGTCGTCTCCACCACCTCCTGGCAGGGGGCGTGGCTGACCGTTCGCGGCGAGGCGCTGGCGACGCGCGCCAGCTTGGGCAGCATGCGGATCTTGTCCATCAGGCCGGTCGGCGGTTGCGACTTGACCAGGTTGCCGATGGTGCGCGCGTGTTCGTCGAGATCGTTCACGCCCAGCGCCCACGACATTCGCCGGCGGGTGGCGTAGGTGTTGATCAGCAGCGGGTAGCGGCTACCCTTCACCCGTTCGAACAGCAGGGCCGGCCCGCCGGCGCGCATCAACCGTTGCGAGATCTCGGTGATCTCCAGGAACGGATCCACCTCGCGCGTCACCCGCCGCAGCTCGCCCCGCTGTTCCAGGAGACGCACGAAATCGCGCAGGCTGTCGTGGTGCGCGGGCAACGCGGTTTCGGGGACGTCGTCGGTCGCAAGTGCCATGGCGTCTATGACTTCCTGTCCACGCAAAACAGCGCCAGATCGCGCAAGGCGTCCCGGTACGGCGAGGGGGGGAGGGCGTCCAGCTCGCGAATCGCCGCCTGGGCCAGATCTTGTGCCTGTTGCTGCGCCTGTTCGATCCCAC
>DASRQT010000293.1:0-10093 GCA_035696485.1 Polyangia bacterium | reverse complement strand
AGGGCATCACGCACAGCCGCAACTTTGGCTCGCAGAACGCGTTCACCAGTGGGATGAGGCTGGCCACCGGCGACGCCTGCATCCTGCTGGACGGCGACCTGCAAGACCCGCCGGAGCTGATCGAGCTGTTCCACAGCAAGTGGCTGCAGGGCTACGAGGTCGTCTACGGCGTCCGGACCCGGCGCGAGATGTCGCGCCTGCTGGAGCTTGGATACAAGGGATTCTATCGGCTGTTCCAGACCATGGCCTACATCCGGGTGCCGGTCGACGCGGGCGACTTCTCGCTGATCGACCGCCGGGTCATGGACATCTTGAACGCCTTGCCCGAACGCGACCGATTCATGCGCGGCCTGCGCGCCTGGACGGGATTCCGACAGACGGGGGTCCCCTACGTGCGGCCCGAGAGGATGTTCGGTCGCTCAACCAACAGCCTGCTGGCCAACCTTCGCTGGGCCAAGAAGGGAATCTTTTCGTTCTCCTACATCCCGCTGGAGTTGATCGCCTTCGGCGCGCTGGGCGTCTCGTTGCTGGCGGTGGTGGCGATGATTGTGCAGATCGTCGGCAAGATCCTGCACCCCGACATCCCGCAGGGCATCGCAACGATCATCGTGCTCAGCCTTTTTCTCGGGTCGATCAATTTGATGAGCCTGGCGTTCATCGCCGAATACGTCTCGAAGATCTTCGAGGAGGTGAAGGGCCGGCCGTCGTTCATCGTGACCAAGCTGCTCAACTTCGAGAAGCCTCCCGATGACCGCCGATCCTGAGGCGCAGCGGCCGCTGCTGCGCTGGGCTCCCCTGCTGTTGGTCCTCTGCCTGCTGGCTGTTCATGTCGCACCCATCTGGAGAGATCTCAGCGGCCCGTCAGGCTGGGACACACGGTTTACCTGGTTCGTCATCGAGGTCGATCGCACGACCATCACGGAATACGGGCAAGTGCCGCTGTGGAACCCCTACTACTGTGGCGGGGGGCCGCACATCGGCAGCCCGCAGCCCGGAACCTTCAGCCCGCTGACGCTGCCTATCCTCCTTCTGGGGACGCCGATAGGGTACCGACTGGTGTACACGATCGGCCTCCTGGCCGCCTTGTTGTGCATGCGGGCCTACTGCCGCACGTTGGGCCTGTCCGAGGTTGCCGCCACCATCGCCGGCGGCGGCTTCGCGTTCTGTGGCGCATTTGCCCAGCACATGGGCGGAGGCCACTGGGTCTGGATCTCGTTTGCGTTTTATCCGCTCATGCTCCGGTCGCTGCACCTCGTCCTGGACGGTCGGAAGGAACACATCGTCTGGGGCGCTCTGCCGCTGACCATGATCATCTTTCATTGGCCGGTCTATCCTCTGGTCTTCGCGCTGGTGACGCTGCCGCTCTACGCCGTATTCCTGGGCCTGCAGAACGGTGTTCGCGACAGGCGGCGTCTGGGGACGGCCTTGCTGGCGGTCGCCACCATGATCGGCCTCGGTCTGGCGATGGGCGCGATTCGACTGGCTCCGGTCGCCGAGCATGCCTCGGCCCACCCGCGCACGGTGAAGGACCGCGACTACACCTGGCCCTACGAGCTGCTCGAGACCTACGCCGGCCGGCACACGGCGCGCGGCTTTGGAAACCACCAGTACGTCTTCCCCGAGTTTGGCAACTACATCGGCCCCATCGGCGTGGCGCTGATGTTTTGCGGGTTGTACCTGGTCGTGCGGCGGCGGCGTTCGCTGCTACCCATCGTCGTCAGTGGCGTGACCTTCGTCCTGTTCCAGCTGGGTAACTTGATCCCGCTGCCGTGGTGGTTGCTGAAGAAGCTGCCCGTCTATCAAAACCTGCGGGTTCCATCGCGCTTCACCGTCATCGCCGGCCTGTTCATGTGCGTCCTCATCGGCGTCGCCGTCGACGAATGGGGCGCCCCCGCGCTGGCCCGCTGGCGTTCGCTGGGCAGGCGCGCGCGTAGAATCGGCATTTTGGTGCTGGTGCTGTCGGGCGCCATGCTGATCGACGAGGTCTCGTTTAACCGGTTGCAGTGGGACCAGACCTTCGGGGCGCCCCCGCCGACCGAACCGCGGGCGACGGAGTTTCACCAGGCGCCGGGCAACGCGGGCCGGATGTACGTCTACCCGCGAGCGAACCAGGGCAGCCTCAACTGCTTCGAGGAGACCCCGATACCCATCTCACCCCGCCTGCGCGCCAACCTCCCGGCCGACGAATACTTGCAGGAGCCCGACGCCGGCAGCGTTCGGCGCGTCCGCTGGTCACCGAACCGGATCGAGCTGGACGTCGACCTCCGCCGCCCCGCGACGGTGCTGGTGAACCAGAACTTCGGGCCTGGCTGGCGCGTGACGGGCGGGACCGTGGCGAACGAAGGCGGCCTGCTGGCGGCGCGCGTTCCGGAGGGCCACCACCGCGTCGCGTTTCGGTATCTGCCCCGGTCGGTGCTGGTCGGCGGCGCCATCAGTCTCATGGCCGCGATCGCCGCCGGGATCTTCCTGATTGCCGTCCGCCGCCGTCGTTTTACCCCTGCGCTCTAGACTAGTCGTGAACCGACGCGACGCCCGGGCGTGGCGACGACGCGGGAATGTTGCGCCAGATCTCGGCCAGCGCCTGCGCGTAGGTCTGACGCACGTCCTCGGGGTCCAGGCCCGCCGCCAGGAGCTCGCGATGCAGCGCGGGCAGCTGCCAACCGGGCACGACTGGATAAAGGTGATGCTCGTGATGGAAGTTGAAGTCGCTGCCGCACACGAAGACACGCTCGAACCAGGAGCCATAGATGGTTCGCGCCGTGGGCCGCTTGCGTTCGAAGTAGTCACACACCGCGTAGTTCAGCGAGCCGTGCTCGAGAAACATGCGCAGCCTGACCAGAAACAGAAAGATGGTCACCGCAGGCAGAACGTTGAACACCGGATAGCGCCACAGCTCGTGAAGCGCAAAGCCCCGGGTCAGGACGGCGCACACGGCGAGCTGAACGCCCAGAATGGCGCCGTATCGCACCAGCTTGCCCCCGAATTTCGCCTTCCCGCGGCTGGCCTTCGGCGTCGCCGGGGGCGCCTGGCGCGCGGGGCGCAGCAGGTAGTCGCCGATCTTGACGATGAGGATGCTCCCGGCCAGAGGCCCCAGCAGGAAGATCAGGAGCCGAGACCGCGACCGGAAGCGAACATAGTAGTCGCTGGCGCCCGGATCAGCCTCGGTTCCGAACTCGCGATGATGTTCCATGTGCTGATCGCGAATCGCTTCAAATGACGTCCCCAGCAGGGCCGACAGGATCACGCCACACGCGCGGTTCTCGCCCCTGGCAGGGAACAACGAGTAATGGATACAATCGTGGGTAGGGAAAAACAGGCGATGCTGGGCGAGCCCGATGCCCAGAAACAGCAGGACGCCCTGCCAGACCGAGGTGGCGCTCCCGGCCAGAGCAAGCAGGACGAGGAGGACAGCGATGTTCCCCACGACCTGCGCGTAACCCCGCGCGCGAGACGTCCGCAACAGCTCCGGACCCAGCTTCTTTCGTTCGACGTTGGTGTAGAGGCTGCCGCGAAGGATGCGCGGAGGATCGACCCCCTCGGGTGGCCTCGATGGCGCCGACGTGGTCGAGGCGCTCATCCGACCCTCCGCAGGTTGATCTGCATGTTCGAGCTCTGCCCGAAGAGCCGTGTCTGCAGAATCTCGAGCGGCGTGAACAGCGCCAGCATGAGCACGTTCTGGTGATGAAAGAACTTGGCGATGCGTCGCAGCCAGGGTTTGTCCGCGCAATAGCTCTGGATCGAGTGGATCCAGAACACCGGGTTGACCAGCGACACCGTGCTCACGACCTCGAAGCCGACCTCGCGCGCCAGCGCGGAGAAGTTCTTCTTGTCGAAGATGTAGAAGTGCCGCGGAATGTGGTAGCCGGCCCAGTATCGCTTTGACAGCAGGCGAAAGTCCCAGGCGTTGATGTCGGGCGTCTCGACCGACAGCACTCCCCCCGGCTTCAGGATGGATCGCACCTTGGCCAGCAGATCGCGCGGGTCACGCACGTGCTCGATGAGCTGATGCATCACCGCCAGATCAAACTTCCCTGCCCAGTCCGTGAGATCCATCCGGCTGACGTCGCCGCTGCGCGCGTCATAACCTTTGCCGCGCACGCGCGCGATGGCCTCCGCGCTCCAGTCCACGCCATGGTAACGCCACGCTGGCGGACAGGAGGCCTTGAGGATGTCGAGCAGTCGGCCGTCGCCGCAGCCAATGTCGACGACGTCGGCCTCAGGGCCAGGCACCAGCGCTGTGTACGTGCCGCCCTTGCGCCGCGCCATCCAGGCGCGCACAGCCCTGACCAATGGATTCGGGTTCGTGGTCTCGGAAAACGCGTAGTAGTTCGAGGGGTAGATCACCGCCAGCGCGGCCTCGTCCGGGATCCCGCCGGGAAAGATCAACTTGCAGGATCGACACTGCCGGTAGTCAATCTCGTCGCGCGTCGTGTGGTACTCGAAATCCCAGCCCCGGCCCACGACGTCGTGCTCCGAACACATGTCGCAGCGTCGGAAAGGACACACCGGCCGCTCGACCTGGAAGGTGCTGCTCCCGCGGACGACGGGCAGGCGAGAGGGCGAAGCCGCGCCGACCTGATCTTGCTGTGTCGAGTTCTCCACCGCAGCGCTCCCCAGACGCCAGTTGCTGCATCCGAAAAATACGATCTCGGGTCGCGAAAGACAAATGAGGGGGATCGGGCGCGGGTCAGCTCAACAGAACGCCGCCCGACCTCCTGACGATCCGCGGTTACAGGTGGTAGCCAAGGCCAATCAGCAACTCTGAACGGCGGATGGGGCCGTAGAAGTTCTGCTTCTTGGGGCTATACGGGAACCCGAGCGACAACAAGACGCCGAGGCTGTGCGTCAGCCGATATTCAGCGCCCAGCGCGGGACGAATCTCCAGCAGGCTCTGCGTGCCGTTCACCGTGAGCACGGTGGTCGGCATGGTCGGCGCCGCCAGCAGAACGGAGGTCGATTTCATGCCGCTGACCGCCAGCACACCGATGCCGAACGCCCCCGACAGGGTCCAGTTCTCGCTGACGCGATAGCGCAACATCGGCTCGACCAGCCACGACCAGAAGGCCGTGCGGGACATCCTCTCGCTGAGGAAGGTGTAGCCGACCACGGCGCCGATTCGAAACAGCGCCCGCCGTTCGGGACTGCCGCCCAAGGTGTAGCCGCCGCTGAACACCATCGCAAACGACGGCTGTGCCTGCCCGGAGAACCCCGTCTGCCAGGTATCGGCGCCCAGCACGGCGCCGAGATCCCACCCGCCCCCTTCGCTCGGGCCCGGCGGTTCCGGAACGGTCGAGATTCCGACGGCAGCCGAAGGTTCCGATGGGGCCGTCGGCGACCCGGCAAACGCCACCGACGAGGCCGGCGGCGGGTCCGGCGCTTTCGTGGCGTGGGGAGTTGATGCTGCGGGAGTCGGTGCCGAGCTCGGCGGCGGCGGCACCGAAGTCGGCGCCGGCGGTGGCGCCGTGACGGCCGCGCGCCCAGGCGGCGGCGGCGCCGGTACCGCAAGCGCAGGCTGCTTGTTCTTGTCCAGCTCGGCCGCCTGCTTTTGCAGCGTCGCGATCTTTTGCTCGACCTCGACCCGGTTCTCCGCGTTGGGGGAGTTCCGCAGATAACCCCGATAGAAGAAGATCGCCTTGTGGGGATCACCCGAGATCCGATACGCCTGCGCGATGTTGTACAGGAACCCCGGATCAGGCTTGGCCTTGTAACCGGCCTGCCAGGCCTCAATCGCCTTGTCGAACTGACCGACGTCGAAGAAGGTCGTCCCCTCCTGGAACAGCTCCTTGGCTCTCCGCGGATCGTCAGCCGCCGCCGGTCCCGCGAACAGTGACAGCAGGACGGCAAGCGAGCCGGCGCGAACAGGCAGCGAAGTAAGGCGCATTCTAGGAGGCGCCATCGTATCCCGGAAGCGCGCGAACCAGCAAATCGCTGATACGGGGTGCCTCCGCCTAGCTTCGCCGGCCGCGGGGAGCCAGCTCCAGGGCCGACTTGCCGTGGCGGAAGACGCGCACCGACCCCGAGGTCTGGGAGACCACGATCGCGATCGCGTTCGAATCGCGGGAGATGCCGGCCGCCGCCATGTGGCGGGCGCCCAGGCCCAGCGGCACGTCGACGTCCTTGCCCTCGTCGAAGTTGAGGTAGCGGCCCGCCGCGACCACGACGCCGTCCTCGCGAACGATGAACGCCCCGTCCAGCACCGCGAACGCGTGCAGCGCGTGGCGGACGTCGGGGTTCATGATGTTCTTTTCGTCTTCGGAGTAGCCCTGGAACGGGTTCAAGGTCAGCTGGCGCGACTTCTCCATCACCGTGCTGGAATCGCCCACCACGAACAGCGCGCCGACCGGCCGCCCCTCCCAGCCCTCGACCCCGATGCTGATGGCCAGCTCGATGAGCGCGTCCATCACGCCCGGCGAGATCTCCTTGGCCTGAAGGAATCCGAACGACCCGTCGTCCTCTTCCTGGCCCACCGTGACGACCAGGATCGAATCCGGCATCGTGGTCGGCCGCCGCGACAATAGGCCCACCACCACGTCGCCTTCCTTGTACAGGCCCCGCGCGATGCCGCTGACCAGCGCGATCTTCAGCTTTTCGGGACGTCCGAGGTCGTATTCGGGCAGCGGCAGCACCGGAATTCCGGCGGCCTCGACGACCGGCCGCTGGGTAGGGCTGACCACCGCCTGCACCAGCTTCTTGCGCGCTTTCGGCTTGCCGCGGAACATCTCATCCGGAAGCAGCAGATCGCCGACGTACAGCAGGTGGTCGACGTTGGGTCGGGAAACCAGCGCGATCGCCGCGCGGATGATGTCGGTCTGTGTACCCGTCGGTGTTTTCGCCATGGCCGACGCCCATGCTACGCTGATGTGGGGCGCGCATGAAACTCCGTTCCGCGAAGAGCTGGGTGCCGCTGATAGGGGCTCTGATCATGATCGGCCTCGCGTTCGACATCCTGACCCGGTCGCGCATCTCGGCCACGACGCGCGGGGTGGAGTGCCAGGGTGAATACGCGGACAGCGTCCAGATCCAGTCGATGCGCACCCGCGACCTCGAACAGGGGCCGCGCAGCCAGTACAGCTACCTGGTGCGCAGCAGCGCCAAGTACGAGTGCCCGTTCTTCGGCCCCGACGGAAAACTGCGCCGGCGCCGCGTCCAGGCCACCGAGGTCGGAAGCGCCTTCGCCTACGAACTGGCCGGGAACGAGACCTTCCTGCTGACCAATGAACACGTCGCCAGCTGGCCCGAGGTCACCGACACACAGCACCGGATCGACGGTGTTCCCGAAGGCTGCAAGCGCGTCGAGGACAAGCTGCGCATCGTGCGCGACGAACGCGACGACTTCGAGCCCGGGCAGATCGCCCTGACCAGGATCGCCTCCGATCCACTGCTGGACGCCGCGATCCTGAAGGCCGGGCAGCGCCTGAACGTCCTGCCCTACAGCATCGGAAAGAGCGCCGGGTTGCGCCAGGGCAACGCGGTTGTCGTCCGCGGCTTCCCGCTGGGCGTCATGCAGGCGGTCAGCGGCGGCAAGATCGTCAACCCCTACGACCGCGATCAGGAACAGGGCTGGGACCACGTCGACTTCGTCATCGACGCGCTGCTGTCCGAAGGGAACTCCGGCAGCCCGGTGCTGGCGGTCTCATGCAAGAGCCGCGATCTGGAGCTGGTGGGCATGTACCACGCCGGGTACAAAGGTCACGGCGCGCTCAACGTCGTGGTCGGCATCGACCAGCTGGCCGAGTTCATGCGCAAGAAGAAACGCGTGCTGCGTGCGCTGTCGCCCGAGGGTCCCCCGGGGGCGCCAGGCATCGGCGAGCGGACGCGGATCAAGGACATGCTGGCCGGCGGCACGTTGCCGCTGTTCGACTTCGGCGGCCTCGTCGTCCGAGTGGAGGATGGCGACGACACGTTTTACTACCACGTCTACGGACGCCAGTTCCCGCTGGATGACCGCCGCGTCGCCGTGATCGAGGACGCCGCCAAGGACGGGGCGTTCGGCGACGTGGGACGGCTGTGGGTGCAGGGTGCCGCCGGCTGGCGCGAGTGGCGGCCCGGCGCGCTGGGCGCCGACGAGCACGAGCTGGTCTCACGCGTCGGCGATTCGATCCGGCTGCAGGTGTTGCACACGATCGACTTCCGCCGCGCGCTGGCCAATCCCGGCTCGCCCGAGGAGCGCAAGCGCGGCCGCGATCTGTCGCGGCTCATCTCGCGCGACACGCCGCTGGCTCGTGATCTGGCGGCGAACCTGCTGGACATGGTGGAACGTCTGTCGCTGGGCCGCGATACCACGGCCCCCGTCGCGTCAACCGCCGAACCGCCACCCGCGGCCGCCGCCCTGCCGACGCGCGGCCTACCCCCCACTGGCAAAGGCGCGCCAGCAGCGCCGTAGCCGCGGCCGCTAGCTGTAGCGCTTGCGGATCAGGGCCAGGACCGCGTCGCGGGCGCAGGCGTCGCAGTAGCCGAAGCGGTTCTTCATGGCGTTCAGGGTCGCCTGGGCGGTGGCGGCCTGGTCAGCAGGCATCTTTGACGGGCCGTCGGTCATCAGGACCAGCAGGTCCTCGTTGATCTTGCGCACCTGTTTCTTGCGGTCGGTGAAGAACGATTCGCGCAGGTCGGCGATCGGGCGCGGGAAGATCCGCTCATAGTCGGGCTTCTGGCGCGGGTGGTCGATCGACCAGGCCCCGATGCGCGCGATCACCTCGCGCCGAAATTCGTCCTTGCGCGCGCCAACCTCCAGCATCCGTTCGATGTCGCCCATGAACTCTTCGTCGGGATCCTCGTCGCGGCCGGTGATCGGGTTCGGGACCTTCTCGTGTTTCACCCAGTTGGAGACATGGGTAGCGTAGCGTTCGAACTGTTCGATGTAGCGGCGTTCGTCGACCAGGCCCATCGAGGTACGAACCTCGTCGTCAATCCGATCGATCAGCTTGTCGCGCACCTGGAAGATGAACTTGCGGTTCTCGTGGAATCCCCCCGGCAGCGGCTCTTGCTTGAGAAACTCGTACACGGTCACGCCGCGCACCAGCTCCTCCAGCTCGTCGAACACGGCAAAAGGAGACAGGCACTGGAACTTCGGGCTCTGCGCGGCGTTCATGATGATGAGCTTCATCTCGCGCGGCGACGCCCCGGTGCGGCCTTCATAGTTGGGATAGTTGTCGGACTCGCGCGCTATTTTCTCGGTCCCTGACGTGAGCTCCCGCTGCTGGTCGGCGTTCAACCCTTCTGGCGTGCCGGATTCGGCGTACAGCAACGCCTTCTCCAGCGGCCCCAGCCGTCCCACGATGTCGGCCAGCGACTTGCTGTATTTCTCGGCCAGCGGCTTCTTCATCCGGGTCAGGATTGCCCACAGCGCGCTGACCCAGGCCACGTGCGGCGCCACGTGCTTCCCCGACTCGGCGTGCGCCGCCTGGATCTGCGCCTGGTAGATCCGCTGCTCGACCCGGAAGTCCAGCAGGTAGGGCACGCGGACCAGCTCCATACGGCCCTTGAAGGACTGGAACTCCGGCACCTCCTTGAAGGCCGCCAGGTAGCCCTCGTTCGACGATCCGATGAACACCGTGTCCAACTCCAGGCTGGCGACGTCCAGGGAGATCCGCCCCTGTTCGACGGTGCCCAGCAGGTACTTGTACGCCTCCAGCGGGCGCTTCAGCAGATCGGCGAAGTCGACGACGCCGCGGTTACCGTCCACCAGCTCGCCCTGATATTCGTACAGGGTCAGCGACTGCAGCGCCGGCGGCAGCGAGGCCAGCGAGCGATCCATGGTCAACTGCCGCGAGCGCGCGTCGACGGCCAACTGCGGTTCCACGGTCGCGGCGGCCTGGCGGTAGCGGCGCGAAACGTAGAACCGTTCGACCTGGACGTGGCGCAACACCTTGGCCAGATCGCCGTGGTACGACGACAGCAGGGCCTCGAAGATCTGCCGGTTGCGATGCGATAGATCGCCGCGTAGCAGGTAGTCGGCGGGCCGAAACCCCGCGCGTATGTCGTCCGCCAGCCGCTGCGAGATGAGATCGCGCCGCTTGCCGCGCGGCAACAGCAACAGCGGATGGTCGCGCATCTCGTCGACGATTTTGGCCTCGATCATGTCGTCGTCGAGGTA
>DASRQT010000292.1:0-2768 GCA_035696485.1 Polyangia bacterium | reverse complement strand
GCGGCGTCGTCGACGCGGGGGTCGATCGCGTCGACGCCGGCGGCGGGGCAGGCGGCACCGACGTCCCCCAGATCAACGGCTGCCTGAACACAAACTGGATGATCGCGGCCAACACGCTGTGTACGACCTCGCAGGCCTGCGCGGGGATCCCGGCCTCGGACAAGGATCCCCACTATGCCATCGACGGAGATATCGTCACCCGCTACACGAGCGGCGTCCAGCAGGGGAGTCCGGCCCAGGACGAAACCGTCACCCTCACGTTTCCGCGCACGGTCACCATCAGCGGAATTCGTCTCCGGACCACCAAACCGGGTGATGGGGTTGCGATCTACCGGCTGGAATACTCGACCAACGCGACAACCTTCATGGGCTTTCCGACAGCCGTGACGGGTCCCGGCGCCGACGACCTCACGATCCCATTTCCGGCAACCGCGATGCGGGCGATTCGGATCGTCCAGATTGGCGCGACGTCGCTCGCCTGGTGGTCAATTCACGAGCTGACCGTCCTCGGCTGCGTCAACAGCTAGGCGCGCGCTCCTGGCGGAATAGCGAAGTCTTCTTCGCCCTGGACGACGCGCTAAGTACTGATGACGCAAATGCTATTAACGTCGGCGACTTCTGTTTCCGATAGATGTCGTATAACCTGCCGCGATGTTGTTTCCGGCACGCGGGCCTGTTTTTCTTGCCGCAGTGGTATCAGGAGCAATAGCGGCATCCGCCGGCTGTCGCCCGGCCGAAACCTTTCGTCACGACGGTGCCGCCGGTTTCGGTGCCGGGGGTTCAGGCGGGCTGGCCATCGGTGTTGGTAGCGGCGGCGCGGAGGTCGATGCCGGCGAAGGCACCGGGGGGACAGGCGGCCTTCCTGGTTCCGGTGGGTCCGGCGGCGATCCTGGAGGCACAGGGGGCACCGGCGGCGCGGCCGGCAGTGGCGGGTCCGGCGGCGGCACCGGCGGCAATCCCCCCGCGGGGACCGGCGGACGGATGGACGCTGGCCCAGATCGACCGACCGACGCCGGCATCGACCGGGGCGACGCCGGCATCGACCGGGGCATGGAGGCCAGGCCGGACGTCGGGATGGAAGCTCCGGCCGAGATGAGACCCGAGCCGCCCCCCGAGGTCGCTCCCGAACCCCCGAGGGACGCTGGCCGAGAGGTGGTCGACACCGGCCCCGCGATCAATGGCTGTCTGCGCGCAAACTGGACCATCGCGGTCAACAACATCTGCGACACGCCCGACTGTGCCGGCCTGACCGCTGACCGGAGAGATCCGCAAGGTGCCATCGACGGCGATCCCGTGACCCGATACTCGACCGGCAGGCCGCAGGGGAGCCCGGTGGATGACGAGATGGTGACCGTGGACTTCGGGGCCACCGTCACCATCAGCGGCATCCGATTGGTCAGCGACAATGGCGACGGCGCGGTCGCCTATCGGGTGGAATATTCGACCAACGGGACCCTGTGGCGGCGGTTTGTGCCCGATGTCGCCGGTCCCGGCGGGGACATCCTGCCGATCACGTTTCCGACCACCGACATGCGAGCGGTGCGCGTGCTCCAGACCGGGACCTCGGCCACCAACTGGTGGTCGATCCACGAGCTGACCCTCACGAATTGCGTGAATTAACGGTGGTTTGCACCCATCGGTTGGGCGGCGCGCCGATGCCGCGGCATTGGCAATTGCGCGCCGGGCGAGTTATCTAACAGCCCCTGGCGATGCCGAAAGCGAAGAGTCCTGCGCCCGCGCCTCCGAATGCCCTGTCGGCCGCGGAGATCTTTCGCGGGCGCAAGGTCTTCATCCTGGGCAGCACGGGGTTTGTCGGCAAGGTGCTGCTCAGCATGTTGCTGGACCGGTTCCCCGAGATCGGACGGGCGTACGTCATGGTCCGGCGCGGCTCGGGGACGGACAGCAATGCGCGGTTCTGGAACAGCGTGGTCACGTCACCCGCCTTTGATCCGCTGCGGCGGCGGCACGGCGGTGGCGAAGGGCTGGCGCAGTTTCTTCGCGAGAAGGTCGAGGTCGTCGACGGCGACATCACCGAGACCAACCTGGGACTGTCCGACGAGGAGGCGCAGCGCATCGCTCAGGACATCGACGTCCTCATCAATTCGTCGGGGCGGGTGACCTTCAACCCGCCGCTGGAATCGGCGCTGAAGACCAACGTGGAGGGGACCCGCAACGTCATCGCCTTCGCCAAGCGCATGAAGCGGCCGGCGCTGGTTCACACCAGCACCTGCTTCGTGGCCGGGAACCGCACCGGCGAGGTGTGGGAGGACGAGGAGCTGGACGGATATTTCCCGCGCAACGCCGAGCTGCCCGGGACCAAGTTCTCGGTCGAGCAGGAGATGCTGGACAGCGAGCACGGCGCTGCCCGGATCCGCGAGCTGGCCGACGACGCGCAGGTGCTGGCGCGCCTGCGGCAACAGGCCCGCGAGCGGCTGCGCGAGGAGAACCGCGATCCCGACGACGAAGGGTCGCTGCGGCTGGCGGTGGCGCGGCAGCGCAAGGAATGGATTCGCGCCGAGCTGACCCGTCAGGGGATGGAACGGGCGCACGCGTGGGGGTGGCCCAACATTTACACCTACACCAAGAGCATGGGTGATCAGCTGGTGGCGCGAGAGACGGGGATCGTCCGCTCGATCGTTCGGCCGGCGATCGTCGAGAGCGCGGTCGAATACCCGTTTCGCGGCTGGAACGAGGGTTTCACCACGTCGGCGCCGCTGGTGTACCTGGCGCTCAAGGGGCAGAACGTCCTGCCGGTCTCGCAAAAGCTG
>DASRQT010000291.1:0-7138 GCA_035696485.1 Polyangia bacterium | reverse complement strand
GGCCAATACGCCAACCGCTTGCGGTCAGGGGCTGCCGCTTCCCGACAAACCGTTCGCGGTGCCGGTGGTTCACGAGCGCGAACATTTCGTCGCCAGCGGCGCCGCCGCCACGCTGGCCGCCTGGCAGGCCCGCGCCGACTTTGCCGCCGACGGCCGCGTCCGCGCGCTGGCGCTGGCCGAGGTTCGCGCCAAGATCACCGCCTTCCCCGTCGAACCGGTGATCCTGCAAGAGCTGACACGTCAGATCGTCGAACGCTTCGGGACCGAGCGCGTCCGCCTGCGGTCGTCCAGCAACACCGAGGATCTTCCCGGCTTCAACGGCGCCGGGCTGTACATCTCCGTCGGCGTGGCGGCCGGCGATCCGCAGCGCAAGATCGACGACGGCCTGCGCACCGTCTGGGCCAGCCTGTGGACGCCGCGCGCCTACGACGAACGCGAGCTGGGTCGCGTCGATCACGCGTTCACCGCCATGGCTGTGCTGGTTCACTCCGCGTTTCTCGATGAACGCGCCAACGGCGTCGCCATCAGCCGAAACGTGCTGGACCCGATCTACGGTGACGCCTACTACTGGAACGCCCAGGCCGGTGAAGCCAGCGTCACCAACCCCGCCCCGGGCGTCACCAGCGAACAAGGGCTCTATAACTGGTTCAGCCCGACGTCACCCCTCAACTACCAGAGCCACAGCAGCTTCACGTCCGGTACCGTCCTGTCGCCGACCGAGCTGGATGATCTGATGTGTGCCCTGGGCACCATCCACCGGCATTTCAAGGCGCGCATCGATCCCGAAAACAAGAACCGCTGGTTCGCGACCGACATCGAATGGAAGCTGGTTGGCCCGGCCCGCCGGCTGCTGATCAAACAGGCGCGCCCCTACAGCTTCGGCAGCGCCATCGTCCCCACCGACTGCCGCGAGTTCTAGGCGTTCGTGTGCCTTTGATCCTGTCCCCTCGCCCCCGAAGGGAGAGGGGCTGCGACTTCGAAAGCATCGACTCTCGCACGGTTCATCGGATCAGAGGTCGGTGACGACGTTCTTCGTCGTCTTGCGGGTCGGGGCGGGACGCGGTTCCGAGGGATGGTGGGCGGGCCGGGGCGTGGGGGCGGCCTCTTTCTGCATGGCGAGGCGGATGATGAGGTCCTTGCTGGGGACGACCAGTTGCTCCTCGCTCTTGTAGCCGGGGGCGGAGAATTGAATGCGGCGCTTCTCGGGCCCGCGCGGCAAGCGCAGCGGCAGCGTGGCCGCGCGGCCGTCGACGGCGACCCGCAAGGCGGCGGGACCGTTGTCGAGCTCGATCGACACCTCTGACACCTCGGCAGGCGCGGGCGGCGGTTCGTCGCGCGGGGGCGCGGGCGGCGCCGCGGCGGGGAGAGACGGCGCCGCGACCGCCGCCGAAATCTCGGGCGCTCCGGCTCCGGTCGGCGCCGGTCGCTGTCCATTGACGAGGAAGGCGCCCACGACGGCGATCGCCGCGCCGCCCAGCAGCGCGAGGGCGATGCGCGGCGCGCGCCTGGGGGCGACGGGTGCAGGGCCCTCGATGTCCAGCTGGCCGGTGGCTCTGCGTAACGTGGTCTGCGTGCCGGGCGGCGGTCGCGCCAGCATCGGCCTGGTCTGTTGCCGCGCTGACGATCCGGGCGCCGTGAGCGTCGCCGCTTGAGAAAATCCGGGCGCGGACCAACCGCCCAGAGGAGCCGGTGCTCGGCTGGCGTCGGCCAGCGCCTGCGCGAAATCTGCCACCGACGGATAGCGGGCGTCGCGGTCCTTGGCCATCGCGCGCGCGATGACCGGATCAAAGGGCGCGAGCTCGTCGAAACCCAGCGAGACCAGCGCTGGCGCCGGTTCGTGCACGATCTGATAAAGGATCGAGGAAATGTCCTCGCCGGTAAACGGGGGTCTTCCGGTCAACATCTCGAAGGCGATGGCCCCCAGCGCGAACTGATCGGTGCGCGCGTCGATGTCGCGAATCTGACCACGCGCCTGCTCGGGCGCCATGTATTGCGGCGTTCCGATGACGGTCTGGGTTCGCGTCAAGCCAACCGTCATGGCCCGCACCTTGGAGATGCCAAAGTCGACGATCTTGGCCAGCTCGCGGCGCCGCCCCGGCAGCGGCGTCAGGAAGATGTTGGCCGGCTTGAGATCGCGGTGGACGATGTTTTCGGCGTGCGCGGCCGCCAGACCGTTCGCCACCTGGTCCAGCAGATCGACGACGCGCGCGGTTGGGATGCGACCCAGCGTGCGCAACTCATCCGCCAGGTCCCTGCCGTTCAGATACTCCATGACCATGAACGGCGTTCCGTCGGGCATCTGAGCGAAGTCGATCACCTGGACGATGTTGGGGTGCCGCAGGCGCGAGGTGATCTCGGCCTCCTGCTTGAAGCGGCGCAAGACCTCCTGGCCCCGGCCGACCTCCCGCAGCAAGAGCTTGACCGCGTATCGCCCCGACAAGCGCGCGTGGGAGGCCAGGTAGACCTCGCCCATCCCCCCTTTTCCGATCGGCCCCTCGATCCGGTAGGTCTCGGCCAGGATGGTCCCCGGAGCCAGGTGGTAGGGGGACGGATCAGTCATCCCGAGGTTTCCCTGGCGCGCATACACTTTTATAACCCGTCAGACACGGGATTTGCGCGCAGCCGGGGTCAAGAATCGTCGCGGGACCGAGAGATCAGTGCGGCCGGTGGCTGTGGTGCGGGCAGTGGCGGTGGACCGCTGCCAGCAGTGTGGTTGGCGGCGGCGGTTTGTGGACGCAGTCGACCGCCCCGAACTGATCGATGATGGTGTCGGTCCGGAAGCCGGCTGCCGTGACCACGATGACGGGGATTGCGGAAAGCACCGGGTCCTGTCGCTGGACGGCGCGAAAGTCCCAGCCGTCCATCACCGGCATCATCAGGTCCAGCAGGATGGCGCACGGTCGCAGGCCCTGGCGCAGACAGTCCAGCGCCTCGACGCCGTTGGCCGCGGTCGCCACCAGATAGCCTTCATCTTGCAGCAATGTCGTCAGCGCCTCCCGAATGGCGGCGTCGTCGTCGACAATCAGGACTGCTTCAGGGGGGAGCTCATTTTCCACCAGATCCCCTTCTTGCCGGGGGGGCACGTCGCGACTTCGATGGCCGGGAGGCTGCCGCGGTTTCTTTCGCCGTCAGCTCCGTCTCCTCGCATTCTTCCAGTGAGGTCAGATCGTTCTTGGGAATGATGACGGCAACCGTTTTGTTGTAACGCGTCAGCTTGATGCGCTCGCCGTTCTGCGCCTGCTGGACGACGTTCGCCAGGTGCTTGCGGGCCTCGGCGGCGGGGATTCGGTTAGCCATAACTTGTACAAATTGGTCCGGCCAACATCGCCGTCAAGAGGGGCCGTTTCTTATTTTGTGCTTATGTATGCAGACCAGCCCAGGTCGCCCGACCGCCGACCGTTCGACCGGCCGGTGCCGTTTCCGCGGAACCACCCCTGCCCACTCCACCCGCCATCCGATGTGCCCATTCCGCGGAAACGGCCCGCGCCGGTGCGAAACCGATCGTCGAGCGCCAGGCACTATACGGATGTTCAGCCTGGGCGGCAAGCGCGAAGTCGCGACCGGAGGAAAAAACTACCACCGGCGAGCAGCGGGAAGCACGACCGGTTCGGGCGTGAGTTCCACACCGAACTGGTGCGCGACGCTGTCCCTGATCTGTTCGGCCAGCGCCAGCAGTTCGGCCGTGGTGCCACCGCCATGGTGGACGAGTGCCAGCGCATGGCGGGTCGAGATCCCGACCGCGCCCGAACGAAATCCCCTGGCGAACCCCGCGCGTTCGATCAACCAGGCGGCCGACAGTTTCAGCGCGCCGCCGGCCGCGGGGAAGGCGGGGACGTCGGCCGCGGTCACCGCCTTCCCGCCCGCCACCAGGCGTTCGATGAGGCGCTGGGCTTCGTCAGCGGGGAGGATCGGGTTCATGAAGAACGAGCCGACACTGCGACGGTTGGGATCGGACGGGTCCATCACCATCGATTTGTTGCGACGCAGTCGCAGGACCAAGTCGCGAACCTCGGCCAGCGTTGCGGGACGGGCAGCGCCCGCGGACGCCGCCGCGGCGGCGAGGGCCTGCTGCAGCTCGCGGTAAATCACGGTGGGCGGGCCGCCGGGTCGGAGCGCGAAGGTCACCGCCAGGACCACGAACCGTCCCGGGTCGCGCTTGAATCGACTCTGCCGGTACCCGAAGCCGCACGCGTCGGGCGGCAGCTCGACGACGGCCAGGGTGTCGCGATCGACGACGCGGACAGAACGGATGGTCTCGGCGACCTCCTGTCCGTAAGCGCCAACATTCTGAATCGGCGTGGCGCCGGCCAGGCCCGGGATCCCCGACAGGCACTCGAGACCGGCCAGCTCGCGGCGGACGGTCTCGGCGACCAGGGGGTCCCAGGGCTCGCCGGCCTGCGCGGACACGACGCCATCGGACGTGAAGGCGAGCCCGCGCGCGGTCATGCGGATGCAGAGGCCGTCATAGCCGCTGTCGGGGACCACCAGGTTCGACCCTCCGCCCAGCACGAAGGCCGGCAGGCCGCGCTGCGCCGCCCAGCGCAGTGCTGCAATGACGGTGCTTTCGTCGCCCGCGTCGACGAGAAAGCGCGCGCGACCACCCAGCTCCAGCGTCGTCAGGGGCCCGAGGGGGACATCGGCGGCGATGGGCGGGAGCATCCCACCCGAGCCTACGCCGCCTAAACCCTTCTGTCGCATCCTCCGATGGATCGGAGGATGATCGGGGTGGTGCGAAGGCAATACGCTACGCGACCGCTGGTTGGTTTTCTTGCTGGGTTTGTCAGCCTGGCCGCCGGGCTGGTTGTGCCGGGCGCCATCGGTTGCAGCGCCACCATCTCGGAACCGGGCGCCGGGCCCGGTGGCGGAGGCGGCAGTGTCGCGCCGCCGACCACGCCGACCGGTGAGCCGTTCACTCTGGGTGCAAGCGGGCTGCTGCGTCTGAGCCGGATCGAATACGACAATACGCTGCGCGACCTGCTGGGCGACACCTCGCGCCCCGGGTTCGCCCAGCTGCCGTCGGATGTTCACGATCCGTTCGACAACGACTACAAGACGCAGCTGGTCTCCGGGGCCTTGATCGGTTCGGCCGAGACGCTGGCGCAGGAGGCGTCGGCGCGGTTGCTGGCCGACCCGCAGCGGCGCGACGCGCTGGTTGGCTGCACGCCGTCGGGGCCGGGCGACGCCGCCTGCCTGGGCAGCTTCATCAAGAAGTTCGGCCGCCGCGCCTTCCGGCGCCCGCTGACCGACGCCGAGGCGCAGGGCTACCTGACGCTGGCCGCGTTCGGCGTCGAGGACAAAAACTTCTACACCGCCGTCGATCTGGTGGTTCGCGCGATGTTGCAGGATCCCAGCTTTCTCTATCGCGTCGAAACCGGTGATCCGGTCACCGGGCTACCCGGCGTCTTCCGTCTGAACGACTACGAGATCGCGACACGGCTTTCGTATTTTCTGTGGGCGACGACCCCCAGCGACGCGATCCTCGATCTCGCGCAGGCCGGCCAGCTAGGGGCCGGCGCCAGCCGTCGGACCACGGCGGCCAAGCTGCTGGGCGATGCGCACGGGCGCGAGCGGGTCGCGATGTTTCACGCGTTCTGGCTGGGATATCACCAGCTGCCGCTGGCGCCAGACCTGGCGGCGGCGCTGCGTGCCGAGTCCGACGCGCTGGTCGCACGCACCATCTTCGATATGCCCGGCGATTACTTTCGCATCTTTCAATCGCAGGACACGTTCCTGACCGGCGCGCTGGCGACGCACTACGGTTTGCCGGCGCCGGCCAGCGCCGCCGGCGCGTTCGTCCCCTACGGCAGCTCGGGCCGCCGCGGGATCCTGTCGCATGGCGCGGTGCTGGCGGCCGGCGCCAAGTTCGACGACACCAGCCCCACGCTGCGCGGCGTGTTCGTGCGCAACCGCCTCTTGTGCCAGACCATCCCGCCGCCGCCACCCAACGTCGCCGTCGACCAGCCGCCGGCGGGCGCCGGGAAGTGCAAGGTCGACCGCTACGCCGAACACCGCAGCGGCGGCTGCGCCAGTTGCCACAACCTGACCGATCCGATCGGCTTCGGCCTCGAGAACTACGACCGCGCCGGCCGTTACCGGACCACCGACAAGGACGCGCCCGATTGTGTGATCAGCGGCGACGGCGACGTCGCCGGCGTCGGCAAGTTCAATGGCCCGGGGCCGCTGGGCGACATGCTGATCGCCAGCGGCGGGCTGGAGGCGTGCGTGGTCACGCAGCTCTACCGGCTGGCGATGGGACGGCGCGAGGCCGCCGCCGACGCCGCCACGTTGACGGCATTGACCAGCGCGTTCGGCGACAAACATCGCCCCTTCGATCAACTGGTGCTGGACCTGGTCGAAAGCCCGGCCTTCGCGCACCGCCGGGTGGAGGAGTAGCCGTCGCATGGCGTTCAAGCTTGGCCGTCGCACGTTGTTACGCGGTCTGGGTGGCGCGGCCATCAGCCTGCCCGCGCTGGAGATCATGCTCGACCGCAACGGCCTCGCCTTCGCGCAGGGCGCGGCGCCGATCCCCAAACGCTATCTGGTCTGTTTTGGCGGCCAGTCGCTGGGTGGCGATGGCGATCCGCTGCACAACGACTACGTCCCCGCCACCGTCGGGCGCAACTACGACCTCAAATCGGCGCTGGCGCCGCTCGCCGGCGTCAAGGACGAGGTCACGGTGGTCTCGGGACTGAATATCCCAACCGCCAACGGCGGCACGGTGCCCGCCGCCGGGCGGCGCGACGATTTTCACGTCTCGTCGCTGAGCCCGCTGTTCTCGGGTGTCCGGTCGCCCGCCAACACGGCCGCCGCCGGTCCCACGTCGGACCAGCTGGTGGCCGCCGCGATCGCCGGCCCCACCGCCTTCAAGTCACTGGTCTATCGCATTCAGGTCGACTGGTACCTGGGCGTCTCGGCCCCTTATGGCCGCGACATCATGTCGTACAAGGCCGACAGCGCAGGCAAGACGGTGCCCATTCCGCCGCTGGTCAGCCCCAAGGCGGCATTCGACGCCCTGTTCTCCAACTTCACGCCGCCCAACAACAGCGCCGAGAAGGCGCGACAGGACTTCCTGCTCCGTTCGCGCAAGAGCGTCCTCGATCTGGTGCGCGGCAACGTCGAGAAGCTGGCCGCCAGCCCC
>DASRQT010000290.1:0-15283 GCA_035696485.1 Polyangia bacterium | reverse complement strand
CTTGGACTGCACGTCGGGATCTCCAGCACGTCGGGGGCGGGGGCGCTGGACCTGCGGATATCGTTCCGGGGTCCGGCCGCGTCGAATCCTCCGCAGTACGACACGGCAGCCGTCTTCAAACAGCTGGTCATGTTTGGAGGCAGCACGCCTCCTGCCCCCGGTGGCATGACGGGGCCCGCCAAGCCTGATCCCGATCTGGCCCATCGCAAGCGGGCCCTCGACGCCGTTTTGGACAGCGCTACGGCACTGCGAGCGCGCCTCGGAAAGGCCGACCAACTCCGCCTGGACCAGCACCTGGATGGGGTGCACCAGATCGAAAATCAGATCGCCATCCTGTCGACGATGCCCACGACCCCGACGACGACGAACGCGAAGCTCGTCGATCCGGCGGTGACCTATCCCAACATGGGCGCGGTTGGGTCGATCACCGCGTTGCGCAACAAGGCGATGTCCGACCTGGTGGTCTTCGCGCTGGCCACGGATATCACGCGCGTCTTTTCGTTCATGTTCACGTGTGCGGCCTGCCACGGCAACTTCGCCGACGGAGGACTGGATCCGGTCACCTTCCATGAGGACTACGGGCACCGCAAAAGTCCGAAAGGAGCCGCCTACGCGGCGGCGGGGTTCTTGAAGGGCGTGCAGTACACCATGAGCAATTTCAACGAGACGCTGACGCGCATGATGAACTGCGGCGACGGCGCCGGGAACCTGCTCGACAACTCCGTGGTCTACGCCACCTCGTGCACGAGCGAGTCGCAGACGCACAGCGGGAACGACTACCCAGTCTTGGTCGCGGGCAAGGCAGGCGGCCTGCTGAAGACCGACCAGCACCTGCGCATGACCCCTGGGACGCCAGGGCCGACCGGCATTGCCAACGGCGACAACCTGTCCAAGGTTCCGTATACGTTGCTGACGGCATTGGGCAGGCCTCCGGGTCCCTGGGGAATGGGGGCTTCGATGGTCAGCACGGGTCTCCCCGAGTTGCTGGTCTGACGGCTCACCCAGTACATCCTTCGAAGCTTGCGGCCGCGATCCTGGTTGCCGGGGCGTGCCTGACGGCCTGCGCCGGCGGACACCAGTCGACGCCCGACGGGAAATCGGGAAGCGAGGCCGGCGTCGGCGATCCCGACGGTGACGCCGGCGTCAGCGATGCCGGGCCGCCGAGTTGCCGCGGGTCGGACGCATTGAACGGCGTGACCAATTGCGGTGCCGACGGCGAGAGCTGCTGCACAAGTTTGCAGGTTGCCGGCGGAACGTATCACCGGACGTTTATCGCCATGAACGCCGGGGCGATGGGACTGGCCGACCCCGCGACGGTGAGCACGTTCCGCCTCGACAAGTACGAGGTGACGGTGGGACGGTTCCGCCAGTTCGTCAACGCTTGGAACGGCGGAGCCGGCTACACGCCGGCGGTTGGTTCCGGGAAACACAGCCATCTCAACGCGGGTCTGGGACTTGCCAACGGCGGGACCGGTGGGATCGCCGGAGCCTACGAGCCGGGGTGGAGCCAAACCGACGACAAGCGACTCGCTCCCACCGACGACAATCTTGGCTTTTGTGGTGAGTACGCGACCTGGACACCGTCTCCTTCATCGCAGGAGAACCTTCCGATCAACTGCGTGAACTGGTGGGAGGCGTACGCATTCTGCATTTGGGACGGCGGCTTCCTGGCGACCGAGGCAGAGTGGAAGTACGCCGCCGCGGGCGGAAGCCAGCAACGGGAGTTCCCGTGGGGCGCAACACCGCCGGGAACGACCAATCAATACGCGATCTACGGTTGCTGCTATCCGGAGGGGCCCGGCAACTGTACGGTGGAGTTCTGTTCGGGCGCGAAGAACATCGCGCCGGTGGGAACGGCGAGCCTGGGCGCGGGAGCGTGGGGCCAGCTGGATCTCGCTGGAAGCCTCTGGGAGTGGAACCTGGACTATTACCCCGAAGACGGCGCCTACGTGGATCCGTGCACGAACTGCGCGTACTTGACGCCAACGTCCGTGCGCGTGGTCAAGGTCAGCAACTTCGCCGAGGGCGCCAACTACCTCCCCACCTGGCTTCGCTACGACTATGACCCCGCGAATCGCGAGATTTACCTGGGATTTCGCTGCGCGCGCGCCCCCTGAGGGACGTGGATGCGGTAACCTCGAGTTATGCGCCGCAGTGCTCGCGCAATGTTGGTCTTTCTGGTGGCTGGATGCTCGGGCGGCGCCACGACGCCGGGCGGCGCCACGACACCGCCGGGAAGCGCCGGCGGGCTCGGTGACGGGGCCATGGTGACGGCCGCGATGGAGATCCCGGCCGGCTCGACGGTCACAATCCCCGCGGGCGCCAAGATCGTCGCCGCGCCTGGCGTCGTCATCACCGTGCGAGGCGTGCTGACAGTCTCAAGCGCGAGCGCCCGCGCCCACGCGCGCATCGCGACCTCGGCGCCCCACCCTGACCAGGATCACTCGTGGGGCGGCATCGTGGTCGACAGCGGGGGTCGCCTCGAGGCCGACGGTCTCGACCTGGCGGGCGCCACAACGGCGCTGACCGTCAATGCTGGCAGTCTGGGCGCGCGTTACGACAACGGGACAATCACCGAGGTGCAGGTGCCGTTCGAGATCGCCGCGGGTGCGCGCCTCGACACCAAGCACGCGACGGTCGTGAACGCGGACGGCGCCAGCGGCGTCGGCGGCGAATTCCACGCCTCCTACCTCGACTATGAAACCTCGGCCAATGTCCTGGGGGGTTTCATCATGACCGGCGCGGGCGCGATCTTCGACGCCACCGACTCGACGTTCCATGGCACGCCCAATGGCGGGAACGACTACATCATCTCGTACGCGTCCAGGCTCGTTCACGTCGCCTACTCGACCATCACGGACGCGCACTGCGGCTTCCACTTTAACAACGTCGAGCGCTTCGAGATCGATCACGTCACGGCGGGAGCGTCATCGCCCGCCGGTCCGGCCGGCAGGGTCGTCTACGGCGCGATGCTCTACGGCTCGGGCGCCGGGCCGAACATCATCAGCAATTCAAGCTTCATGGGCACCGAGTTCGACATCGATCAGCAGAACCAGAACGGGCCGCTCACGATCGCAAACACGTACGCGAAGGGCCAGGTCACGATCTTGCCGTCGTCAAAGTGGCTGCCCGGCGACATGGCGAGCGCGCCCATCAGCGACGCCAAGCCGCGCTGACGACCCCGATCGCCGCCTCATCCCGACCGCAGCGCCGTCGGGCCGATGGCGTCGGCTTCCGGCTCGCCCTTCACAGGCGCATAGGTGCCGAAGAGGGCATCGAAGACCAGCAGCACGATGCCGTAGTTGGCGCCACGCCTGCCCTGGTTGTCTCGCAGGTGGTGCAGGCGGTGGGCGTCGGGCGTGGCGAGGAGGCGGTTGTAGCCATCAAAGCGCAGGCGCACGTTCGAGTGCTGGAAGAGGACGAAGAAGGTGGTGAGGTTGACGACCAGGATCACGGCATCGAGCGAGGCGCCTAGCAACAGCATCGGCACGACGTTCGACATCGTGATCCACAGCTGGTTGACGGGATGCAGGCGCGGGCCGTTGAGCGTGTACATTCGCTGCGGCTGGTGGTGCGTGTGGTGCACGCGTCCGAGGAAGCCGGGCCGGTGTGACCAGCGGTGCAAGCCGTAGCGGATCAACTCGGCGATGAAGATGCCCAGCGCCGCTTGCAGCAGCAGTGGCCACTCGGTCGGCCACGGCGCGCGGGAACGCGCCATGAGGCCGGCAAGGGCGAGGCTGCCGGCGATGACCGCGACGTCCACCAGACGGTTGCCGACGACCAGCAACAGGTCCGACACCTCCGGTCTGGCATTCCAGGCGCGGTGCAGGGGCGACAGACGCTCGAGTACGAGGAAGACGGCGACCATCGAGACCAGCACCGAGGTCGACACCAGCGGCCTCGGCAAATCGCTGGCCAGGAGGCGCAGGGTGACGGCTGCGACGGTGGCAAGCAGCACCGGGAACACAAGCCAGGCCCCGAGGCCCGGGAAGAATTTAGGTCGGTCCATCCTGATAGGTGTAGCTGCACTCACTTGAGGTTCCTCCGCAGGACTGTGGTTGCCGTCATCGGGGTCATCGTCCGGGCTGTGCCAGGGCAGCGAGCGTCGTGAGCGCCGCCGGGGCGAGCTGAGCTTCGATCTCGCGCTGGGCCTTGCGCCAGTGTGGCAGGGCGCGCGCGATGGTCTGGGTGCCGGCGGGGGTGATCGCGATCTGACGCACGCGGCGGTCCTCTTCGCCAACCTCGTAGGTCACGTAGCCGCGCGCCAGCAACGGCCGCAGGTTGCGCGTGAGGGTCGTGCGTTCCATGCCAAGGAGCTCGGCGATGCGACTCTGCGGCTGCGGTCCACCGTTCTTCAGCACCACCAAGAGGGTGAACTGCGTCGCCCGCAGGCCCGAGGGACGCAGGTGCGCGTCGTAGCGCTGCGTGACGGCCCGCGCCGCGCGGCGGACGGCGAAGCACAGGCAGCCAGTGCAGGCGCTGAAATCAGGCTTGGCCATTAATGTGTGTATATACACCTATGGCGGGCGGCTCGCAACCGTCTGCTCACAGGCGTGCCGCGGAGATCGCGAGGCCCCAGGCCACGGACGTGAGTTCTTCGCCGCCGACCAGGCGGTCGGCGCCGAATCGGCGGGCCAAGATTCGTTGAACGGCCGGAACCAGGGACGAACCGCCGGTGGTGAACACGCGATCGACGGCGGTGGCCTGCACGCCGGCGGTAACCAGGACCTCGTCGACGGCGGCGTCGATCGCCGCCACCTCCTCGGCGATCCATACATCGAGCTCGGTTCGCAGAACGGAGGAGGAGATGCCCACTTCTTGCTGGTCGAACAGGAAAGGTGACTGCTCCGCGGTGGAGAGCGCGCGTTTGGTGGCCTCGACGGACTGATGAAGGGGCAGGCCCAGTTCGTCCTCGACCACGCTGATCAGCTTCTGGATCTTCGCCGGGGCGGTGGCGCCGCGCAGGATCTTCTGCAGGAGGGCGGTGGTGTCCTTGGCCCGCAGGAAGGAGAGGTGGTGCCAGCGGCGGAGGTTGGTGAACAGCCACGGCGGGACCGGCATCCGCCGGTCGAACTCTGCGGCATAGTGCGTCCCCTGCCCCAGGGCGGGCGCGACGACACGATCGATGATCCGGGCGTCGAAGCTGTCCCCGGCGACGGCGACGCCGCTGGTTCCGATCACCAGCGGCACCTTGTCGGCGCCGATGCGCATCAGGGAGAAATCGCTGGTGCCGCCGCCGAAGTCCGCGATCAGCACCAGCTCGTCGCCGCCCAGGCGGGCCGCGTACCGATTGGCGGCCGCGACCGGCTCGTACTCGAAGACGATCTCCTCGAAGCCGGCCAGCCCCAGAGCGGTGCGCATCCGGTCCAGGGCGCGGTCCTCGTCCGCCTTGTCGCGGGCGCCCCAGTATCGAACCGGCCTGCCGACCACGGCGCGGCGCCCGAGGTCGACGGGAACGGCGGCCCGCAACTGCCGCAGGAAGGTGGCGACCAGATCCTCAATCCGGTAACGGCGTCCGAGAACGTGGGTTGCGGAGAAGAGCTCGCTGGCCAGGTGGCTCTTGATGGATTGAACCAGCCGCCCCTGCCCCTCCGTCTGGGCGTAGCGCTCGATGGCCCGCCCGCCCGCGCTGACCTCGACTTCGTTGACCCCGTCGCCGGACTCGAAGTATAGGATGGTCCGCCAGGTGTTTCCGAGGGCGCCGGCCGGGCCGGGCAGCGGCAGCAGCCGTGCGCCAGCGCCGTCGGCCACCGCCACCGCGCTGTTGGTCGTGCCGAAATCGATGCCCACCCCGAACGACGACATTTCAGCGCCCGGACAGAAACGACAGCTTCTGGAGGACAGCCTCCGGCAGGTTGCGAACCACGCTCATGATCGGGCGCCAGTAGCGCGGAACGTAGGCTTCGGCCTGACCCCGGTCGATGACGGCGATGATCTCGGCGGCCGCGTCGGCCGGGCGGGCGAACAGCGCGTGTTTGCGATGGGTCGCCGTCATCGGCGTGGCGACCGGCCCCAGCTTGATGGTGTGTACGCGCACCCCGGAGGGCCACAGCCGCGTTCGCAGCCCCTGCAGGTAGACATTCAGGGCGCCCTTGGCCGCGCCGTAGGTGTAATTGCGCGGGCGGCCGCGATCGCCCGCCACCGACGACAGCACGGCGATGTGCCCCCTGCCCTGCGCCTCCATCCGGTTGCCGAGCGGGACCAGCAGCGCCACCACCGACAGAAAGTTGGTCCGCAGCACCGCCTCGGCGTCGGAGAAGTCACGCTCGGTCGCCAGTTGATCGCCCAGCAGCCCGTGCGCGATCAGCGCGACGTCGACGCCGCCCAGGGCCGCGAAGGCCTCGTCGATCAGCTGCGGCGCGCGACCGGTGTCATTGAAATCGGCCGTTGCCGTCGCGATCACCGCGGGCCCGACGGCCTGCTGCACGCCCGCCAGCTTGTCGCGGTTGCGCCCGACCAGAAACAACCGCCCCCCGCGCGCCGCGAAACCGCGCGCGACCTCGGCGGCGATGGCCGACGTCGCCCCCAGAATCAGGACCCGGTCACCACTCATTCGCGCACGCTATCATCGCGGCCACAAAGCTGTACCGCGAGCTGATGCCGGACAACGCGCGCCCGGGTCGCGGCGTCCAATCCCGGCATGCGGATGACCAAGATTGCGTCGGTGCTGATGGGGTGCCTGGTCGCTTGCTCGTGCTCTGCCTCCGGTGCCGGGGGCTCCATGGATGGCGGTGACGAGGTGGCAGCGCCGGATGGCAACATCGAAACAGCGCCAACGGGCGACGGGGCGTCAGACGCCGCCTCGCCGGCCATGCGCGCGCTGGACTGGGTGCTGGAGGCGCTCAATGGCGGTCCGCTGACCGAGTCAGACGTCGCCGCGCGATTCGCCCCGGCCTTCCTGGCGAAGGTGCCGGTGGCGCAGCTGATCAAGGTGCTGCAGCAGCTCTCCGCCGCGCGACCCTTCACGCTGGTTGGTTTGGAGGGGCCGGCCACCGATCGGATGCTTGTGGCGGTTGTGACGACCGGCAGTCATCAGTACCTACGCATCGCTGTCGCCACCGACGCCGCTGGCCGCATGCAGACGCTGCTGCTGCAACCGGCGGGGGATCTCGATCCGTCCCTGTCGTCCTGGAACGCCGTCGACCAGGCGGTATCGTCGCTGGCCCCGAAGGCCCACCTGATGGCGGCGACGATCACCGACAGCGGCTGCGCGCCCACCCACGCGCTCGGCGCCGAGGCCAGCCTGGCCATCGGGTCGTCCTTCAAGTTGTGGGTCCTGGCCGCGCTGGCCCGGGAGATCGGCAGCGGCGCCCACGCCTGGACGGACACCCTGCCCATCGCCGACGCCCACAAGAGCCTGCCCTCGGGGGTGCTGCAGGATCAGCCGGCCGGAACACCGGTGTCGCTGCTGGAATTGGCCAACAACATGATCTCCATCAGCGACAACACCGCCGCCGATCACCTGCTGTTCTTCCTGGGACGACCGACCGTCGAGGCGATGCTGGCGACGACCGCCCACCACGACCCGACGCTGAACCAACCGTTCTTGAGCACGCGCGACATGTTCAACCTGAAACTGATGGTGACCCCGGCCCAGCAACAGGCCTACATCGCGGCCGGCGTCGCTGAGCGCCGGATGCTGCTTCAGACCTTCGATGCGACCTATGACCCGAGGACGTACCTGGGACCGGCGTGGCTGACCCCGCGGGCCATCGACACGCTGGAATGGTTCGCCACGCCGGCCGACCTTTGCAACGTCATGCGCGCGCTCAAGACGGCCGCTGACCAGCCACCGACGGCGCGGATCCGCGACGTCCTGTCCCTCAACCCAGGCCTCGCCAATCCGGGCGGGGCCTTCTCTTACGTTGGCTTCAAGGGCGGCTCAGAGCCGGGGGTGCTGAACATGACCTGGCTGTTACAGCGCAAGGCCGATCAGAAGTGGCTCTTCTTCACCCTGACCTTCAACGACGTCCAGAACGCCATCGACGAAGACCAGGCCATCTACCTTGCGGGCGCGGCCCGATCTCTGCTGGCGGCGCCGTAGCGCCCACTGCGTTTCAGCCTGCGTGACGCTGAAAGGCTTCCACGGTCTTCAGTAACTGCGCCGCCGTCACCGGCTTGTTCAGGCACGCCTTGATTCCTCCCCTGGCGCCGGCCGGGCCGGGCGGGAAGGTGAACGCCGACAGCACCACGATGGGAACCTGGTTGAGATCGACGTCGCCCTCCTCCAGGAGCTCCAGCAGTTCGAAGCCGCTCATAACCGGCATCATCATGTCCAGCAACAGCAACGATGGTTTGTTCGCTTGACGACATACGTCCAGGGCGACGGCGCCATTTTCGGCCAGCTGCACGTCGTAGCCGGCATCTTCCAGCAAGTCTCCAACGGTCTGCCTGATACTAAGATCGTCGTCGACGATCAGCACCGGTCCCGTCGCTGACCCACGGCTAGGCGATGGTTCCATACCGTCAAGGTATATCGGCATTTCTGCGCCGCTACATGAGCGACTTCTTCAAATGGATCCCCGATGTTCGGTCCTTGACTGGATCGGGGCCGTCTCTAGACTGGTTGCATCAACTCAGTGGGAGGTCGACGATGGCGAAGCTGACGGCGGCGGTGATTGTCGCAGGGCTGGTGGCGATAGCGACGGCGGCGCAGGGCGCGACCCTCCGCGTGCCGCAGCAGCACGTGACCATCCAGGACGCGGTCAACGCGGCGGCCGCCGGTGATCGCATCTCGGTCGGCGCGGGAGCGTTCTGCGGCGCCGTGATCGACAAGCGGGTCACGCTGGTCGGACACGGGAACCCTCGCATCATCGGGTGCGCCGGCGGGCCGGCGTTACAGGGGGTGCTGCGCATCGGATTTCTTCTGGACGGCGCCAGCGGCCACAGCCCGGCCAGCGGCAGCGAGATCACCGGCTTCGTCTTCGACGGCGACGGCGTCTCAAACGCCAACCTGAACCCGCTGGCCTTTGGCGTGCTGGCGCGGTTCGCGCACGACGTGCAGGTGACGCGCAACCGATTCGTCGGAACCACCCAGGCCATCACCAACACCGGCGGCGATCGCTGGTTGATCTGGCAGAACCAGATCACCGACCTGTCGCTGCTGGACTGCACCCACTTTTGCGGTGGCGGCGCCGGGATCGTGATCCAGAGCGTCCCGGAGGACATCGAAGTGGGAGGCGTCGTCGACCCCGACGCCAGCCGCGTGCAGTTCAACTTCATCGCCAGCAATCACGTTGACGGCGCCGTGCCGGCCGGATTCAACACCTTCTCCATGGTGGGGATCCTGATCCTGGCCGCCGACCAGACCTCGGTCTGGAACAACGACCTTGCACTCAAGCGCGGGGCGGGCGCGGGCGCGGCCGGCGAAGGCATCAACGTCACTGACCGCTGCTGCGGCGACCAGGTCGTGATCGATCCGGGCGCGCGCGACACGGTGCTGGCGCTGAACGACGGCCGGCGCAGCCAGTTCGCGATCGTGGTGGAGGGCAGCGGCGGAACCAATACCGAGGGGCTGGTGTTGTTCGGCAATCGGGGGGCGGTTCAGATCGAGGGGCGCGCGGTGGCGCGGGTGGCGGCCGGCGCCGCCGCCCTGGCCTTGTTGCAACGGCAGCTGTTCTTCTAGAACCTACGGGCTAGAACCTACGGGCTAGAACCTACGGCGGGGCGGCGTGGTGGTCGAGCACGTACTCGCCGAGCACACGTTGCCGTTCGCCGTCGACCGCGCACAACGTCATCTGCAAGCGCATCGACGGCATCTGTCGTAACAGGTCGCCCCGGTCGACCATCATCACCATTCCGCTTGCGGCGTCGAACGGCACGTCCTGGATGCGTTGCTGCTCCGCACCGGCGGGGCCCAGCAACAGATCGACGCGTTCGACGCCGCCCAGATCCGCGGTCATCTCGGCCAGGACATATACGTCGTCGGTGCCGACGGCACAGGGCACGACCTGCCCGGGGGCAATCCGGAAGCGGCGCCCGACCAACCCCAGCTCCGTCAGGCGCGCCGACAGCGCCGGGCCCACCACGTTGCGCACCTTGCCCGTGACGACCAGGTCGCGGGTCGCGGCGCCCAGCAGGACCAGGCGCTCCAGGATTCGCGCGCACGGGGTGCAGCTCAAGACGTGCAGCTCGACCTCGTCCAGCGCTTCGCCCCCGAGCTCGCCAAGCGCCAACGCCGCCAGCCGATCGAAGGCGATCACGCGGCACCTCCCAGACAGTCCAGCAGCTGCTTGAGGGCGCGGTGGCGCTTGACGCGCACGGTGCCCGGTTCCATACCCAGATCGGCCGCGATCTGCGCGCCGTCTTGCTCGTCGACGTAGGTGCTGACCACGATCGCGCGCTCGCGCGCCGAGAGCAGCTCCAGGCAGTGCAGCAGCTGCCGACGATCGACCGGCGCCGCGGGATGATAAGCGACGGGCTGCTCGGCGGTGAACTGCGCGAAGAGGACGCCGCGGCGCCGATCCACCTTGTGTCGATCCAGCAAGATGTTGCGGCAGGTGCCCATGACGAAGGCGCCAATGCGCTCGGGCTCCGACACCTGCCCCGCGCGCAGCGCCTCGATCACGACCATCAGCACCTGCTGCGCCAGATCCACGGCGTCCGGTTCATTGCGTAGTCGGCGCAGGCCGAGAGCGCGGACACGCGGCCACAGCCGGCGACAGAGCTCGGCCTCGGCGGGCGCGTCCGCGTTGCTCGCGATTCGCTGGGCAAGCCGACCATCGAGCTCCTCCGCCTGGGGCGCCATCAGGCGCGGAACTATACCAAGCCGCGCTCGAACGTGTCGGCCAGCGCGCCCAGCAGCTTCTTGCCGTCGCCGCGCCAGGCCGAGCCGTGCATGCAGGCCAGCGTGCGCGGGGCCAGCGCCGCCAGGTTCTGCAGCATCGGCCGTGCATGTCGCGTGTAGGAGTAGTAGTCATTGACCCCGCGAAAGGCCTCGCTGGGACCCAGGATGTCGCCCTCGGTCAGCGCGGGCGTGACCGCGCCCGGCTGGGTGAACAAATCGCCGCACAGCAACGTGCGGCTGCCCTCTTCGAAGAGGTAGCCGCAGTCCCAGCCGTGTGGCATGTGCGGCGTGTCCAGCCAGCGCAGGGTTCGCTGGCCGGTGCGCAGAACTTCACCGCCCTTCATGCCGCGCGGCGCGCGAATGGCGAAGTCGCCGACCGATATCATCGCCCCGACCACCGAGCAGACCGGCGTCGACAGCGGCGCATGCGCCAGCAGTTCGTTCAGCGCGCCGCACTCATCAGCCTCGAAGTGCGAGAATGCCAGCCAGCGCAGCGACTCGACCGGTACCACCTTGGCGATGGCCTGGCTGACCAGCGGGAACAGCGCACGGGGGCCGGTGTGGAACAGCAGCGGCTCGTCGTCCATCACCAGGTATTGATTGAACGAGAAGCCGCCGGGCATCTCGGGAACCGGTGTGTTGATGCGGAATATGCCTGCCTCGATCTCGTCGATGGTCGTCATGGGTTGCCTTCCTTTGCAGAAGACGTGGTGCGAAGGCGGGCGGCGTTACAGGTCGGGGATCGATTTCGGAGCCCCGGACACTGGACACGCTGACCCGCCGCGTGACGGCGCGATTGCCGCGAATTCGTTCACTTGTGCCCCCGCCCGTCTTGCGCCGCCCCCGCCCGCCACTACCGTTACCCCATGCCTGAGCCCGTGGTCTTGCTGGTCGAGGACGAAGACGACGCGCGCGAAGTGCTCGCCACCGCCCTGGAAGACGCTCACTACAAGGTCCTTCGTGCCGCGAACGGCGCTGAAGCGCTGAAGGTGCTGGCCGACCAAACGGTCCGCTGCGACCTGATCTTGCTGGATCTGATGATGCCGGTGATGAACGGCTGGGACTTTCGGCATAGACAGCGGCAGGATCCCAGGCTGGCGCGCATCCCGGTGGTGCTGATGTCAGCGGGCGCTCGGCTCGCGTCGACCGCCGGTGGTCTCGACGCCTCCGGGTTCATCACCAAGCCGGTCGAGATCGACGATCTGCTGAACAACGTGAAGCGGCTCTGCATGTGAGCAAGGATGGAGTCGCGGCGAGCTCCGCCGGCAACAAGACGCGCGCCGGCGCGACGACGCAGCTTGGGCATTACCAGCTTCTCGATCTGCTGGGCGTCGGCGGTATGGCCGAAGTCTTCCGGGGGCGCACGTCGGGCCCCGGTGGCTTCGAGCGCACCGTCGTCGTCAAACGCATCTTGCCGGCCAACGCCGCCGATTCCGAGTTCGTGAGGATGTTCGTGGCCGAGGCCAAGATCCTGGGCATGCTCCATCACCCGAACGTCGTGCAGGCCTACGACTTCGGCGAGATCGACGACACGCTGTTCCTGGTGCTGGAGTACGTCGACGGGCCCTCCCTGGGGCGCGTGATGCGCGCGTGCCGCACCATGGGGCAAAAAATTCCGCCCGCCATCGCCGCCCACTTTGCCCACGAGCTGTGCCGGGCGCTGGACTACGTGCACACCCTGACCGGCGGCGACGGCGAGCCACTACGGATTGTTCACCGCGACGTGACCCCGTCGAATGTGGTGCTGACCGCGACCGGCGGGCTGAAGCTGCTGGACTTCGGGGTGGCGAAATTCGGCGCCTCCGAGGCCCACACGCAAAACGGCACCCTCAAGGGCAAGCCGGCCTACTTGGCGCCCGAGGCCATCAAGGGGCAGGCGTTCGATCATCGCCTCGACATCTTCGCCGTCGGCGTCCTCCTGCACGAGATGCTGACGCTGAACGTGCTGTTCGGCAGCGACAACGACCTCATCACGCTGCACAAGGTGATGGAGCAGCCGATTCCGCGGCCATCCGAACATGACCCCGAAGTGCCGCCCGCTCTGGACGCCATCGTCATGCGCGCCCTGGAACGCGATCCGGACGCGCGCTACCCGACAGCCGCCGAGATGGCCAGCGACCTGAACGCATTCGTGGTCGCCGGCCAGCTTCACAGCGATCAGGTCGTCGCCTTTGTGCGCGACATCCAGGCCCATCTCGCGGCGACGACCAGACCCAAGGTCGCGACGGTGGTCTCGCCCAACGCCGCCACCGCCGTCGACACCACCCAGGAGGGCGAGGGCGGTCCCACCAGACGAGACATTGGCCTCCGCTTTCGCATGTCCCGTCTTGGCCGGCTGCTGTTCGGCGGCCGCGGTCGCCGGCCGCGGCAGTAGGCCATCTGGCCGCGTGTGCTATTGCGGCGTCGCCAGCAACGGCGCCGACTCAAATGACACCTGGGCTTCGATCCCGAAGGGACGCACGATCTCCGTGATCAGCTCGCGCACGTTCTTCTCTGCCTGAGCAAGGACGCCGGCGTTCACGGCGTCGCGTTTTACCGCGGCGCGGGCGTCCTCGTGGAGGCGCACGTAGTCGTCTGGTCCGACGCGGTTACAGATGCTTCCGTCTGCCACCACCAGATCCGGAGGTGGCACGTCGGTCCACAGGATCGTCGCGGCTGGCAGGCGCACCTGCAGAGCGGTCGTATTCCCCTTCTCCCCCGTAGGGATAGACAGTGCGCCGGGTGAGTTCAGATCGAACCCGGCGGCGATCTTGCCCCGGTAGAAGATGGCCACCGTCTTTTCGCAGCGAATCGGGATGAAGCCAAACAGATCTTTCGTGTCACGGCGAAGCTGCCAGTTGGCGAAGGTCATCTGGACCGTGGCAAGCTGGGTCACCCGTCGCACCGCCTCGATGACCGTGTGGCTGCGCCGTTCGATCTGGTGGCGCTGGAAGGAACGGATAGCCGGCACGGCAGCGGCGACCACCAGGGCCAGAGCCGCACCGGCAGCCAATGCCTTCCGCATCGGTCAATTGTACGTCGGATCCGAACCGCCGACCCTTCACGGGCGCGGATCACCCGGACTGACCTCAGGGTGATCTTCACGTTCGCCCCCGCGCTGGTCATTGGTCTTGGGTGGCGAGGAGTCCAGCGACTCGACCCTCGATTCCAGCCAAAGGCCGCGTGACCGCACGCACGCGACGAAGCGGTCGTAATCGTGAGGGAGCGTGCGCGCCAGCGTTGCGCGAGCGGCCGCCGAGCTGGCCGATCGGGACCGCGAGACGGCGTACGCGGACCCCGCCGCCGCCGCGCTTCCCAGCCCGGCGAGCACGATGCCCGCACAGCGTCGGTACCACGGATCGGCGTCCGCACCCGCCCCCAGAACACCGCCGATGGCCGTGAGAACCGTGCCCAGCACCGCCAGTGTCCAACCAGCGAATGCCCAGCGGGACGACACCGTCTGCAACTCTTCCGAAAACTCGCTGCAGACCGCGTCTCCTTGCCCAGCGACATAGGCCGGCAGCGATCCCTTCAAGCCGAACAAGCTGCGACGCGCAGGACCTGCACCCATTGGCATGGTTAACGATGCGTCCGGCGGTTGTTCCCGCGAAATGGAACCTCTGCGCCTATTGCTGGAAGAACAGGAAGACGCCGTGCTTGCTGCAAACCGCGATGTCGCCCTTCCCGTCGCCGTTGAGGTCACCCGCGGCGAACTGCCGCCCCAGCCCGACCTCCGAGTCGACGAGGTGTGGGTCCCATGTGGGGCCGTTCGCGCCGCGCACCAGCTTGAAGACGTAGAACACGGGGGTACCGTTGGTGTCGGGGTCGCCCATGCCAGGCACGTGGGCGTAGAAGCTCTTGCCGGCGACCAGGTCCTTGAGACCGTCGCCGTCGATATCGGCCAGGACCATGGCGTGCGGTTGCGAGAACGGAGCGATCATCCCCACGTTCATGGCCATCGAGCCGGCGCCGCCCACGATCACATGGCGCGTGAAGGCGCCCTTGTTGTTCTCGTACCAGGCGATGCCGTAGCCGTGCGAATCCAGCGCGGTGATGACGTCCTGGTCGCCGTCGCCGTCGACGTCGTAGCCGAACATGTCACTGGGACCCCAGCGGTCAGCCAGGTTGTCGCCCGCGAAACCCTGCGGGTGGGCCACCCACCACCCCGCGCGCGGGCCGCCCTCCGGCGTGGTGAACCAGGCGTGGCCCGTGAGCAGATCCTGCTTGCCGTCGCCGTCCAGGTCGCCCGTGCCGATGCCGTGCCACCAGGGGAACCCGGTCGTCGCGCCCGTCGGCGCGATTCCCGTGAACGTCCAGGGCGAGGTTGGCCCGACGTCAAACCAGCCAAATCTTCCGCCGATCGCACCGACAATCTGTTTCTTGCCGTTGCCGAGGAAATCCGTGAAGACCCATTGCTCAAGCGCCAGGACGCCGATCGCGCCCCTGACCCAGGTCGAGACCGGGGCGTCGACCATCGGCTTGCCGGGGTTCTTGTACCAGTAGCTGGTCGTGCCCGGG
>DASRQT010000289.1:0-7083 GCA_035696485.1 Polyangia bacterium | reverse complement strand
TAGCGTGTCCTGTGGCGGGCAGCCGCCGGTCAGTTTCAGTTTTACCGACGGGACGATCTACGCGGAGCTGCGAGACGCGCTGCTGGACCCTCACAACTTTGGTCCCGGGGGGGTGGTCCCCGTGACGTTCGTCCTCCGTCCGGCCATCGATCACGTGCGCCCGCGCACGCTGGACCGCGCCGACCTCCTGGTTGTGAACAACCCCAGCGCCGTCGTCGACGAGACGGCGCTGGCCACCATCGCGGCGTTCGTCGCCGGCGGCGGCAGCGTGATCTCGCTGGGCGACGACGCGTCCACGTTCCTGGCGAAGAAGGGCGAGTGCGTCGCCGATCCCGAGGCCGACCTGACCGGTGACGCGGGGGTACCTGCGTCGCTGTCCTTGATCTTGGCCGGGCCGTTCGGCACCGTCGACAGTCCGGTGCCCACGGGCTACAACTGTGCGTTCTCGGACATCGCCCCGGGCGTGGTGGTGCTGGCGCAAAATGACAAGGGGCCGAACGCCCTGGTTCTGGACGCGGCGTCGACCGACCCCAAGGCGGGACGAGCGGTTGCCTTCGGCGACGACGAGATCTTTTCCAGCGTCACCGCCCCCGCGTGCGGGTCAGGCAAGCTGACGCCGGGGAGCAGGAATGAAATTCTGGCCCTGAACACGTTTGCCTTCCTGGCCCTGGCGCGCCCCAGCACCGAATGAGCTAGGGACGGTACTCGTCCGCGCCACAGTCGAGCTTGCCGTTGTAAGGGCGGGGCTGACCCTGGATGTCGACCGTAACGGACGCGGGTGTGCTGTCGATCTTGTCGAGACAAGGGGAACCACTGGTCAGACGGTATGCCCCATCCAGCATCGGATTGGGGTTGCCGGTTCCGCAGCAGCTGGCGACTCCGCAGTTCACGCTCTCGCCGCCGACGTTACCGTGAACGATGTTGGTCGTAATGTCGTACGGGGTCTTGCAGGAGATGCCGATCTGCTTGTTGTCGACCACCGTGTTGTTCTCGAAGCGGCCCTTGCCGTTCGCGGGCAGATCTCCCAGGCGCACGCCAGCCCAGACCACACCACCGGCTTGATCGCCTTGGTCATTGATCGCGACGATCGTGTTCGTGATGTCGAAGCTGGCTCCGTTGGTTAGGATGCCGCCGACGGCATTGCCGGTGATCGTGCACCGAGTGAGATGCAGATCCGCGCCTTGTTCGGCCAGGACCCCGACGGTGCCGCCGCTGACCTTGAGATCACGTACCCAAAGCTTGCGCACGCCAGCCGCGCGGATCCCGGCGTTGTCGCCCGAGCCGGCACCAATCCAGGCGCCATTCTTGCCGACGATCAAAATCGGATCGGGCGCGGCCGCCGAGATGTCGATGGAGCCAACCGCGGCGGCGCCGTTGATGATCAGAATGGGTCGCTGCGCCGAAACCGCAGCCACCGCCATCGCGGCGGCGCAGAATCGGAATTGCGTCGCGTCGCACACTCCATTTTTGTCCAGGAAAACAACCTGATCGCTTGTCGCGCAGTGTCCGTCGTAGTCCACGCAGACGCCGGGGTCCTTGCACTCGCCGTCGGCGCGGCAGGAACGGCATGTCTTCAACGAGAGCTCGCAGATGGGTTTCGTACCGCTGCACCTCCCGTCATCGACACACTCGACACACTGATGAGCGACCGTGTCGCACGCCGCCTTCCCGGGATCGATCGTACATTCCTCGTTGCGGACGCACTCCACGCATTGATGGGCGATGGTATCGCACGCCCTCTTCTTGGAATCCGTCGTGCAGTGCTTGGCCGAATCGGTGCATGGTACGCACAGCGGCACCGGGCCGCTCTTGTCGCACGCTGGGCCCCCGGGCTGGCCTGCGCAGTCGGTGTCACTTGCGCAGGGAGGCTTCACCTCCGGGGGGATGTCACCGACAACCTCCGGGGGTAGGTCACGGGCGGTATCACCACCAGCCTCGTCGGCGTCGTGGTGGTCGATGGCGGCGTCGGCATCCTGGGCCATCGAGCCGTCGGGGTTCAAGGCGCTGCACCGAAATTTGTAAGACAGTCCCGCTTCGGCGCAGTAGTTCGGATTCTTCTCCGTACACCCAAGCACCCCGGCCACCAGCCCGATCAGCCACGGCGCCACCGGCCGCGTCCGCATCAGAATGTCCCCGTCAGCATCAGCACTCCCACCGCGATCGCCAGCCCGCCCCCGATCGCCACGGCGATTCCTCCGGTTTGGGTCGTATAACGCCTCGGGCACTCCACGCCTGAAGCCTGATCACAGGTGCCATTGTGGTGCATGGCAATCAGCGGAGCGGCCACCGCCGCCGCGACGACCCCCGCGGCCACGCCGATCCATCCCAGGCTTCTATGGCCGGCGCCTGCTCCTGGAGCCGCGCGGGTCTCGACCCTGTTCTCGATCAGCAACGGCGCGGCCTCGGCTGAAGTCGCCGTGTCTAACCCCGCGACGGCTGCCCTTTTCTTGAAGACCTGAGCCTTGAGCGCGGACGCGGACACGCTTGCCGTCTCCAGGGCCTCGTCCTCGGTACATATCTCGCAACGATCCTCCCGGATTTCGAGCAGGCTGCCGGACTTGCCGTCAAGCATCTCGAGGCGCAAACCGTAAGTGCGACCCAGCACCTCGATCGTCCCGCGGACCACATATCCGGCCATGGTCGCCTTGGCGACGGCGGTCACACAGCCCTCGCCCTGACAGGGGGTACCGCCGTGACCGGTGGCCGCGGCCGGTATGCCGTCGACGACATCGGCGCCCGAGGCCAGCAGACCCTCGCGCACGGCGACGGTCACGCGATGGCTAAGGTCGGCCGCCACATTTGTGCCCGTGACCTGCATGACGGCGATCCGCGGACGCTCCGCGCGCGCGGCGGCCCCGTACAGCAACACGGCCGTCAGCGTCGCGAAGGCCCAGCCTTCCTTCATGACGGCGATGCTCGGGTTGGCAGTCTCATATGTCAAGGAAACGCCGACGAGTTCACGGACTGGCCGAGGCGCGCGCTGAGGCAGCGCGGGCCAGGTCGCGACCGCGTCGCGCGGGGCCGTTGCCGGGGTCGGCCGCCAGCGCGGCGTCGTATTCGCGCAGGGCGTCCGCGTACCGCTCCATGTGATAGTAGGTATCGCCGAGAACCAGCCGGCCGCCGGCGGCAGCTCCCGCGGCGATGGCCTCGCGGCCGCGGCGGATCGCTTCGGGATAGTTTCCCTTGTTGAACGCCAGGTGGGCTCGGGTAAGAATTTCGTTAACCTCACCATGTGGCCGGGCCGCTGCCACCGCCGGCGCCGGCGCGACCGATGAGGGAGGCGTCGCGGGTTCCGGCTTGGCTGCCGCTTCGGTGTCATTGACGCCGGCCAGCTTGCGCACGCTCCTGCTGAATCGGGCGCGCGATTGCGTCGTGAGCGGCCGATCGGTCGGGGTGGCTCCCTTGCCGTCGCCATCCCCGGTTCTTTTCTGCACGAACAGGCGGTTGTCGTCCGACAGTTGCACGATCACCGGGCCGCCCGGGGAGCTCTCTTTCTCCTCCAGCGCCGCTGCCGGCGGTGGCGCCAGGGCGGGCGTCTCCCCGGCGGCCAGGCTGGGCAGCGAATCTGCCGGCGGCGGCGCCCGGTCGGGCGTTCTGTTGTTATGCAAGGCCAGCGCGACCGTCAGCGCGACAGCCGCCAGCGCGACCGCCGCCGTCACGCCGACGCGCCGCGAGCGCGACTTTAGCGTCAGCAGCCTGGGCGTCAGGCGTGTCGGGCCGGAGCGAAAATCGCGGCGCGGCCGGTTTGGCGCCGGCGCGCCCTGCAGAACCGCAAGGCAGGCCAGAACGTCGTCCTTGAGCGAGGTCATCGAGGCGTGCCGATCGGTCGGCGAACGCGCCAGCGCCTTCGTGATCAGCCGCTCCAGCGGGGCGGGGATGTCAGGGCGCAGCGTGCGCACCGGCTTGGGATCCTCGGTGGCCTTCTTGTTCAGCACCGCGATGATGTCGTCGCCGGCGCACGGGGGACACCCGGTCAGCATCTCGTACAGAAGTCCGCCGACCGCGTATATGTCGGTTCGCACGTCGGCGGGCATGCCGGTGGCCTGTTCGGGCGACATGTAGATCGGAGTTCCGACGGCGACGTCCGGGCGGGTCAGGCCGGCGCGCCGCGGTCCGACCGCGTCGATCTCCATGTCCTTGGAGATACCGAAATCCAGCACCTTGACGAAGTCGTCCTCCTCGCGCCGGTTGATCAACATGACGTTGGCTGGCTTTAGATCACGGTGGACGATGTCGGCGGCGTGCGCCGCCTGCAGCGCGCGGCAGATCTGCGCCGTGATCAAGGTGGCGCGTTCGAAGGGCAGGGGCGCCTCGCGGGTCAGCAGCTCTTCCAGGCTGATGCCGTCCAGGTACTCCATCACGAAGTAGAAGGCGCCGTCGGGGGTGGTCCCCCAGTCGGTCACGTCGACGATGTTGGGGTGCTCGATGCGCGACGCCGCGCGCGCCTCGCGACGAAACCTCTCGACCAGGTCGTCGCTGTGGCGAAAGGTCGCGTGTAGGATCTTGACCGCCACCCGTCGCCCGATGTCGATATGGTGGCCGTCGTAGACGCGGCCCATGGCGCCTTCGCCGCACAGCCGCCTCAGGATGTAACGGCCACCGATCGTGGTGTTGACGCGCGAATCCTGACCGTGGACCTCGCCGTGTCCGTGCCCGTCCTCGGGGTGCCGGGCGTCGGCACGCGCCGCCGCTCCCTGCTGCGCCAGCGACGGGCCCGAGACCCGGGTGGCGCTGGACAACAGATTATTGGCGTCCTGAATCAGCTGTTCGCGTTCGCGCGCATCGCGACCGACGTCCTCGGCGAACAGCGGACGCAGGAACTTGGCCAGCCTGTCGGCGTCGGTCTCGGGCGCCATCTTGGCCAGGAACGCCGCCAGATCGGCGCGCAGCTCCTCGCCTGTCTGGTAGCGCAGGTTGCGATCGGGTTGCAGAGCCTTCATCGTGATCCGGTCCAGCTCGGGCGGCACGCGGCTGGTCAGCGTCGACGGCGGCGGGACCTGCGGGTTGCGCAGGCGCTCCAGCGCCTCGGCGGTGGTGTCGCGGCGGGCGGCTCCCGGCGGCGATCCGGGAGAAGCGGACGCCTTGACCGGGAACAGCTGCTGTCCGGTCAGCATCTCCCACAGCAGGATGCCAGCGGCGTAGATGTCGGCGCGGCCGTCCAGCGCTTCGCTGCGGGCTTGCTCGGGCGCCAGATAGCTCAGCTTGCCGAAGATGATCCCGGGCGCCGTGTGCTGCAGCTTCAGCGTCGACGTCGCCAGCCCAAAGTCGGTCAGCTTGACCTCGCCCGTGTACGACAGCAGCACGTTGGCCGGCGAGACGTCGCGATGCACCAGGTTCAGCCCGCCGAACGCGTGCGCGTAGCCGAGGCCCCGCGCCAGTTCCTTGATAATGTACACCACCACGTCCATCGCGAACGGGACGCGGTGCTCGGCGCACCGGTTCCAGGTCGCCAGCAGATCGCGGCCGTCGATGAAGTCCATGGCCAGATAGATCTCGTCCTGATTGCGGCCGGCGTCGAAGACCGTGACCAGGTTGCCGTGCGACAGGCGGACGACCACCATGGCCTCGTCGCGAAAGCGCTGCACGTTGTCGGGCGCGACCAGGTGCGGCAGCACCTTTTTAATCACGCACAGCTTCTCCATGCCGCGCGCGCCGCCGATGGCCAGGTACAGCTCGCCCATACCCCCGCGCGCCAGCGGCTTGAGCAGGACGTAGGGGCCGAATCTCCTGGGAAAATCCGCCACGGCGTCCGTTTATATACCTTTACCTTCGCAGCCCCCCAAATAGGATTGTTTATTGGGTTTTGAGGTAAGGTTCCGAAGTTCCAAATGACGGTGGGTCAGATATGGCGGGCCAGGTGGCCGAGATAACGGCCGGCAAGGTGCCGGGAAAGACAGGTTTTTCCGGGCGGCGGGTGGTCCTGGGCGTCACCGGCGGGATCGCCGCCTACAAGGCCGCCGAGCTCTGCCGCTTGCTGGTCAAGGCGGGCGCGGAAGTCCGGGTCGTGATGACCGCCGCCGCTACCCAGTTCATCACGCCGCTGACGCTGCAGACGCTGTCCGGCCGGAAGGTGGCGCAGAGCCTGTTCGACCTGACGGAAGAATCCGAGATCGGCCACATTCGTCTGGCCGACGAGGCTGATTTGCTGCTGGTGGCGCCGGCCACCGCCGACTTCATCGCGCGCCTGGCGGCCGGGATGGCCGACGATCTTCTGACCACGGTGGCGCTGGCCACGCGGGCGCCGATTCTGCTGGCCCCGGCGATGAACGTGAACATGTGGGACAACCCGGTCACGCAGGAAAACCTGGCGCGGCTGCTGGGGCGGCAGGAACCGGCGACGGTGGTGACGGTCGGGCCGGACCAGGGACCGCTGGCCTGCGGCTGGATCGGAGCCGGGCGCCTGATCGAGCCGACCGAGATCATGGCGGCCGCCGCCAAGCTGCTGGAGCCCGGCGACCTGCACGGGCGCAGCGTGGTCGTGACGGCGGGGCCGACCTTCGAGCCGATCGACGACGTGCGTTTCGTCGGCAGTCGATCGTCCGGGAAGATGGGATTTGCCATCGCCGCGGCGGCCGCGGCGCGAGGCGCGTCGGTGATACTCATCGCCGGTCCGGTGAGCCTGCCCACGCCGCCCCGCGTGCTCCGCCGGGTCAACGTTGAATCAGCCGCCGAGATGGGGCAGGCGCTGGAAGCAGTGGCCGAGGCTGCTGACGTGGTGGTGATGGCGGCCGCCGTCGCCGACTTCCGCCCGGCGGCTCGCGCGGCCGGCAAGCTGTCACGGCGCCTGACACCGTCGGAGACGACCTTGACGCTGACCGCCAACCCCGACCTGCTGGCGCGGCTGGGCCATGGTCGTCGCGGGCCGAAGCCGCTGCTCATCGGGTTTGCTGCCGAGGCGACGGGCGGGGCCGCCCTGACCGATCGCGCACTGGCCAAGTTGGCGGAGAAACGTTGCGACGTCGTCGTGGCCAATGATATTAGCGAGGCGGGGATCGGGTTTGGCGCCGATGACAACGCGGTGACGGTGGTTTTCGCCGACGGATCGGCCGTGGCGTTTTCGCGCGCGGCCAAGGCCGTGATCGC
>DASRQT010000288.1:0-11546 GCA_035696485.1 Polyangia bacterium | reverse complement strand
GCCCAGCCAGCAACAGGCAAGCCCGTGGAACCATCAAATAACCCGAAGCTTTGGCTATGGTACGGCCAGCAACAACGCTCATTGTCGACTCCCTCGCTTGGCAGCTCGGCCCGTCGTCATCCAAGATTCCAACATTATACTTCGTAAGTTTGCGTACTCATTTTGGTCATAGCATCTACGGACGCAGCTAAACACTCCCCATATGGACGGCGTCAATGGGTGGTTGCAGGCAGGAAAGAAGCGTCGCTGGCCGGAATTCGCTCGCTTCCAATGGCCGGCCGCGTCCATGAACGTACGATGACGTTTGAAACGCGCAGCCCATCTGGCCGATCGACCTCCATCCAGGTTTCCCGGCGGCGGGCGCGCGGCGCCATCGCCGTGCTGGCGGGCGGGGCGCTGGTGGCCGTGGTCCTGTACGCAAGGGGGGTGTGGGCCGACGGTGGCGCGGGGTCCGTGCTGCGCTATGAGGTCGTGGCCGCGCCAGGAGCCACGGAGTTGAACGTCGAGATGGAGGTTCCCCCCGGCCTTGACGCCGCCTTCGCCGCCGATCCCGAGGCCACGGGGTTCTTTGACGGCGTCGCCGTTAGGGACGCCGGGCGGTGGACGCCCCTTGCGGCCGGTCGGGACGGCTGGCAGGCGGGGCAGTGCCGGCGGTCGGGGTGCCGGATTCGTTACGTCTTCCGTCTGCGGGCCGCCGCCAGCGCCATCGGAGATCCGGACACCGCCGCCGAACGAGGTGCGACGCTGGTGGGGCCGGCGTCGACCTGGTTGCTTCGTCCGGCGCACCTTCCTAAGGGCGGGCTTGTCGGGTTGCTCCACGTCACGACCACCGCGCCGGTCAAGTTCGTGACCGGGTTGCCGCGCGTGGCGAACACGCCGGACACGTATTCGGTCGCGCTGCTTCCGTTCTTCATCTCTCCTTACTCCGCCTTCGGCGCGTTCGATGTCGACAAGAGGCAGCTGCGCGGCGCCGACGTCAACCTCGCGATCGCTGTTCCCGACCTGGCAGGCGACCGTCCTGCCATCGACGCCTGGGTCAGCGCGGCGGCGCGCGCGATCGAGGCCTACTTCGGGCGCTTCCCTGGCGCAGGGGCGCTGATCCTGGTTGTTCCGCAACGACGGGGCGTGCACGGCAAGGCGATGGGCGGTGGCGGGGCGACCGTCCTGCTTCAGATCGCGCCTGGATCCAACCTGAACGATCCCGCCCACGACTGGATGGCCACCCACGAGATGGTTCACCTGGCCATCCCGGATCTCGCCCGCCGTCATCTGTGGCTGTCAGAGGGGCTGGCGACCTACGTCGAGCCGCTGGCCCGCGCGATGACCGGCGAGCTGCGCCCCGAAATCGTCTGGCGCGACCTGGTGCGGGGATTGCCCAAGGGGTTGCCCGCGCCGGGCGACCGCGGCCTCGACCGCACGCACACCTGGGGACGGACGTACTGGGGTGGCGCGCTGTTCGCTTTCCTCGCCGACCTCGAGATCCGCAAGGCCAGCAACGGCGAGCGATCGCTTGCGACCGGGCTGCGGGCGGTTCTGCGCGCCGGCGGCGATGCGCGAGCGTTCTGGTCGATCGAGCAGTTCACCCGGGCGGTTGACAGGGCGGCTGGAAAACCGATCGCCAGCGGGCTCTACCGCCGCATGGCCGAGCGGCCGACGCCCGTCGATCTGCCGGCTTTGTGGCGCGACCTTGGGATCTCCGTCTCGGGCGATGACATCCGCTTCGACGATGGCGCGCCGTTGGCGGCAATTCGCCGCCGCATGGTCGGCCCCGCGCGTGGCGACTAGGGCGCGCAGTCCTTCATGTGGACGCAGCCTTCGTAACAGGCGTTGGTGAAGGAGACGACGTAGGGCCCTTCGCAGTACGGCTGCAGTGCATCGCAAGCGATCACACCCTTGCAGGACGGCTGATCGCCGTCCGCGCATCTGCTGAAGCTCGCGCAGCATCCCAGCGCCAGACACCCACAGTTGCGTTTGTCGACAAAGACAGAATGACAGTCGGTGCGTGCCTCGCATAGCGCGAGCGTCGTCGCTTGCGAGCAGGGAAGCGGGGGTGGGCAAGCGATGGGGAGACATCCGGGTTGCGGATCGGTCGCTGCCGAGCAGCGCGTGAAGGTTTGTCCCGTGCTGCAGCCGGGACAATAGTCGGGGCGACATTCGGGCCGCGTCTTGCAGACCGCTTCGGTCAATCCGGCGCATGCGGGGCAGGGCACGCCGAGGCAGGCGGGTGGTGTGTCGACGCCGGGGCGGTAGCAGCCGGCGTAGACCGCCTGGCCACTGCACGAGTTGCAGGTCTGGACGGCGCAGTCCGGGCGCGCTTTGCACATTGTCTCATTGAGACCTTGGCACACCCCAGTCGATGCGTCGGAGGCGTCGGCGTCACGGCGACCGTCGGTCGCATCCGCGCGACCGTCGTGGCCGGCGTCAGTGCCGCCGCCGCCCCCGCCGCCCGTCGCGCCGCCGGTTCCGGTTGCAGTGCCGCCGGTTCCGGTTGCGCCTCCGCCAGTGCCCCCGCTACCACCATCACCTACCTCGATGGCCGTGATGGAACCACATGCCGGAACGCTGACGCCCACGCCCGCGATCAGCGTCATCAGCATCGGGATCTCGCGGAACAAACGTGGCGCGAAAGGTGTCATGACGCAGGCAAAACGCAATCGACGTGCCACGCGCACAACCGAAGATTTCCCCGAGAAACCCAGTCGCTTTTACCCGCCCCCGCGATCCTCACCTCAGATTCTTGAGTCCTACACGACGACGCTACGGCGTTCCTGCTCTCGGCGTGCGGGTGCGACGGCGGAAGCCGACCAGGACCACGAGCGCGGCGAACAGCATGCCGGCGGAATGAGGGGTCTGTCCGCCGGCGGCGCAGCCACACCCTTCGGCGGGAACGACGTCGGGCTTGGAGCCGGGTTTGCCCGCGTCGGGGCCGGGGCCGGGATTCGCGGGCGGCAATCGCGCGTCGGGCATCGAGAACGGCGGCTGGTTCACGTCCGCAGCGACCTCGGGCGTCGCCGATGTGTCCGCAGGCGTCGCCGTGTCCGGCGTCGATCCACCGGCGTCGGGGCGCGTGTCGTTCGCGGAGGTAGCGTCCGACTTGACGTCGGGTCGCGCGTCGGCCGGCGCGGGCATCGGTCCGCCATCAGGTGGCGGCGTCATACCCGTGCAGGTCGGCATCGGTTTGGCGACCGGCTGCTCGGCGCACATCATGGCCCAGGTACCACCTGCCCCGCCTGGATTGGTCGGGAACCGATCGCAGGCGGGGTCCCCCTCCCAGACGCCGGTCGGGCCGTGACATGGCGTCACGTCAAGGCCCGATTCCTTTTCGATCCAATCGATGGAAGCGGAGAGCACGCTCCAGATGCCGGTGCCCGCGCAGTCCGGTCCGCCGGGACCCGCTCCGTGGGTGGAGCCAAACGCGCGCCAGGTGCCGTCGGGCATCTTGATATAGGCCGGTCCACCGGAATCACCGTGGCATCCGCCCATCGTCGAGTTGCCGATGTTGATCGTGGTTCCGTCCGCCGACAGGCTGTTGATCGGCACGGTCACCATGCGTTTGGTTCCAGCGCCGCCCCCGTTCGCGCTGGTGATGCCATATCCAACCAGTGTCACCGGGTTTCCCGGCTTGAGCATCTCCTTGGCTTCGCAGGTCGAGAGCAGTGGCACGATGGGAATGTCCGTGACCTCGGTGGCCAGCACGCAGAAGCCGATGTCGCGGGTCGGATGCCTCACGCAGTGGTCGACCATGACGGTCCGCTTCGGGCTGCCGCGCGTCTCCCCGAACGTCAGCGAGCGTGGTGTACTGCCGAGGCAGTGCTTCGCCGAGGTGACCAGCTTGGGATGGACCAGCGTGTTGGTGCAGCCGCCGGCGCCGAGGCAGGTCGGCCACTGGCACTCGGTGGCCACGGTTCCGCCGACGATCGGTTCGGAGATGGATTCGGGCGGGAGCGGCTCTTTGTCCGGGAGACATCCGACGAGGGTCACCGTCGATGTGAGGACAAACTGCAAAACCGATCGCGCTCGGGACATGGAGGTCTCCTTCGGAGGGGGGCCTCCCGGCAGCAGGGGCAATTGGCATGCCACGTGGGATGAGCCACTGGTTGTGGCGTCGGACGCGATCTGGCCGTTGGATCTGCGATGTCCGACATCCCTCCGCGCGATGTGACGGATCCTTGCCTAACCGCGGCACCCCGGTCGTCTATTCACCTTCGTGAGGCGTGCTGGTGCGCTGTTTCTGATCGTCGGCATGTCTCTTTCGGTGCGCGCTGCGCCGACCGGCGGTTGCTCGATAGCGGGCGGCGCCGACGCCATCGACATCACGCTGGGCGTGCTGGTCGCGCTGCTGGGCGTCGCCCTGCTTCTGCGCCGAACCCGATGGTTCAACGCGGCGACGCGGTCACGGCGTTGCAAGAAACGCGATGACCGAGGCCTGCAGGACGGTGTCGAAAAAGCGAAGGTCTGAGACCCGCGCGCGCAGGGGCGGAGACGCCGGGTTGGTTGGGACAAGCTGGCCGACCTTGATGAGGGCGGGAAGCACCAGATCGCCGGGAAGGGCGACCAGCTGCGAATCGAGCACACCATCAATGAAGATCTGGCGCATGCCGGTGTCGCCGCTGCGGGTGATCGCGATGTGATGCCACACCCCATCAACCACGGCGCGCACGCTCTTCATCGATGTTTGGTCGCGCGGGAGGTCGACGGGATCGCCGACGCCGAAGGCCAGCTTGTCCAGCGACAGGCTCAATCCGAAGTCGAGGGCCAGCCCCGGGATGTCGGCGTCGAGGATGCGGGGGCCCATCACCCAGCCGGTCTGATTGGGGCCCGCCTGCGACGTCTTCAGCCACAAGCTGATGGTGAAGTCACGATGCACGGGCGTCTTGATCGCCAGCACGCCCGGGTTGAGATCAGCCACCAGGCCCCGCGGCGGATCGGCGACCACCGCGACATCGACCGTGATGGCGTCGCTGTTGTGGCTGGAGAGGTCATGTCCGATGCGCATCGGTTCGTTCAGCCGGAACCAGGCCACGGGGTGGTCGACGTCCGCGGGGCCGCGCGAGGTGGTGGCGTGGATGGTTTCGTCCAGACAGCCGGTCAGCGTCACCGACAGAGCCACGCCGATCAGCGTGATCCGAGCTCGATCCAGCCAGTCAGAGATTGAAGCGCACATCCAGGGTCAATGAGGGCCGCAATTGATCAAAACGCACGGTATCACGCCCCACTTCGATTCGCGGCCGCGGCCACAGGATGCCTGCGTCCGCGCCCACGCCGACCGCGATGCGCGGGGACAGGGCGACGGCGATGTCGATACCGCCCGTGCCGGTGACGGTCCAGCCCTGGTCGGAGATGGGCGCGATGGAGGCGACGCCCTCGGCGACGCGCCCTGTGACGTGAACATAGTGCGCCCCCAGGCCGGCCCGCAGACGCGCCGAGATCGCTCGCCACGCACCGAGCGTCATTTGAAGGTGGAGCAATCCGCGTCCTTGAATGAGGTCGGCACCGGCGTCGGCGGCGTCGTGGCGCGCTCCCCAGAGCGGGCCCGCGATGCGCAGGCCGGCGGCGAAACGTGGCGACAGCGTCCGGACAAGCGCGAGCTCGGGGCCGATCGCGGCGCTGAAGGTGCTGCCACCGGCGACGGCCACCGAGCCGATACCGAGCACAAACGGGGAGGGTGGGGCCGGGGTCTCAGCCTGCGCGACCAGGTCGGCGGCTGGCTTGGCGGCAGGTGTCGCCGCCACCGGCGCGCGTGGCCGCCCGTCGTCGAGGGCGGCGGTCAGCAGATCGACGGCACGCGCCGCCAGGACGGTGGGAACGTCCGCCGTTCGATGCAGGGAGACAGCCTCGAACAGCCTCGGTGCCGCGTCGGCGGTGGCGGCCCAGATACGCACCACCGAGACCTCACCGCGTGAGATGAACGACACGCAGGCATCGGCGCCGGTCCTGGCCAGCAGCTCCTGGGCGCCGCCGAGCGAGATGTCCTCCGCGGTCGGCTCTTCCTGGCGCACCGAGAGCGCGTGCAGCCGGAGCTCCCCGCCAACGCGATGGAAGATCTCGTCGACGAAGGGATCGGAGACGGACGGTCGGACGACAACTACCTCGGCGGCCAGTCCGGAGGCGCTGCAGAGCAGTGTCGCGAAGAACGCGATCAGCTTGCCGGCGCGCGTGAGGGTGGCTGGACAGGTCGTCATTTTCGCGATCGCGCTGTTGTGGTGGGCAGGCCGACGGCTCAGGGCTCTGTCGCGTTCGGGACACTGATGCGCGGCCGGTGTGCTGCCGCCCTCGCCCTGCCGGAGGCCGCTTCCACGGCGAATTCTCCCATGGGCGCCTCGCTCAGGTAAGTCGCATACCATCGGTCGGCGTCGGCCCACCTCTTCTTCGCCTCGTACGTGCGCCCGAGCAGATATGCGGCCGAGGTGCCATCGCCGGTCCTTGCCCAGCGCGCCCGCAGCGCGTGGAAGGCGCGCTCGGCGAGGGCCGTATGGTCGCCGTAGCGGGCGGCATCGCCCAGCGCGCGCAGCTCGTCGCTCGTACACCGCGTTTCGCAATCCCGCCATGACCGCGCGCGGGCGGCGACGATCACGCGCTCGAACTCTCCGCGGCGAACCATGTCACGCCAGCTGTCAGCCTCAGCGTCACGATGGCGCGAAACCGGCGGGACTGCCGACGCTGGTGGCGCCGACGCCACCGGCGGCTCGGCAGCGGGGGCAGTGGGCGCAGTTGGGGACGAAGCGGCGCGAACCCCGTCCCGGTGCGCCGCCAGCGCAGTACGGGCAGGCGCGCCGCTGCCGGTGCCCGCCCCCCCGGTTGTGGCCGGTGATCGCAGGTCTGTCATGGTCACGGCGCCCGTGGGCAAGGCAATCGAGACGCGCTGGCCCGCGGCCACGGCCAGCGTTCCGCCCGGCAGCGCTGGTCCCCGCAGTGTCACCGCCCCTTCAATCAGGGACAGCGACAGCACCTCGGGCGCGGGGTCCCAGCCCAGCTCGAAGGTCGTGCCGGTGACCAGCACCTCGAACGGGCCGGCGAGAAACGTCCAGTGTGTCTCCGCTCGATGAACGACGTGCACGCGGGCGGTGCGCCCCTTGATCCGGACGCGCGGTTTGTCGCGCCGGTTGTTCTCGACCTGGAGCCCGGAGTCCGCCGGGGCCGAGATGGTGGTTCCGTCGGAGAAACGCAGCCGCGTGGTCGGGGTCGCGGTGACGGCGGTTGGCGTCGACGCCGGTTCAGCCTCGTGCGCGTACGACAGCAAACCCTCCGCTGGCGGGCGGGTCCTCGTCAGCCCGACGACCAGCATCACCGCGGCTGCGGCGGCCACCAGAGTGAACGCCGCTTGGACTCGGCGGCGCGAACCGGCGGCGGCACGCTGACGCTGGCCCTGCGATTCTCGCGCGAGCCGCGCCAGCCCGGCGTCATCCTGCTTGCGGGCCAGACGTTGATCGACCGCGGTCCTGACCACGTTGAACAGCCGGTCCAGGTCCATGTTGTCGCGCATGTTGCTCATATCCACCGTCATCACCCTCCCTCTACTGACGAAACAAATCGGCTGAGCCTGGGTTCGCGCCGCGCCAGCTGAATCAACCGCTTGCGGCCGGCCACAATCGCTCGCTTGGCTCCAGAGACGGAGAGGTCCATCACGGACGCAACGGTGGCGACGTCCATGCCCTCCACAAAGTGCAGGAGCAGCGCGACCCGGTGCCGCGTCTTGATCCTGTCCAGCAGACGGTAGAACGCCGTCAGCGCGAAGCGATCATCAAGGTCGGGTGGCGCCACCGCGACCTCCGGGACGTCGGTCCAGGGCAAAAGAAAGATCACCGAACGGATGCGCCGCTTGCGCAGGGTCATGCCGGCGCGCCGGACCGCGATGCGCGAGAGAATCGCGGGCAAGGCGACGCCGTCACGGACCAACTTCACGGCGCGAAACAGCTCCACGAAGGTCTCCTGAACCAGATCGTCGATGTCCTGATCAGGCCCCAGGGTCGACAACAGCACCGACTTCGCCATCGCGTGGTGCCGGGACCAGATCGCCGCTATCGCGTCGGCGTCTCCCAGCGCGGCCCGGGCAACCAGCTCGGCATCGCCGGGCGCGGGGTTGCCAACGACTAGACGCGAAGCGTCAGATGAATCGAGGTGAGCGGCCACGCGGCGGTACACAAGTTCCCCAAATAAAGTTGTGCCAGAACCCTAAACGGGTCGAGGAAAACAACTTTGGCCCTCCGACACCCAGGCGTATAAAAAAGCGAGCCGTTTCCCCCCCTGCCGCAACCTCTCTTGTGACGGCCTGCTGGGCCGACGGCGACATCACCATGGCCGCACTGCATCAGACAAGACAAGGTTCTGTGGGACGGCCTGCTCGCGCCGGGTTGACCGCTGTCGCTGTCGCTGTCGCCTGTCTGGGGCTGGCGTGCGTCGGGCAGGTGGGTCCGAACGGTGGGCCGGTCGATCCCGGTAACACCGGTCCCGGGCCTGGTCCCGGTCCCGGCAAACCCCCGGTGACCGGTCCGGGAGGAATGATGGCGCTGGTTCCGGGCCGCGCGCCGCTGCGCCGCCTGAACCGGGTCGAATACGACAACACGGTGCGCGAACTGCTGGGTGACACCTCGCGCCCGGCGTCGCAGTTCGAGACCGACGTCATCTCCGACGGCTTCACCAACAACGCCGACACCCAGAACGTCGGGACCAACCTGGCGCAGCAATATGTGGCCGCGGCCGAGGCGCTCTCGATCACCGCGACCCGCGATCTGCCCAAGCTGCTGGGCTGCGATCTGGCGGCGGCCGAGACCGCATGCATGCGCGACTTCATCACGCGGTTCGGCCAGCGCGCCTGGCGCCGGCCGCTGGTGCCGGCCGAGATCGATCGCCTGGCGGCCGTGTTCACCACCGGCAAGACCGACTTTGACGTGGCGACGGGTACCCAGATGGTTCTCGAGACCATTCTGCTGTCGCCACACTTTCTTTACCGGGTCGAGGTTGGTCGCGCGCCGGCCTCGGCGCAAGCCGCGGCGGTGCCGCTGACGTCGTGGGAGATGGCCTCGCGCCTGTCGTATTTCCTGATGGGGTCGATGCCGGACGACGTCCTGTTCGCCGCCGCACAGAAGGACGCGCTGGCCACACCCGAACAGGTCGCGGAGCAGGCCAGGCGCCTGCTCTCGGCGACCGGCGCGGGCCTTCCCCAGGAGATGGCGCAGTCGCGCTATGCGCAGTTCTTCACCGAGTGGCTGCACCTGGTCAATATCGACAAGATGCAGAAGGACCGGGCGCTGTTCCCGGAGTTTTCGCCGGAGCTCGCGCTGGCGCTGAAGACCGAGACCGAGACCTTCGTGAAGAAGACGCTGTTCGGCGGCCCTGGCGACCTGACCACGCTCTTCACCGCTCCCTATACCTTCGCGACCCCTGAGGTTGCGCGTCTGTACGGCGCCACGGTGATGGCGGGCGCGACTCCCGCGCGCATCGACCTGGATCCGAATCGCCGCGCGGGCCTGCTGACCCAGCCGGCCCTGCTGGCGACGTTCTCGAAGGCCGACCTGCCGGACCCGGTTCATCGCGGCAAGTTCATCTGGGAGGGGCTGCTGTGCGGCACCATCGCGCCACCGCCGGTGAACGCGAACATCACGCCCCCCAAGATCACGCCGGGCACCACGGCGCGGCAGCGCTTCGAACAGCATCGCGCCGATCCGGTTTGCGCCACCTGCCACACCGTGATGGATCCCATCGGTCTGGCGCTCGAGAACTACGACGCCCTCGGCCGCTGGCGCGACACCGAGGGGCCGCTGCCGATCGACGCCTCGGGAACGCTGGTGGGAACCGACGTCGACGGAAAGTTCGTCGGGGGGGTGGAGCTGGCGAAGAAGCTGGCGGGCAGCCAGCAGGTCGCCGCGTGCGCCGTCCGGCAGCTGTTTCGGTTCGCGTTCGGGCGCTTCGAGACCCCCGAGGACGAACCGACGGTCACCGATCTCGCGTCCCGGTTCGACGGCGACAAGCGCAAGCTGGTCGGCCTGGCGGTCGCGGTCACGCAGACGCCGGCATTTCGCCTGCTGAAGGTTGGACCCTGATGAAGGTGATGGATCGACGTACGGTGCTCCGGGGCGCGGGCGGGATCGCGGTGGCGCTGCCGTTCCTGTCGGCGATGACAGTTCCGCGAAAGGCGCGCGCCGCCGGGGTCGCGAAGCGATTCGTGACCTGGTTCAGCGCCAACGGCACCATCCCCGGTTCCTGGCAGCCGACCGGGACGGAGACGGCGTTTGTCCTGCCCGAGATCCTGAGCCCACTCGAGGCCCATCACGACAAGCTGACCATCCTGCGCGGCCTCAACAACGAGATCTCGTACAAATCCCCGGGCAGCAACCCGCACGACCTGGCCATGGGGACGATGCTGACCGGCATGCCCATGCGCATCGGACCGAGTGGCCTGGGACGCGCCGGCCATATCATTGATGGAACCGCGGGTGGCGCTTCGATCGATCAAGACCTCGCCAAACGGCTGTCCGGCAAGACCAAGCTCGCGCACCTGACGCTGGGGGTGCAGTCGACCAGCACGATTTTGGAACCGATGGTGCTGAAGATGTCTTATCGCGGACCGTCCGACCCGGTGACCCCCGAGGACGATCCCGGCAAGGCGTTCGCCGCGCTGTTCGGCGACACCATGACCTCGCAGGCGGAGCTGCTGAAACTGCGCAAGCGGCGCACCACCGTGCTGGATGCCGTGCTGGACGACTACACGCGGCTCATGTCGCGGGTCCCGGCCGATGACAAGAGCAAGCTGGATCGCCACGCCACCTCGATCCGCGAGCTGGAAAAGCAGCTCGGCATGCTGGACGCGGGCAAGAACTGTCACGGCGCCGTGCCGGTGGCGCCGACCGTCACGCTGACGCCGCGCAACTGCATCCAGGACGGGCGGCCGGCCAGGTGCGTGGGCGACTTTCCCACCATCGGGAGGGCGCAGATGGACGTCCTGGTGCTGGCGCTGGCCTGCGATCTGACGCGCGTGGCGTCGCTGCAGTGGTCGACGGCCGAGAGCACGGTGGTGCATTCGTGGCTGGGCGTCACCGGCGAGCACCACCTCATGTCCCACGACGTCGCCAAGGCCCCCGATCTGATCAAGGTCAACAAATGGTACTCGCAGCAGCTCGCCTACCTGCTGGACAAGATGCAGGCGATCACCGATGAAGAGGGGACGACGCTGCTGGATGGTTCGGTGGTGTTCTGGACCAACGAGCTGTCGATCGGCGACACCCACAACCGGAAAGATCTGTGTTTCTTGCTGGCGGGCAAGGGCAACGGTGCGCTTCGCTCCGGGCGCTCGCTGCGATTCAACGGTACGCCGCACAACCAGCTCCTGGCGGCGCTGGTGAGCATGTACGGGACGCCCATCCCCGGGTTTGGTGATCCGATGTTCCCCGGGGTGCTCCCGGGCCTCGGCTGACCCCTTCGCTGGAGGCTGGCGGGCGCCTGGTTCGCCGCGCGGGCCTGTCAGGAAGTAAACAGCAGCCTGTTAACGAACCGGCGGGCCGACGGGGAATGGGCGTCGCGACGGCGGCGCCGCCGCGATCTTGCGGCGG
>DASRQT010000287.1:0-4835 GCA_035696485.1 Polyangia bacterium | reverse complement strand
CGGCCGCGCCACCTTCGTCGACACGGCGGCGCGCGTGAACATCGTCGACTGGCGGCACGCCCCCATCAGCCAGCTTTATTACCGGTACGAAGAGGGCAGCGATTTTGACGAACGTTTCGGCGAGCGCGATGTGCAAGGCGAGGTGCTGGCCCGGCGCACGGTCACCATCGACGGCGGACAGCTAACGCGCGTGGCTTGCCCGCAGGGCGTCTGGAGCCGGCAGGGCGGGCAGTGGTCGCGCGCCGATCTGACGGAAGCGGTGCTGGCGGGCGGCGAAGGTACAGCCACGCGCCCGGGGACCGCGCCCACGCGCGGCGTGCTGGGCGCCGGAGCCACGCGCGCCCAGCGCCTGGATCGCCACCTGCCCGAGATCGCGGCGCTGATCGATCCGCGCCAGTTTCAGCTGATAACGGCGCTGGATTCCGGCGTGGTGGTGATCCAGGGTGGCGCCGGCAGCGGCAAGACGACGATCGGCCTGCACCGGATCGCGTACCTGGCGTACACCTTCCCCAAGCGGCTGCCGGCCAAGCAGATGCTGGTGGTGACCTTCGGCGCCGCGCTCGCCGCTTACATCAGCCAGGTGCTGCCGGCGCTGGGGGTCGAGGGCGTGCGGGTGGCGACGTTCGAGACCTGGGCCATCAAGGAGCTGCGCCACGCGGTGCCGTGGCTGGACGTGCCGGTGGTCGACGAGGCGCCGCCGCTGGTGCGGCGACTCAAGAGTCACCCCGCGCTGCTGCACGAGCTGCAGCGGCGGGCGCGCGCGTTCACCGGCAAGCGCACGTCGCGCGCGGTGGTCGCGCTGTGGGCAGACCTTTTGACCGACCGCGCGCTGGTGCGCGAGATTCTGGGTGCCACCGGCGATCTGACCGAGGTCAATCGCTACCTCGAGGATCGCGCGTCCGCCGTCGTCGACCGCGATCCCGCGCAAGGCCGCGAGAAGGAGATCGAGTTCGAGGATCAGGAGATCCGCGGCGCGACCGGGATCGACGGCCAGCGTACCGACGACGCGCCGGCCCTGCTGGACCTCGAAGATGTGGCCATCCTGCTGCGCGCGCATCAGCTGCTGCGCGGGTCGAAACGCTTGCTGTCGCACCTTTTCGTCGATGAGGCGCAGGATCTCTCGCCGCTGGAGCTGTCGGTGCTGCTGGGGCAGATGACGCCGCTGCGTTCGGTGACCCTGGCCGGCGACACCGCCCAGCGGCTGTTCCTGGACAACGGGTTCGACGACTGGCGCTCGGTGCTGCGCCACCTCGACCTCGCGCACGTGGCGGTCGAGCCGCTGCGCATCGCCTACCGATCGACGCGCGAGATCCTGGCGCTCGGCCGTCACGTGATGGGTCCGCTGGCCGACGCCGAGCCGCCCGCCGCGCCCCGCACCGGCGCGCCGGTCGAGGCGCACGCGTTTCCCGGCACCGGCGCGGCGGTGGCGTTCGTCGCCGAGGCGCTGCGATCGCTCCTGCAGCGCGAATCGCGCGCCAGCGTCGCCGTGCTGGCCCGCCACGCCGAACAGGCGGATCGCTATTACGACGGGCTCCGGCGCGCCGAGGTACCGGCGCTGCGCCGCGTGCGCGCCCAGGAGTTCTGCTTTCGGCCCGGCGTCGAGGTCACCGAGATCCGCCAGGTCAAAGGGCTGGAGTTCGACTACGTCATCATCGTCGACGCCAACGCCAGCAGCTTCGGCCTGGACGCCGAATCACGCCACCTCCTGCACATCGGCGCCACGCGCGCCGCGCACCAGCTGTGGCTGATCGTGACCGGTGCGCCCAGCCCTTTGTTGCCGCCCGAGCTGCTCGAATCGGAGCCCTAACCCTTCACGCCCGAAATGACCTTCAGCAAGTCGGCTGCGGTCACGCGAGGCAGTTGTCCAATTGCTATTGACCTGTTCATCGCCGTTGGAAATCGGTACGTTCTGGGCACGGTGCGCAGTTTCCTGTTCCCTTTGTTCGTGGTCGCAATAGGCGGGTCAATGGCGTGCTATGTCACTTCGCCCTATCGACCGAATCTCGACCCGAAGACCGCGGCCACATTCGTTCCGATACACGCGCAGGACAATGATCCCGGCGGCCTGCTGTTTGTTGACGTCTACACGTTCGACAAGGGATGCCCTGAGGTGGATACCCGCCTCCGGGCGTCTGGATATCAGGGCAGTGTCAGCTTGAGAACGGGAGACCCGTTCGCCGTTTCGGGCGATGAACCTGTTGCGCTTCAGCTCGGCTGGAATAGCGATAGGAGGTTCTGCCGTTCACTGCTGGTCGTTCGACCGGCGCCTGGACTGACCTACGGGTACCTATACAAGGCACCGGAACCGGGCTCCCCCGCGTGCGCCTCCACGATCTTGCGCATCGTCGAACGCCCGAACCAGAAGCCCCAGCTGAAAAGGATCGAGCCGATCACCCACGTTCCTCAGACGTTGAAACCGTCACCCGGATCGGCGGAGGCAGTGGCATCGGAGGAGTCGATGGGATCGCCGGAGTCAACGGAGACGAAGGAATCGACCGGCCCCAGTGTCAACCAGAGGCTGTGTTCCTTGGCGGACATTCCGGCTGCCGTCGACACCCCCGAGAGCACGTCGACTGAAAAGACTGCTGCCGCTTCTGGCCCCATCCCCGACGCGCGAGGGGCAGCCGCGCAACCGTCGCCCGGTGAATCCACTGCGCCGGTACCGGCGATTCCTCCGGCGCCACCGGCGCCGGCGATCACACCTGCGCCCGCTGCGCCTACACCCATTGCAGCGAGCCGTCCGCGGGCGGCCATCAAACCCCAGCGAGCGTCGGGATCAGGAATTTATCTGGGATTCGGCCTAATCGGCGGCGGCAAGGATTTGGCTCAGGCGCAAGACAGCAACGGAAATCACTATGCCGTTAGCGCGGGAGGTGGCGTCGGTGCCCATATCGGCGGACGCCTGACCCCGATTTGGCTGAGAGACCGGTTCGGACTGGGTGTGGGGGGGGATGTCGGTGTCAAAGGTCAGTCCATTGATGCTGTGAACGGCAGCGTTTCGTTTCTGCGCTTTCCGTTAGTCGTGGCCGCTCACCTGCTGATTCAAGGCAACCGACACGTGTTTTTCTTACTGCGGGGCGGCCTTCACAAGGATCTGAGTGCGCACTTGTCCGGAAGCGGCGCCACATCGGTCGACGTGTATTTCAACACCCATATGGGTGCTATGGGAGAAGCTGGCGTCCTGTACGCGGTCACTCCAAATGTGGGGTTCGACGTTACGTTCCGCGTGACGGACGCGCATTACGACTTCGCCGGGACGCAGATCGACGCCACCAACGCCGGCTTGTTTAGCGGCATGCACATCATGTTTTGATCGCCCTCGGGTCCGGACAGTCAGTCATCCATTCGGCCCCTCGGAGAGGCCCCCTACTCGCAGACCGACTAGTGCGCTACTCCAGCACCTGGTTGTACGCGAAGGTCGCAGGTTTGTGTAAAACCTTGGCCCTGTTGCGGTGCTGGCGCGTGACGGCGGCGCCAAGCCATCTGCCGCCCGAGCTGCTCGAATCGGAGCCCCGAGCGGGGGGCCGTGATATACGACGGGCGTCCCCCTCCCGAGGAGCGACGTTCATGATCTTCGCAGCCGTGACAGAGTCCGTCGGCCGGACGCCCATGGTCGAGCTCAAACGCCTCGACGCGGCCGGTGCCCGCATCTTCGTCAAGCTCGAGTCGCGCAATCCGTGCGGCAGCGTCAAGGATCGGGTGGGCGTGGCCCTGGTCGAGGACGCCGAACGCCGCGGCGCCCTCAAGCCCGGCGCCACCCTGGTCGAACCGACCAGCGGAAATACCGGTATCGCGCTGGCCTTCGTGGCGGCGGCCAAGGGTTATAAGCTGGTGCTGACCATGCCGGAGCACATCTCGAAGGAGCGCGTGGCCTTCTTGAAGATGCTCGGTGCGCAGATCGTCTTCACCCCGGGCTCCCTGATGCGCGAGGCGGTCCGGAAGGCTGAGGAAATAGTCAGCCAGACCTCGGGCGCCGTGATGCTGCAGCAGTTCCAGAATCCCGCGAACGCCGAGGTTCACCGGCGCACCACCGCCGAGGAGATCTGGGCCGACATGGAGGGTGAGATCGACGTCTTCGTGGCGGGGGTCGGCACCGGAGGAACCATCACGGGTGTTGGTGAGGTGCTCAAGGCGCGAAAGGGCGGCTGCCGCGTGGTGGCCGTCGAGCCCGAAGGCGCGGCGGTGCTGTCCGGACGTCCGGCGCGCTCCCACCATCTGCCCGGTCTCGGCGCCGGGTTCGTCCCCGCGATCCTGAACCGCGCGGTGATCGACGAGGTCATCGTGGTGAACGAGGAGCAGGCGGTCCGCGCCCAGCTCGGGCTCGCGCGCAAGGAAGGGATCGCGGCCGGCATGTCCGGCGGCGCGGCGCTGGCGGCGGCGCTGCTCCTGGCTGCACGACCCGCACAGGCGGGCAAGCGCTACGTCGTGGTGCTGCCCGACGGCGGCGAGCGCTACGCGGCCAGCCCCGCCTTCACCGACAGGGTTCGCATCATCGAGGGCGGCTGATGGCGGCTGCGCGGGCATTTACCACCCTCTCGATTCGGCTCGATGTTGCCCGAAAGCTGAAGGCCGCCAAGGCGGACGGGGAGAGCTACAGCGACACTCTGGAGCGCTTGCTTGAAAACCAGCCGGCCAAGACGGTCGGGGAATGGCTGGCCTCGTGAGCCCCGACGTTCCCCCCGACACCCCTTGCTTGTTCGGCGGTGACCGTCGGTGAGCTCGCGAGCGGAGCCGACACATGAATCGCGATCAGGTAGGCTCGCCTCGAGACGAGGGGAGTAGAGTCGCAACGATGGCGATCTCGGCGACGATGTACCACCTTCAGATCGAGCTGT
>DASRQT010000286.1:0-22876 GCA_035696485.1 Polyangia bacterium | reverse complement strand
CTTGTGTGAGTGCTTGGAATCGGTCGAGGCGCCGAGGATGACGCAGTTGAGCGCGCGGAATTCCTCGTGCCGCCGCGAGAACTCCTGAATCTCGGTCGGGCAGATGAAGGTGAAGTCGGCGGGATAGAAGAACAACACGACGTACTTGCCCTTGTAGTCGGCCAAGGACACGTCCTTGAAATCGCCCTCGCCCACGACGGCGACGGTCTTGAAATCGGGTGCTTTCTTGTTCACCAAGCTCATGGGGTGATCCCTCCACAGAATCGAGAGTTAGCGGTTCCTGGGTGCGGCCGGACACTAGCATAGGATTTGCGGTGCGACCGCTGCCCGCCCTCGCGCCCACCCCGGACCAATTGACCGAGGGTGGCACTTCCAGTACAAGCTCGACAAGTAGGCCACCTTTTTGGACGAATTGGAGCTGATCGGTGTCGATGAGGAGGCGATGCTGGACCATGCACCCGGCTAAGGTCATGCTGGCCGCCCTGGCCCTGGGCTGCGCTCGGTCGGTGCCAGCCACACCGGGGCCCGCCGATGCCCGACTCGCCGCCCGCCCGGCAGCCGACGCCTCGGCACCTTCTGGGCAGCCCGCCCTTGTAAAGATCGCGGCGTTTGACTGCGAGAAATACGAGGTGTTCCCGAATGAGGCGCCGCCCAAGGGTCTGATCGCTCCGGGGGCCAGTATCCGTGCCTGGAAGGGCGGTGGACCCTACGGCGCCAACTGGAACGTCGAGGAGCTTCGTTGTGTCGCCCGAGCCTCCACGCCCTGTGTAGAGGGCAAGGTATTGTTCACCCTGCGGGTCGGCCAGCACGTCGTCGCTGAGCGGGAGACGGCGGTGTCGAAGGGCGCCGCGGAGTTCGAGGTCGTGCTTCCCTCTCCGATCTGGGAGCGCGGCTACGACAGCCCGCCGAAGGCGGAAGCCCTCAAGCTGCCGTTCAAGACGGCGGGCTTCCGGGTACAGGTCGCGCTGGACTGCGAGGCCCCGACGAAGGCGAGCCTCCGCGACTGGAATTATCGATTCGTGGTAGCCGATGAAGCGTTCGTCGCGGGCTTCGCGAGCGGCGAGTGAGCGGGCATTTGTGAAGGCCAACGTGGCGCGGACGCTGGTCATGTCGGCCTGGATGCCGGAGCTCGCTCCCCTGCAAGGCTGGTTGCGCACGGCAGCCGGCAAGCGCGTCGCCGGTACCGTCGACCTGGCGGTGGCCGGCGTCGGGGCCGTTGACGCCGGCATCGGCGCCGCCCGCGCCATCAATGCACGGCGACCGCAGCGGGTCCTCTTCGTGGGCACGGCGGGCCTCTACCTCTCGCGCGGCGTGTCCCCGCCACCGCTGGGTCACGCCGCCACAGTGGTGGCGACGCGGCTGGTGCTGGTCTCGACCGGCGTGCTGCGCGGTGATGCCTACGCCCCGGCGCCGATGGTCGACCGGCTGGACGCCACGCCCGACCTGGCGACCGCGCTCTTGCAATCCAGCCCCATGGCATCGGCGGGGGTGGCGGCCTGCCCGCTGGCGATCACGCTCAAATCCGAGCTCGGCCGACGCATCGCCAGGACAACCGGCGCCGGCGTCGAAAACCTGGAAGGTTTCTCAGTCGGCCGCGCCGCCCAGCAGGCCGGCCTTCCCTTCGCCGCGGTCTTCGGAATTTCCAACTACGTCGCCCCCGGCGCGCACGCCATGTGGCGCACCCATCATGTCGCCGCCTCGCGCGCCGCCTGCCGCGTGCTGGCCCTGTGGCTGCGGGCCGAGGCCTGACGGCCCCAGGGGATTACTCCGACCAGTCGAGCGCGACGTCGCCGTCGATCAGTCCCGCCCGCCCCGCTTCCTCGAACAGCACGCCGGTCGCGCGCTGCGCATCGTCGGGCATGGCCAGCGTGTCATCATTCGCGTAAAGGTTTAAGTATTCGTCCAAAAGCCCTTTGTCTGACAGAGCTTTATCGCCACGATCTTCGCCGGATATCACCGCGATCATTTGCTCCCGGTTGGCGAGCGCGTAGCGAATGCTTTCGCGCAGCACACCCGACACCTGCCGGATCAGCGCCGGACCCAGCGCGCGCCGGATGACGTTCACCCCCAGCGGCAGCGGCAGGCCGGTCTTCGCGGCCCACCACTCCCCCAGGTCGACGACCTTGTGCAGGCCGCGCGCCGGGTACAGCAGCCGCCCCTCGTGGATCAACAGCGCGGCGTCCACCTCGCCCGCGTCCAGCGCCTCGAAGATGCGCCCGAAGGGGGCGATCGGGATCTCCACCGGCGTCGCCGTGGGCGCGATCAACCGCAGGACCAGCCAGGCGGTCGTCGAAAGTCCCGGGATGCCGACGCGGGCCGCCGCCAGGGCCTCGGGCGTCATCGGCCGCCTGGCCACCACGACCGGGCCGAACCCCCGGCCAACCGAGGCGCCGTGGGGCAGGAGCTGGTAGCTCCCGGCGACGTGTGGGTAAGCACCCACCGATATCGCGACCACGTCCGCCACCCCGTCCTGCGCCAGGCGGTTGAGTGTGGCCGTGTCGGCCCGGCGATGTTCGAACGTCAGCCCCCCGGTGTCGATGAGCGACGCGCGCAGGGCGTGGAACATGAACGCGTCGTCGGCGTCGACCGAATAGGCCAGCGACAGTGGCAGCACGGGCCCTGGCCTAGCGGGATTCCCGGATACAGTTTTCATCGGCGCGCCATCATTCGCGGTCACAAGCGCGCCGTCAATCCACGGCCCCGAGGGCCTCCGGCGGGCTTGACCAGAACAACCGTAAAGAGCGATGCTCGACAACCCGTGGTGGCCCAAACGAGCATTAGCAAGCTGCTCGTGCTGACCGTCGCCGCAACGTCGCTGATCTTGTCGCCGGCGGTCACGCAAGCGGCAAGGGGTGGCGCTCCCCGCATCGAGGACATCGAGCAGTCACTGACTGCCGACCGGTCGTACAAGGTCCGGGTCGAGGCCGCGCTGATTCTCGGTCGCCTCAAGGAACGGCGATCGGTCGCGGCGCTGATCACCGCGCTACGCGACTCGCACCCCGCCGTGCGCGCGACGGCCGCGCAGGCGCTGGGGCGAATCGGCGATCAATCGGCGCGCGATCCGCTGCTGCGCGCGCACCAGGACGGCAACCGTTTCGTGCGCAGAATGTCGGGCGAGGCGATCCGCGCGCTGCAGGCCAAGGCGCGCAATCCCGACCCGCAGGTCGCCACCACCCGCGGCCCGACCGGCCGGCCCGCCTTCGACGTCAAACCGATGGGGGATCGCAGTCACAAGGCGACCCCGGCCCTGCGCGGCCGCATGCGCGATTTTGTCACCACCCACCTGCGCTCCGTCGGTGACATCACGGTCTCCAATGAAGAGCCCGGGTTCGTGGTAGACGGGTCGATCAAAGAGCTGTCGATGACGACCGGTCCCGATCTGGTGCAGGTTGGCTGTTCCGTTCAGCTGGTCGTCAGCAGACATCCGAGTGGTGGCGTCTTCCTCCTGACCTCGGGCGAAGCCATGGTCCAGAAACCGGCGAACCAATTCAAACCCCAGCAGAAGGCCACCATGGAGATGGAGGCGCTGGAGCACGCCGTCCGCGGCGCCAGTGAGGACCTGCTGCAGAGCCTGCGGCGACAGTGAATCCTCAAGCGCGCGCCCCCGCCGCGCCCGCCCCGTCCGGGGCCGCGCGCCTGGACGCCGTCGACTGGTTGCGCGGGCTAGCTGTCGTGCTGATGATCCAGACGCATCTTTACGATGCGTGGCTGTCGCCGGTGGTCAAGGCCAGCGACACCTGGATGTGGGTGCGCTTCTGGGGCGGCATCCCGGCGCGCCTGTTCCTGCTGCTGGTGGGCGTGTCGATGGCCATCGGCTTCGAAAAGCAGATCGCCAAAAACGTCGACCGCGCCACGATTTGCAAATCAACCATCAAGCGTGGGTTTCAGATCCTGGTGCTCGCCTATCTGTTTCGCCTGCAGGAATACCTGCTGGGCGGCTGGGGCGACAACTGGCGCGACCTGTACCGCGTCGACGTCCTGAACTGCATCGCCGCCTCGATGATCGTCATCCCGTACATCGTGGCGCCGCGAAACGGCCGGCCGCAGATCCTGGTGGCGCTACTGGCGGCGATGGTCTTCCTCGGCCTTGGCCCCATCATTGGCCCGGCCCATTTCCCCGACTGGCTGCCCAAACCGTTGACGTCGTACATCGGGGGCCAGCGACCCACGGCGTGGTTTCCCCTGTTCCCGTGGGCGGCGTGGCCGCTGGTCGGCGTGGCGCTGGGACACATCTGGATGCGCAACAGCCAGGACCGGCGGCGGCAAGCGATCACCTTCGTCGCGACCGGGATCGCCGGGGCCCTGATGACCGGCGCCGTCACGCTGATTCGCGCCATCGATCCCTACGTCATTCGCTACCCGTCCGAGCTGGTCCAGCAGATGGGGCCGGGCAGTTTTTTCTATCGCCTGGGATTGATCGGGATCTTCGCCCTGGTGGCGTATCTGGTCACACGCGCTACCGGACCGCGATTCTCCGTGATGCGGCAGTTCGGGCGCACGTCGCTGCTGGTTTACTGGATTCACGTCGACCTCTGTTACGGGCTGTTGTCAAAACGGCTTGGGCTGCAGGGACACCTGGGCTTCGCGTGGGCAACGGTGAGTCTCGGCGGCATGGTCGCGCTGATGCTGGGCGTGTCATTGCTGAAGACGAAGCTGGCGCAAAGCTGGCGCCGTCGCGATGGCTCCGGCCAGACGCGGCCGGTGGTCGCGGCGTGATTACTTGGCTGGCCGGGCCCGGTCGTTTATAACTTTTCCTCGGTGTTGACCCGCTTTGCGCGCTGGATCTTGATCGGCTGTTTCGGTGTGGGCGGCGCCGTCGCGCACGGTGACGTGGTGGCCGCGGCGGTCTCCAGAGCGCCGGCCAGCAATCGAGCGCGGGCGGCGAACCCCGCAAAGGTGGCCGGCAAGAAGCCGGTCAAGAAACGGCAGGCGACGCTGGGCAAGGTCAAGCGGCGCGTGGTGGTGCAAGCGGTGCCGGCGGTCAAGGGCGGGTTGCCCAATGTACAAGCGCAGGGCGCGGTGGTCCTCGACGCCGAGACCGGGCGCGAGCTTTACAGCCGCAACCCCGATCGCGAACGCCCGATCGCGTCCATCTCCAAGCTGGCGGCGGCGCTGGTGGTGATGGACAAGGGGCTGGAGCTGGAGGGTCTATCGACCATCACGCGTGCCGACATCGACGTGGCGCGCGGAGGCGCCAAGTCGCGCCTCACCGACGGCATGACCCTGTCGAACCGCGACCTGCTGCACGCGGCGCTGATGGGCTCCGACAACCGGGCCGTCCCCGCCCTGGGCCGCGCGATCAAGCTCGGCCCCGGGCAGCTGGCGGCGGCGATGAACGTCAAGGCGCGCGAGCTGGGACTGAAGAATACCCAGTTCCGCGAGCCTACGGGCCTGTCGACCGACAACGTCTCCACGCCGCGCGAGACCATCATCATGCTGCGCGCGGTGATGAACCACCCGGCGCTGGGTCCCATCACGCGGCGCATGGAATACGACGCCCACCCGGTCGGCCGTCCAGCGATTCGATACTTCAACACCTACCGGCCCGCCGTTCGCAGCAACGTCCAGATCCTGGGTGGCAAGACCGGCTACAACGACGACGCGCGCTACTGCCTGGTCATCGGCGCCAAGATCGACGGGCACACCTACTTCATGTCGTTTTTGGCCAACGAAGGGAAGTTGACCCGGTTTGGCGACGTCGCGCGCGTGGCCGACTGGATCATCAGCCGCAAACCGAAGGGGGTCAGCCCGCCCTTGCCCGGGACGGCGACCGCGATGGCCGCGGGACCTGGGGCAGCAGCGGCTGACGTGTCTGCGACCGACGCGGCCGTCACCGTGCCGTCGCCGCTGCCGGTGGGGGTCGCGGCACCGCCTGCGGCACTGGACGCGGCCGTGCCGTAAACTTGGCGCGACGGCCATGCTGACCCTCGGCGACCTGAAGCTGACGATGCTCAACGGTGGCAACTTCCGTCTGGACGGTGGCGCCATGCACGGCATGGTGCCGAAGACGCTGTGGTCCAAGCTGGTCTCGTGCGACGCCCTCAACCGCTGCGAATACACCACGCGTTGCCTGCTGGTGGAGGCCGGCGACCAACGCATCCTGATCGAGAGCGGAAACGGCGACAAGTTCCCGCCCAAGCTGAAGGACATCTACGGCATCGATCACGACCGTTCCATTGCAGACGCCCTGCGGGAGGCCGGCCTGGAGCCGGCGGCGATCGACATGGTGGTGATGACCCACCTGCACTTCGATCACTGCGGCGGCACCACCCGCCGCAACGCGCGCGGAGCTCTGGAGCCGGTGTTCCCGCGCGCGCGACACGTGATCCAGAGGCGCGAGTGGCAGGACGCCACCAACGCCCACGAGCGCAATCGCGCCAGCTACCTGGGCGACAACTTCCTCCCGCTGGAGGCGGCCGGGTTGCTGCAGCTGTGCGACGGTGAGACGGAAATCGCGCCCGGCGTGCGCGTGCTGCCGACCCCCGGGCACACGCAGGGCCACCAGTCGGTGTTGCTGGGTTCGCCCGGCGGCCCCAGGGCGCTGTTCCTGGGCGACGTCGTGCCGACGGCGGTCCACACCCGGCTGCCGTGGGTGATGGCCTACGATCTCGAGCCGGCGCGCACGCTGGAGACCAAACGCGCGCTTTTCCAGCGCGCGATCGACGAGGACTGGTTACTGGTGTGGGGCCACGATCGCGACCACACCGCCGGCCGCCTCGGCCCCGACAAGGACGGCAATCCCATCGTGCGCGAGTTCGTCAGCATCTGACCCCGTGTGCGCGCCGCAGCGGGTCGACGGCGCGAGCACGACGAACTTCCCCGAGCAGCATCAGAAAACTGATTGCGGGCGCTCTGGAATCGACGAGTGGAACCGCGATCTTGCGGTCCGCCGCGGGGCAGAGAGCTGCGGCGTTGCTGGCACAGGACCTGCTTTGATCGGCTCTGAAGACAGGTCGCTTCCGACAAGCCACCGCCCACGAAAGGCCTAGCACGATGCCGTCCACAAAGTTCCTCCTCGGGATCACCACCATCGCCTCCGCCCTGGTCATGGGTCTCGGCGGCAGCGCCGCCGCCCAGACCTGCACCACCGACAAGGACTGTCCGCAGAGCTTCACCTGCGTGGATTCGGGCGTCACCACGACTTCGGGGACGATCGCGCCCGACTGCCCTCCGGGGTCCGCGTGCCCAAAAGTGGCGCCGCCGCCGTCGACGCCGATGGTCATCAAGTCGTGCCAGCCCAAGGCCTGCACCGCCGACGCGAACTGCGGGCCCGGGATGGTGTGCCACACGCAAAGCTACACGGAGTGTTCCGGTGGCGGCGCGGCGGTTGCGCCCTGCCCGCCCAACACCGCCTGCGATCCCATCCCGACCAAACCCGTGCCCACGAACTGCGTCACCAAGACGGTCTCGGCGTGCGCGTTCAAGTGGCAGCTGCCGTGCAACACCAGCGCGGACTGTGGTGATCGCTTCACCTGCAAGCCCATGGTAACCGGTTGCGCCAGCTCGTCGTCAGCGACCACCGGCCCCGCGAATGGTAGCGGCGGCAGCGCCCCGCCTGCGACCGCAACCGCTCCCGCAACATCGGACCCGCCCGACTTCGCCCCGCGCAAGCCTGCTGACGCCGACGGCGGCACCGCTCCCGGCTGCCCCCCCGTGATGGAGACCTTCCCCGGCTACTGCGCGCCCACGGCCACGACCTGCGCCAACGACAGCGAATGCCCCGCGAGCTGGAAGTGCACCGAGTACAATCTGCCTGGAACTGCCTCTACCCGGCCCGCGCCCGGAGCACCTTCGGATAGCACGTCGTCTGGCGGCGGTACGTCGACGGGCGCGCCCACCCCCGTCTCTTCGCCCCCCGCTCCTGTCGACGCGGGGTCGCCCATGACGGTTCGGGAATGCACGTCGCCCTACGGCGGCGTCCGCGGTGACACCGCTTCCGGCGCACCGGGCAGCGCGGTCCCGCCGCAAGCCGGCAGCAGCACGCCTCCGGCACCGTCCGGCGGCACAAAGGGCGCCGCAGAATCGGCGTCGTCGTCCGGCGGTGCCTGCTCGCTCAATCCGACAGGCTCCACGTCGGGCGCCGGTGGCTTGGCGCTGGCGGCGCTGTTGGGGTTGCTGATCGCGCGGCGTCGGAAGTAGCCAGCGCGCCTCGCCTCTCGGCAAACCCTCTTCCACGCTCGTGGGAGGGGGTTTGTTGTATCAGTCGTCGATGCTGGGCGGCCCGTGGCCCAGAACGGCCTTCGCGCGGGTGAGGGCGTCGGGATAGGCTTCGATGTGGAAATGGTCGTCGTGGTCGCTGTTGTCGTCGGCGGTGATGATCTCGCGGAAGACGCTGCTGGCGCGCAGGGCGCACGCGAGACGGCGCAGCAGCCGCCCCGCTTCGCTGATCGGCGCTCCGACACACTCGCTGGCCTCGGTCACTGCCCAGGTGCCCACACCCGACTCGAAGTCGCGCTGGACCAGGTAGACGGTCCCGTCACTGGTGACGAACGCGTGCACGTCGATGGCCAGACCGTGCGCGTGCTCTGACAGCTTATTCGAACCGCGACGCATCCGATACTGATACGTCCCCGAGTAGATGAGCTCGCGAATTCCCAGCGACGCAAAGGCCGGCGCCATGTCCAGCAGCGCACGGCCAAGCTCGCAGTCCATCAGGGGTGTGCTGCTATCGCGCCGATCGCGATTGACCAGGCGAACCGGCCCCAGCGGTCCCAGCAACCTCATCGGCGTGCGAATCCCTCTGGTGGGTGGCGCCTCGGCGAACGCGACCTTCTTGCCACGCAGGTATTCCAGGCACCCGCGACCGGCGGCCCCGGCGTCGCCGTCAACCGGTCCCGGCTCGCCACCACGGCTGGCGGTGCCGGGCACCAGCAGCGCCAACGCGAAACAAATTCCGATGAAGAGGGGGCCGCGCATGAGGGCACCGTCTATCCTAAGTCCCCCATGCCGCCGGTCCAGATTTCCACCCCGCGTGGTTTCGACTTTCAGCGCACGGTGCGCAGCCACGGATGGTTCGACCTGCCGCCGTTTCGGTACGACGAGAAGGCGCGCACGCTGGACCTGGCCTTCTGCAGCGGCGCCGGCGTGATCGCGGCACGCCTGCGGCGGAAGAGCAGCCGCGCGATCACGGCCGAGCTGACCTTTCCGCCGGTGTCCGCCGGCGTCCGGCGCGCCGCGGCCCGCGAGGCCGTCGCCACCATTGGCAGCATTCTCCGCCTCGACGAAGATCTGGCGGCCCTGGGGCCCGCGCTGCGAAAGGCCCCGCACCTCCTCCGCTCGGTCGCCGAAGGCGGTGGGCGGCTGCTGCGCGCGCCGACGGTGTTCGAGGACACGGTCAAGATGATGTGCACCGTCAACTGCTCGTGGTCGCTGACCCGGCTGATGGTCGGGCGGCTGGTCGACAGCGCCGGCGCGCCTGGTCCCGGCGGCGTGCGCGCCTTTCCAACCCCAGAGGCCCTCGCGGCGCAGCCGGTGGCGTTCTTCCGCGACGTCATTCGCGCCGGCTACCGCGCGCCCTATCTGAAGGAGCTGGTCGACCGCGTGGCCGCCGGCGCACTGGATCTGGAATCGCTACGCGATCCGAACGTCGCTTCGGAGGTCGCACGCCAGCGTCTGCGTTCAATCAAGGGCGTCGGCGATTACGCCGCCGACAACCTGCTGCGCCTCCTCGGCCATCACGATCGCCTGGGCATCGACTCCTGGTGCCGCGCCAGCTACCGCCGCCTCTACCCGCGCACCGCCAAGGGCGACAAGCTGCTCGACGCCGCCATGCACCGCCGCTACCGCCCATTCGCCCCGTACCAGGGCCTCGCCATGTGGCTGGATCTGACGCGCCACTGGCACAAGCCAGAGGCCGGCGACTGGCCCTAGCGACCGTGCGCTATTCCGTGGCCGGTTTCGGGTCCTGGCGGGGGACCGCCGCCGCGAAACGCGCGGCGAATTCCTCGCCGGTCTTGGCGGCAGCGGGATCGAGATTGAAGTCTGGGGGGCGGCTCGGTTGCAGCTTGGCGATGAGCTCGTCGATCTCGCGCGTCGACAGGCCGCGCTCTGCCAGTCCAGTGCGGCTGATGGCCGCGGCGTTCGCCGCCATCGAGACGCCGTCGCTGTTGCCGGCGACCAGCGACCTCAGGATGTCCAGCTCCATGCGCGACAGGTGGGCGCCCGAGACGTCGTAGTCGATCCACGCTTCGTACGACAGCGGCGCGACCCGCTTCAGCATGCCGGCCATGACCCGCCCGTACTCCTGGATCTCCCACTGCGCGTGGCGGTCGACGCGCAGGCTCAGGAAGTGCAGCAGGTTGTGCAGGTCGATCTTCCAGTACCACTGCGTGTAGGTCGACAGCGGCAGGTCGATGCGCGCCAGCTCGCGCGCCATCTGGTTGTCGGTCATCCACTCGTAGGCCGCGATGCTCTCCTGGCGGATGCTGTTCCAGCGCCGCGTCGCCTCGGCGTGCAGCTCTGCGCTGACCGCCTGGCCGCTGCGCCCCTGGTTGTTACTGCGGCTCTGCGTCTGCAGCTGTTCCTCATCGGGGCTGTAGAACAGCATCGGCATCAGGCTATAGCGCCCCGAATATTCGTTAACCGACGCCGTCCGGTGGCGGATCCACTGCCGCGCCACGAACATGGGCATGCAGCAGTGGAACTTCAGCTCCACCATCTCGCTGGGCGTGGTGTGTTTGTGCCGCCGCAGGTACCGGATGAGGCCCCGGGTCAGGCTCTGCTTGCGGGTGCCGTGCCCGTAGCTGACGCGCGCCGCCTGTTCCACGGCGTCGTCGCTCCCCATGTAATCGACCAGGCAGACGAAACCGTGGTCGAGGACCGGGAAATAGAGGCCCAGGATCTCCTCGGCGGCAGGGCTGGTCGGGCGTTTTGTTTCGAACGGCACCCTCGGACCTTAACATCTGGGGCGCGCCGCGGGCCGGCAAAAACTTGCAGGTCGGCTCCGACTGGCTTATGTGAGGCTCATGAACGAGCGTTCTCCGCTCGCCTTTGTCGCTCCCCTGCGCATCTTCGTCGGCGTGATTCTGTTGCTGGAGGGTTACAGCAAGTTCAGCGGCGGCTGGCTTCACGGCGACGCCCTGCACAAGACCCTCAACGACTGGGTCGCGGCCGGCAAGCCCTACGGGTTTTTCCTCCCCGTGATCGAGACCGCGCGCGCCCATCCGAAGATCTTCGGCGCGCTGATCACCTCGGGCGAGCTGGTGGTGGGCGCGTCGATGGTGTTGGGTCTGCTGACCCGCCTGTGCGCGTTCTTCGGCATGCTGTTGACGTTCTCGATCGGGTTCGGCGCCGGCCAAAAGCTGGTCCCGCCCGGCAACGCCCTGCTGCTGGGGTCGATCATGCTCACCTTCGTTCTGCTGGCGCCCGGCCGCGCCTTCGGGCTCGACCAGCTGCTGCGGTCGCGCTTGCCGCGCTGGATGGTGTAGCCGCGCACGGCGCTTGACGCCGTCACCCGGCGCGTCGTTCACTCCGGCCATGGCAACCCCTCCGCACCCTGCGCGGCTTGGCGACCTGCTGCGCGCCGGTGACGTGCGGGCGGTGCTGACCCGCTACGCCGACGTCGCGCTGGCGGGTCTGGTGATCGCCATCGTCGCGATGATGATCGTTCCTTTGCCGACGTTCCTGCTGGATCTGCTGATCTCGCTGAACATCGCCATCGCGGTCACGCTGCTGCTGATCTCGATCTATGTCAGCGACGCGCTGAAGATTGCGACCTTTCCGACCTTGCTGCTGCTGACCACGCTGTTCCGGCTGGCGCTCGAGGTCTCGGCCACGCGGCTCATCTTGCTGAAGGCGAACGCCGGCGAGGTGATCCATGCGTTCGGAAATTTCGTGGTCGCCGGCAACCTGGTGGTCGGGGCCGTGATCTTTCTCATTCTCACCCTGATCCAGTTCATCGTGATCTCGAAGGGGGCCGAACGCGTGGCCGAGGTGGCGGCGCGGTTCACGCTGGACGCGATGCCCGGCAAACAGATGTCTATCGACGCGGAGCTGCGCGCCGGCCACATCGACAACGACGAGGCGCGCCGCCGCCGGTCGGCGCTGGCGCGCGAATCGCAGCTGTTCGGTTCCATGGACGGCGCGATGAAGTTCGTCAAAGGTGACGCCATCGCCGGGATCGTCATCCTGGCGGTCAACATCATCGGGGGTCTGGTCATCGGCGTGTTTCAGCGCGGCATGACCGCCGGCGTCGCGGCCAGGACCTATACCGTCTTGACCATCGGCGAAGGGCTGGTCGCCCAGATCCCGGCGCTGGTGATCTCGACGGCGGCCGGCATCATCGTCACGCGGGTCGCGTCCGAGGAGGAAGGGGGACACCTGGGCCTCGACATCGGCATGCAGATCCTCGGGCACCCCAAGGCGGTCGGGATCGCGGGCGCGCTCTTGACCATGCTGGCGCTGGTGCCGGGGCTGCCGACGGTCCCGTTCCTGACGCTGGGCCTGGTGCTGGGGTTCATCGCCTGGAAGCTGATGCGCGCACCCGAGGCGCAGAACGCTGACACGGTGGCCGCGGCCGATGGTTTACCGGCGCAAACCGGCGGGGCAACGGCGCGGCGGGCGCAAGTGTCGGCGCTGCCACCGCCCGTGTTGACGCCGATCGCCGTCGAGGTCGCCCCCGCGCTGGCCGCGCTGCTGGGGCCGCCCGACGGCGGCCTCTTCATGGCCCAGCAGGTTCCGGCGCTGCGCGAACGTCTGTTCGCCGAGACCGGGATTGCGCTGCCCGTCGTTCGCCTGCGCACCAACCTGCCGGACCGCGCGGGGCGCGCCTACGTGTTGCGGCTGAACGAGGTTCCGCTCGGTCGGGGTGAGGTGCCGGCCGCGGTCGCCGCCGCGACGGGCTCCGGCGCCGTGGCGGGCGATCCCGCAATCGCCGCCGGTCAACACGTCGCCGACCACCTGCTGGCGCTGATGCGCCGCTATGGATACGAGTTCATCGGTATTGAGGAGACGCAGTCGCTGCTGGAAGGACTGGAACGCACGCACCCGGCTCTTGTGCGCGAGGTGGTGCCGAAGCTGGTCTCCCCCGCCCTGCTGGCCGACGTGCTGCGACGGCTGGCGGAAGAGGGCGTCTCCCTGCGCAACCTGCGCGACATTCTGGGCGCGCTGGCGGAGTGGGCACCGCTGGAGCGCGACGCTGTCACCCTTACCGAACACGTTCGCGCCGCGCTAAGACGCGCCATCACGTTCAAGCACGCCGATGCGCGCGGCGTGGTCCCGGCGTTGCTGCTGGATCCGTTGATCGAAGACGCCATCCGCGAGGCGGTTCACAAGACGGCGACCGGCAGCTACCTGGCGCTGGAGCCGCAGATCTCGCGCGACATCCTGGCCGCCATCGGGCGCGCGGTCGTCGCGGGTCCGTCGGAGGCTGGCGCGCCCGGACCGGTGGTTCTCACCAACGCCGAGATCCGCCGCTACGTACGCCGCCTGGTGGAGAACGACCACCCCAACCTGGCGGTGCTGTCATATCAAGAGCTGGCCCCGGAGGCGCAGGTGCAGCCGCTCGGCCGGGTGAGGGTCTAGTCGCGCGTTTCACCGGCCGCGCCCAAGGCGGCGTAGCATGCGTCGCGATCCGACCGGATGTCGCGCAACAGGGCGTCCAGCCGGGCGGCGCCCTGTTGGTTGACGCGCGCCTGGTTCTGTCGTGCGACCTCGCCCGAGACGTCGTCGCGCTCGGCGCGGATCGCTTCCAGTAGATCGGCGCGAACAATCTGAATGGTGGGATCCGGCGTGCGCCGGATGAACGACACCATCTGGAATGGCGTCGAGAAATGTTCGGCGCCGAACGGGTGGAAGGCCGCCATCAGGTAGCGCGGGCGCTCACCTGCCGGGCGCCGGGTCTGGTCGGCCCGGCGTAGCCGCTCCGCGTACCCGTCGAAGGCGGCCGCGGTCAGCGTCAGGCGCGGATAGATGACGAAGCCGACATCAACGGCGCCGCCCTCGAGCTCCACGGCGTCGATGAATGCCAGCGCGGCTTCGACCGGCGGCGCGGCGTCGGCGATCACGTGCCGCCGCACCCGACCGTCGCGCATCGCCCGATCCGCCCACGGACAAAGCCCGTAGCCCCGCACCACCTCGTCCAGATAGCGGGAGTGCAGGCGCAGCGCCTCCCGCCGCAGCTCCTCCACCGAACCCTGCAACGCGAGCGCTAGCCTCCGCCTTCGCCCGAGGCCACGAAGGCGCCCATGCCGCGAAACTTCGCATAGCGTTCGGAGCGCAGTTTCTCCGGCGGTTGCAGGATGAGCTCGGCCAGCTGGCGTCGCAGCGCATCGCCCAGGTTGCCGGCCGTCAGATCGTGATCGCGGTGCGCGCCACCGGGGGCCTCGGGGACGATCTCGTCGATGACGCCGAGGCGCAGCAGATCGACGGCCGTCATCTTCATTGCCTCCGCGGCCTCGGGTTTCTTGCTGTCGTCGCGCCACAGAATCGACGCGCAGCCCTCGGGCGAGATCACCGAATAGGTGGCGTACTCCAGCATCAGGATCCGGTTCGCGACCCCCAGCGCCAACGCGCCGCCCGAGCCGCCCTCGCCGATGACCGCGCACACGATCGGCACCGGCAAACCCGCCATCACCTCCAGATTCTTCGCGATGGCCTCGGCCTGACCGCGCTCCTCGGCGTCGATGCCGGGATACGCGCCCTGCGTGTCGATGAGACAGATGACCGGCTTTCGCATGCGTCCCGCCAGCTCCATCAGCCGCAGCGCCTTGCGGTACCCTTCCGGTTTGGGCTGACCGAAGTTGCGCTGCACCTTCTCCTTGGTGCTGCGGCCCTTCTGGTGGCCCACCACCAGGACGGGAGTCCCCTCGAAGGTCCCGAACCCGCCCACGATCGCGGGATCGTCGGCGAACCGGCGATCGCCGTGCAGCTCGATGAATCCGTCGATCAGCCGATCGATGTAGTCCAGGGTGTAGGGCCGCTCCGGGTGGCGCGACAGCTGAACCTTCTGCCAGGCGGTCAGCTCGGCGAAGATCCCCTGCTGCAGCTCGCGCGCCCGTGCCTCCAGCAGCTGGATCTGCGGGCGCAGCTCGGGCGCATCGCCGCTGACGCGGACCAGCTCCTCGATCTTCCGCTCCAGCTCGACCACCGGGCGCTCGAAGTCCAGCGCATGGGGCAGCGCCTCGGCGGCGCGAACCGCTCTTTCAGCCATGGGTCTCCGACATGATGCCCCGGCAGTTTACAACCACCGCCACCTTTCGCCCTAACCCGGCTCCGCGGGGCCCAGCGCCGCGCGAATTTTGGCCGCGAACTCCTCGCGTTCCTGGTCAGATTGGTAGCCAACCCGGGGCCAGAAGAACCCGCGCAGACCGTCCTTGCGGTGCCGGGGGACGACGTGAACATGCAGGTGCGGCACGCTCTGCGACACCTTGTTGTTCATGGCGACGAAGGTTCCGTCGGCGCCCAGCCCGACCTCGACCGCGCGCGCCACCTGCTGCACGGCGCCGAACAGCACCGGCAGCTCGGCCGCCCCGGCGTCCAGCAAGGTCGGCACGTGCGTCCGCGGCACCACCAGCACGTGGCCCTTGAAGACGGGGCGCGCGTCCAGGAATGCGCAGACGTGCTGGTCACGCAGCACGACCGTCGCCGCCGTCTCGCCGGCGGCGATGGAGCAGAACAGACAACCGGCGGCGACCCCTCCGGCGCTCACGAGGCGCGGATCTCCTCGATGGCGTTGACCAGATGGTCGATGTGCTCCTCCTGCGGCGCCGCCAGCCGGGCGACCGAGACCTCCTTGCGGAACCACGTCCGCTGGCGACGGGCGTACGCGACCGTGGCAGCAAGCGTGTCGCTGACCGCCTGTTCCAGCTTGCAGACACCGTCGACGAACGCGCCGAGCTGCTTGTATCCCAGCGCCTGCAACGGACGCAGCGCGGGGCCGTAGCCGGCGGCGCGCAACGCGCGCACCTCGTCGACGAACCCGGCCTTGAGCATCTGGCCCAGGCGGTGCTCGATGCGCTGGCGCAGCACGGCCACCGGGGGATCCAGGACGACGGTATACGCCGCCAACGTGCTGGGCGGCGGTTCGGCGTCGCGGCGCAGCTCGCTGATCGGGACCCCGGTTTGCTCAAACACCTCCAGCGCCCGGCTGATCCGGACCAGATCGCGCCGCGAGATCTTCACCGCCGCGACCGGGTCGATCGCCACCAGTCGCTCGTGAAGAGCCTCGACACCCATACGTTCGGCCTCGTCGCGGTGGCGGGCGCGGATGAACGGATCGGGCGCCGGCGCGGCGAACAGGCCCGAGGTCAGCGCGCGATAATAGAGCCCGGTGCCGCCGACGACGATCGGCAGACGCCCGCGGCTGGCGATCCGGTCGATGGCGACGCGCGCCAGCGCCACCCAGCGCGCCGCATGGAAGCGCTCGTCGGGATGGACCAGGTCCAGCAGATGGTGAGGGCTCTGGCGGCGCTCTTCCCGCGTCGGCTTGCCGGTGCCGATGTCCATCCCGATGTAGATCTGCTGCGAATCGCAGGTGACGATCTCGCCGTGGACCCGACTGGCCAGCTCCAGCGCCATCGCGCTTTTTCCCGACGCCGTCGGGCCCAGGATCGCCACGAACCGTGTCACGGCATCACACCCGTCCAAAACGCCGTTCAAGGTCAAGCATCGACATCCGCAGCAGGACCGGTCGGCCGTGGGGACAGAACGATCGCAGATCGACCTCGTCCAACTGCGACAAGAGCGCCATCACCTGTTGCCGGCCCAGCACGTCGCCGGCGCGCACGACGCTGTGACAGGCCATGGTGGCCAGCGCATGATCGACGCGCTCGGCGGCCGAAGCAGCCGTTCCGCCGTCCGCCAGCTGGCCCAGCACGTCGCGCAACAACGGCTTGGGATCCGCGTCCTTGAGCATCTCGGGCACGGCCCGGACGATCAGCGTGGTCCGCGCGTCGCCGTGCGCAGCCGCGGCTCGGGGCGAGGCGGGCTCGATCTCGAAGCCCAAGGTCTCGAGCAGCCCACTTTCGCGCGCGGCTGCCGCGGAGCCCTCCTCGACCTCGATCGGCAGCGGAAACAAGAGACGCTGACGCCGCACCTCGCGACGGCCGTGCGCGGCCTGCAGGCGCGCGAACGCCACGCGCTCATGAGCGGCGTGCTGGTCGATGAGCACCAACTCGCCCTCGGCCTCACACACGAGATAGGTGCGGTGAAGCTGGCCGACGTAGCCCAAGGCAGCAAAGAAACCTTCGCGCGCGGGCTCGCCGAACGGCTGCGCCCCGAAGGGCGTTATGCCGAATGGCTGCGCCGGTTGTGTCCGCTCGCCGCCGTCGACAGGAAACTCGGCAGGTGCCGCGCCGCCCCATCCCCCAATCCCTTGCCCGTCGCTGTCCAGCGCGGCGTCGCGCGCGCGCAGCGGCAGGGCGCCCTGGACCGCGCGACCCAGCGCCACCGAGCCCGGTAACGCCACCGCTCGCCCGGCCGAAACCACCGCCGCGCCCGCGCGCGGGGTTCCGTACGGCGGCAGCGTGAACACACGGACGGCGCGCGCCGGATCGCGCTCCAGCCACGGCGCCCGCCCGATCGCTTGACCGACGACGTGCCTGACGGCCGCGTAGACCTCCTGAGCGCGGGCGAACCGCACCTCCAGCTTCTGAGGGTGAACGTTGACGTCCAGCTCGTCCCCCGGAACCTCCAGGAACAGCGTGGCCAGCGGGTAGCGCCCCTTCTCTAAAATTGTCCCGTAGGCGGTAACCAGCGCGTGCAGCAGCGCGCGGTCGCGCACGAAGCGCCCGCCGACGAACAGGAAGGTCGACCGCGCGGTCGCCGACGCCTCGTCCGGGCCGGCCAGGAACGCGCGCACGCGGTGGCCCCCCTCCTCGCCGTTGGCCTCGTGCAGCACGCTGGCCCCGCGGCGCGCCAGCGCGGCGCGAACCCGCTCGCCCAGTTCGCGGTGCGGCGGCAGATCCAGCGCCACCCGGCCCCCGGCCCGAAGCCGCAGGTGCACGTCGGGGTGAGCCAATCCCAGCCGCAGCACGGCCTCCGAGATGTTGGCTGATTCCGTGGTCTCGGATTTGAGGAACTTCTGACGCGCCGGCGTGTTGAAGAACAGATCCCGCACCTCGATCTGCGTGCCATCGGGGATGCCGGCCTCGCGCGCGTCGGTCTCCACGCCGGCCTCGACCGTCAGCCGCATGCCGCCCGGTGAACCGGCCGTCTTTGTCGACAGCGTCAGGCGCGACACCGCCGCGATGGACGGCAGCGCCTCGCCCCGAAAGCCGAAGGTGCGCAGGCCCCACAGATCGTCGGCGGACGAGATCTTCGACGTCGCATGACGTTTCAGCGCCAGACGCGCCTCGTCCGGTGACATCCCGCTGCCGTCGTCGGCGACCCGGATCAAGCGGCGGCCCCCCGCTTCGATCTCGATCTCCACCCGGCGCGCCCCGGCGTCCAGGGCGTTTTCGACCAGCTCCTTTACGACGGACGCGGGCCGTTCGACCACCTCGCCAGCCGCGATCTGGTCGGCGAGCTCCGGCGGAAGAATCCGAATCATTTCCGGGTCACCCTATGGGGCGCGCCGCTGGTAATCAACCGGTACTGCCGACAAACCGCGAACGACCTTACCCGTGGCGGATTGACATTCCCGTGCCCCCAGACTATAAACCCTCGCTTTCTCAGGTTTTTCGCGCAAGGAGCCTCGCCCCATGTCCCTCAAGATGGGCCTCATCGGCCGCAAGATCGGAATGCTTCAGGTTTTCCACGACGATGGCACCACCCTCGGCTGCACCGCCGTGTCAGTCGGGCCCTGCGTCGTCATCGGCAAACGCACGCCCGACAAGCACGGCTATTCGGCCGTCCAGCTCGGGTTCGAGGAGACCCCCGTCCGCCACCTGACGCGGCCCCAGACCGGGTACTTCAAGAAGGCGGGCGTCGAAAAACCGCTGCGCCACCTGCGCGAGATCCGCCTCAACCCCGGGGACCTGGACAAGTACGAGGTCGGCAAGACCCTGCGCGCCAACGACGTCTTCAAGGTCGGCGACGTGGTCGACGTGGTCGGCACCACCAAGGGCAAGGGTTACCAGGGCGTCATGAAGAAGCACAAGATGGCCGGTGACAGCGCGACCCACGGGACCCACGAGTTCTTCCGGCACGGCGGTTCGATCGGCTGTCGGTTGACGCCGGGCCGCGTGCACAAGGGCAAGCGCATGTCGGGCCTGATGGGGAACGTCAAGTGCACCTCGTCCGACCTGGTGGTCGTGAAAATCCTCGAGGACAAGAACGTCGTGCTGGTCAAGGGCGCGGTCCCGGGCGGCGCCAACGGCGTGGTCCTGATCAAGGGCAGCGTCAAGGACGTCAAGAAGTACATCGTCCCGCGCGCCATCAAAGAGGTCGAGTCCAAGAACCCGATGAAGGCGTCCAAGAAGGGCGCACCAGCCGCGAAGTAACGCCCAGCCGGCGAACGGCACGTGACGTTCGGGCGGTGGCGCCCTAGATTCATGTCGACGTTTTGATGTCGAAGCTCCGCGACCCTCGCCACCGCCATGACGTGTTCTTCAAACGCGCGCGCGACGCGGGCTTTGTCGCCCGTTCGATCTACAAGCTGGAAGAGATAGACAAGCGACTGCGGCTCTTGCGCCGCGGACAGCGCGTCCTTGACCTGGGGTGCCGCCCCGGGTCGTGGCTGCAATACGCCGTCGGCGCCGTCGGCCCCCAGGGCGCGGTGGTCGGAATCGATCGCGACGCCCTGCCGCACGCCATACCCGGCGCGCGCGTCATCACCGGCGACATCTTCGCCGTGACCGACACCGAGCTGCTGGCGGATCTGCGCGCGTTCGACGTGGTGCTGTCGGACATGGCGCCCGACACGACCGGCGTGCGCGCGACCGATCAAGCCCGATCCGCCAGCCTGTTCGAGGAGGCGCTGGGGCGCGCCCTTCGCCTGCTGGCCCCGGCCGGCGCCTTCGTGGGAAAGATCTTCCAGGGCCCCGATTTCGAAGCCATCCGTCGCCGCATGACCGCGCGCTTCGCCGAGGTCCGCGTCCTCAAACCCGAGAGCTCCCGCGCCCAGAGCATCGAGATTTACCTCTGCGGCAAGGGCTTTCTGCCCGCGTCCGGATCGAAACCCTGACGCGGCCGCGTTCTCGATTCCCTTTTCCCGGGCGCGGCATACTATTTCCTGGGGGCAATCATGAAGCGCGTCCCTTTCTTGGTCTCCGTAATGGGTATGGCCACGGGTTTGTTCGCGTGCGCAGCAACCGATATTCCCCAGGCGCACCGGGGCGCAAGGTTCGAGCGCACCGGCCTCTTCAAGCTGTTCGTCGGCGGCGGTGGCTTCCAGGGTCCGACGCTGAACCCCGGCAGCTACTACGCGGGCGCGTACACCGACATCATCATGGTCGACTGCTCGATGGTGACCGCGCGCGAGCCGCTGAACGCGCTGACCAAGGACGGCGTGCAGTTCGGGCTGGACATCTACGTTCGCTTTTCCGTCCAGTGCACCGATGACGCCGTCAAAGGCATCCTCGAGATGGTGACGCCCGACCGGCGCAATACCGTGACCACCAACAAGTTCTACGAGCTGTTCGTCAAACCCGAGATCGGTGAGGCCGTCCGTCAGGTGGTCTCACCCTACCGCGCCAACGAGCTCAACGACCGGCGCGAGGAGCTGCTGGCCGCCATCAAGAAGCGCGTGCTGGAAGGGATCACGGCACGCGAGAAGTGGATCCTGGTTCACGATGTGAACCTGTCCAACCTGGATTTCCCGGACGCGATGGACGCGGCCAACGTCGAGCGCGCCGTGCAGTCCGTGATGCGCGACAAGGCGATCGCCGAGCGCGAGCGGGTGCAAGCCGAGATCGAGACCACCCGCATGCGGCGCCAGCTTGCCGAACAGGAGGGCGAGGTCGCCGCGACCAAGATCGACCGGATCGGGGCGGCGCTCAGGCGGAACCCGGACTACCTGCAGTACGATCTGCAGAGCAAGATGCCCGACATCTACAAGGAGGCCGGCAGCCACGGCAACCTGGTCATCGCCGCGCCCAGCCCCCAGATCACGATAGCGCCGCGCGTGCCGGTCGGTGGTCGGGTCGTCGGGCCGTCGGAGCCGACACCCCCGACGGGAGTGCGGCCGACAGCGCCGCGGCCAAGCTCGATCCTTGATCACGAGCGCGGTCGCGACGCGCGCTGATCCCGGGCTGCATGGCTGTTGACGGCGTCCGACGTCTGGAAGATCTTGCGCCGACGTCGTTGATCTGACGGACAGCCCCCGGGAGGAGCCCACATGCCCAGCAAGACCCTGATCGCGATCAAGAACCTCAGCACCGTCGTCACCGACGCCGCGGTCGCAAAGGCGCTGCCGGCCTTTCAGCAGCAAGTCTCGACCGACTTCTGCGGGACCTGGGGAATCGACGCCACATTGAAGCTGGTCGGCAAGAAATCCAGGACGCCGCCCGGCGCCTGGCTGCTGGGCATCTTCGACGACGCCGATCAGGCCGGCGCCCTGGGCTATCACGACTTGACCAGCGGCGGCTTGCCGCTGGGGAAGGTGTTCGCCAAGACCACGCTCGACAACGGCGGTCTGTGGACCGTCACCTTCTCGCACGAGCTGCTGGAGATTCTGGCGGATCCCAACATCAACCTGTGCGCTTTCGACGAAGGCAATCGACGCCTTTACGCCTACGAAGTGTGTGACGCCGTTGAGGCCGACAAGCTGGGGTACGTCATCAACGGCGTCACCGTGAGCGACTTCGTGCTGCCGGGGTGGTTCGAACCGACGCACATCACCAAGAATGAAAGGTTCGCCTTCAAGAGTCGGGTCACCGCGCCGTTTCAGCTGCTGGCCGGCGGCTACATCGGCTATTTCGATCTGGGCGGCGGCGGCTGGCAGCAGCTGACGGCACGGGAGGCGTCCGACGCGCGGCAGATGACCGCTCGCAGCTCGCCGCCGGCGGCTTATGAGGCGCGCCCGCGCGTGGGCAGCCGGCGTGAACGCCGCCGGCTGGTCAAGACCCAGTGGTTGGTCAGCACGGCAGATTGAACCTGCCCCAGGTCAGAGACAGCCCGGAATGTTGCACTCACACGCGACATCAACCGGCCGCGGATCGGCGCAGCCGTGGGGCGTATCGGGCTGAAGGACGATGTCTTGAATCGTTCCCTCGCTGGTTATCGAGACGGCGACCTCAAAATGTTGGTAGCCCTCCTTGAACGCGATGAGGGCCAGGTTCCCTTCGGGGAGGTTGTGGAAGTAATAGGATCCCTTCAACGCAACAGAGCACTGCCGGCGCCCGGCGATGCCGACACGCGCATCTGTTCCCCGTCCGGTGCAAGCGTCGATCACGCTGCCCGACAACATTCGGGCGATTCGCACGTCCCTCCTGCCGCTACCGTCGGCGTTGCTCACATCCGCCATGGTGGCGGCGTCGGGACGGGTATCATCTGCTGCCGCATCCATCGCGGGCATCAGCTCGTACTGTTGCAACGCCCGAACGTCGCAACCGGTCGCGAGGACCAGGGCGCCGATACCCAGAGCGTGGGAAACGGACCAGGACACGTCTGTTGATATGCCCGCCGCGTCGCCGACGGACAATTCCTCCAGATCCGCATCAAGGAAGAGCGGTTTTGCCAGGCCGACCCTCGCGATAATTGTGGACCTCGGGTTCGGGAGCACATGTCCCTCATCAGCCTACGCGCAGCGTCGATCATGGTCGCCCTTGGTCAGCGACCAGCCGATCGCCTGTCCGACCGGCGGCGCGTCCAAGCCCTGACGCTGATCTACGTAGGCGAGGTTCGCTACGGATCCGAATCGAACCGAAGGCTGCGCATCGCGCTGCTGCTGGTACCAAGCTGGAGCGCACGCGGGCGAAGCGGCGTCGAGGCAGGCAGCAGCAACATCGCGCCGCCGGTCGTGTGGGGAATCACGACGCCGTTGACCGTGGACACCCTC
>DASRQT010000285.1:0-8893 GCA_035696485.1 Polyangia bacterium | reverse complement strand
AGCGCCGGGTGGCTGACCAGGAGGTGCCACACCACGGCGCACAGCCCCTCGGTGTGGGGGGTGATGCGGTCCGGCGACACGGTCGGGATGATCACGCACGCCTTGGCCGCCTGCTTGGTCGCGCCGCCGTCCTTGCCGACGATGCCGAACACGGGCGCCCCGACCTCCCTGGCCAGCTCGATCGCCAGCACCAGGTTCATCGAGACGTTCTTCTCGCGGTTGCCGCCACCGACTGAGAAGACCAGCAGCGCGTCGCGCGGGCCCAGCCGCGAGACCTTCAACCACTCCGAGAAGCTGGTGTCCCAGCCCTCGTCGTTCACGCGCGCGGTCAACTCCGAGACGTTGTCGGTCGGCGTGTAGGCCTCGAAGCCGCAGATCTTGCGAAAATCGTTGACCGCGTGGCTGGCATGCCCTGCCGACCCGCCGACGCCCAGGATAAACAGCCGCCCGCCGCCCACACGCACGGCCGCCAGCCCCAGCGCGACCGCGTCGATGTCGGCCGCATCGAGCGCCCCCAGCGCGCGCACGCTCTCGTCCAGGAACAGCCGAACGAAGTCGCTCATGAGCCCGTCACAGTTTGTAGCCGGCGTCGAGCGCGTCCTTGTGAAACATCTTCACGGTGTCCAGGCTGAACTCGGCCAGATCCTTGCCGACCAGCTCGAGTTTCTTCAGCAGATCCGGCGTCACGGTGATGATGTGGCAGCCGACCTCGGCCGCCTGCACGATGTTCAGAAGCTCGCGCGGGCTGGCCCACAGCAGCTCGATGGAGGCATCGGCGGCCTTGCACAGTGACAGCGCCTCGGTCATCAGCGGCACCGGATCGCGGCCCGTGTCGGCGACGCGACCGGCGAACACCGAGACCACCGACGGCGCCCCACCCGTGAGGGCCTGGGCCGTCTCCCTCACCTGCTCCAGCGTGCATATCGCGGTGACGTTAACCTTCACGCCGCTACCGGCCAGTTCTTTGATCAACCCGATCGCCGATTCGCGCCGGGTGTTGGTGATCGGGATCTTCACGTAGACGTTGTCGCCCCAGGTCGCGATCTGCCGCGCTTGTCGCTTCATCTCGGGAAAGTCGTCCGCGAACACCTCGAACGAGATCGGTTTGCTGCGAATCTTGGCCAGCGCGGCCTTGGCAAAACCAGGGTAGTCGGTCACGCCGGCCTTGCGCATCAGGGTGGGGTTGGTGGTGAACCCGGCTATGCGCGGGTTATCGGCCAGCTCCAGCAGCGCCGGCAACGAGGCGCCATCCGCGAAGATCTTGATCACATCGAGCGAGTACGGAGGGGCAAGCTTAGCCATGTATTACCGGGGACTTTCCCAGGAGAAAATCGACAAAGTCTCGCAAATCGGTGCCGCAAAAGGAAGGTCGAACTTCCGTGGCGGTCAAGGACGCGAAGTCGCTGCTGGCCGTGTCGCCCAGGTACGCGGTCTTCATTCCGAAGGCCGCCCCCGCCTGCATGTCGCTGGCGCGGTCACCGACCATCCAAGAGGCGCCCGGCTGATACTGGGGGTAGCTCGCGAACGCTTCCGCCAGCAGGCCGGTGCGCGGTTTTCGGCACGCGCAGCCGTCCTCGGCGCGGTGGAAACAGATGTGCGAGCCGAGGATGATCCCCCCCTCGCGCTGCGCGGCGGTGCAGATCACGCGATGCACCTCCGCCAAAACGGCGCGCGAGGTCTTGCCTTTCGCCGCCGCCGGCTGATTGCTGGCGATGGCGATGCCAAAGCCGGCCGCGGTCAAGCGCCGCAGCGCCGCCGGCACCCATGGGAAGATCGCAGCTTGCTCCACCGACAACGGGCTGTCCGGGCGCGGTTCGGTCGCGCTGGGGACGGTCCGGTTGAGGACGCCGTCCCTGTCGAGGATAATCAGGACCGCGTCGCCAGCCATCGCGAAAAATCTTCAAGACCGCCTGGCGACCCGATCTCGTAGAATCGCTGCGTGACCTCGAATCCCGCCAGTTGCCCGCGCACGCTGAGCTGGTGGAACAGGACCGCCAGATCGGACGACACGCCGGCCGGGATCTCCTCGCGAACCACGCGCCGCTCCAGCGCCGACAGTCCGTAGTCGATGTGCGAGAACGCCGAGGGTGGGAATGTCTTGTGGTGTTTGTCGTACAGCACCACGGCGCCGTCCTCGAAGATGACGTTGCTGCCGTCCCACTTGCCGTCGTTGCGGAACACGGTCATCAGGGCCGGCCGCCCGCACGACAGAAAACGGTCCCAGACGGCAGCGAAATCAATCGGCAGGAACGAGTCGCCGTACGTCACCAGGAACCGTTCGTCCAGCGCCCCCTGGTCATCGGCCAGGCGCAGCGCTCCCGCGGTCCCGCGCAGGTCACTGCCCTCGTCGACCACGCGCACGCGCAGCCCCCAGCGGCCGCCGTCGCCGACGTGCCGGGACAGCATCTCACCGCGGTAGCCGACGGACAGCACCACGTCGGTGACGCCGTGGCGGGCCAGCCAGTCGAGCTGGTGATCGACAAACGGGACGCCGGCGATCGGAATCAACGCCTTGGGCAGCGATTCGGTCAGCGGCCGCATCCGTGTCGCCAGGCCGCCGGCCAGGATTACGCACTGCATATGCTCGCCCACCTACCCGACAGGATACCGTGCCGCCCCGCAATCGGTAGTCGTTCTACCCCGGGGAGATCGGGTCCTTGTAGGCGAACGCCGCCAGGTTCCCGACCGGCGCCGCGATCGGAAGCCGTCCTAGCCCGCTGGCGCGCAGCAGCGCCAGGGCCTTGCCCTTCCACGCGGCGGGCAGAGGCGCGAGCCGCCCCCAGTAATTGAGGGGATAGCGATTGATCACGGTCCGCACGTCGACCCGCGCGAAGCTCGCGCGCGCCAGCACCGCGCGGATGCTCCTGCGCGAGAACAATTGCAGATGCTCGATGTCGAAGATCGGCGAGCGCAGGCCCATCGCGCGCGCCAGCAGCGCGCGGCGGTTGTGAAACACCAGGAAGAAGGCCCCACCCGGCCGCAGCAACCCGAACGCCTCCTGGCACAGGCGCAGCGGATCGTACACGTGCTCGATGGTCTGAAAGCAGGTCACCAGGCTCAGGCTCTGCGGGCGAAAGTCGCCCGCACGAAAGGGACCATGGCGGATGAGGCCCCGGATCGCCGGTTTTGCGGCCGCAATGGGCGCCGACGACGGCTCCACGCCCACGACGTCGGTGAATCCGTCAGCCAGGAGCTGTTCCAGGAAGGCGCCGTCGCCGGTGCCGATGTCCAGCGCCCCCCTTCGCTGCGCCAGGGCCGGCGACATTCGCCGCAGCAGAGCCGCGTAGGTGATGCTGGCCTGGCGTGACTCGTCCGACGCGTCGAAGGCGGCGTCGCGGTAGGCGTGTTCGATCGCCTGCTGCGTCGGCGCCGGATTGCAATACAGCAGATCGCAGACCTCGCAGACCACCAGCGCGTAGTGCATGTACTCGGGCAGCTTGCGCGACGCGAACGCGAACGCGTCCAGGGCGGCCGGATCGACGTTGGCCGGCGCGAAGGGGCGCGCGGCGCTTGCATGGCAGACGGGACAGGTACGGGCCGCCAGCTCGAATCGCAACGATGTGGACGTCCCGGCGGTCACGGGCGTTGCGCCGTCACGGTATAGCCCAGGCAGTCGTCTGCGCCCGGGATCCGAAGCGACAGATTCGCGGCGGCGGCCAGCGCCACGAACAGCGGGATCGCCGGGGCTGCGAACAGTCGCAGTCCCCAGGCCTTGGCTGGATTTGCCCCCTGGGGAAGGTAGAACGGAAGAAACAGCGCCATCACCTTGTAGCAGGCGACGGTCACTTCATTGCCGCGCGCCCGCGCCACCACGTCGCGGAAGCCAGCTTCCTCCAGAAGGTGCTTCAACGCCGACGGCGTGAACCGCCAGTAGTCGTGGGGGACGAAATGCCAGCGCGCCGCGAACGGTACCGTGAGCAGCAGGCGCCCGCCCGGCCGCAAACAGGCGTGAGCCTCGGCCAGAAGCGCCCGCGGATCCAGCACATGCTCCAGCGTCTCGGTGCACAGGACAAAGTCGGCGTTCCGGGCCGGTTGCGGCCAGCGGGCGCCGTCGAAGTAAATGGTATCCGGGGCCGCGTAGCCGAACTGCTCCTTGGCCTCGACGATGTCGAGACCGACGTATTCCGTCCCGGCTGGGAGCAGCGACCGGTACGGCTGCGCGCCACAACCGACATCGACGATCTTGCCGCGCCAGGAAGCAACCTCGGACGCGACGGCGTCCCACACCGACCCCGCCTGCAGATCAAAAAAGCGACGCGCGATCCCCTTCCAGCGTCCCAGCCCGGCAACGTCCGGCTCCAGCGCCGGCGGCCGCCAGTGGTCCCCGGTTCGCTCGGCCAAATTTGATCCTGGGTTGCCCGGCACGTGTGCGCCTCCCTGTGACGCCGGCCTCACCCTAGCACCAAATAACCGGCGTTCGCCGCGGGGCGCCGGTCAGGGGCCGAGCGCAATCTCCAGCCGCCTGAAATAGATCTCGCCCCCCTCCGATTGCAGCTGCAGCTTCCCGCACGAAAGCGCCATGGGCGCCTGCTGCGGCCAGGTCAGACGAAAATTGGATCCGACCGAGATCTCCTGCTGGTTCAGCAGGTGCCTGACCGAATCGGGCCCGACGATGATGTCCACCTGGTTCCACGTTCCCGGCAGCTCGTGCGACGCGACCCGATTGGACTGCTGGAACGCGATCGGTCCCAGGTTGTACATGCCGCCGCTGTCGACCGGGGTCAACTGGTACTCCATCGACACCATGAACGCGCCGCTGCCGATGGGGTCCGACAGCGCGTTCCCGCCCGCGTTGACCGCCCCCAGCGGCCCGGTTGACATGTACATGATGCCGCTGTCCAGCACGTTGAGCGGCGGCCACATTCGCGTGCCCCACTTGTACTGACCACGCAGGTGAAAGTTGCACATCTCCACGCGCGAGATCAGCGCGCCCCAGACCTCGCCGCTGATCCGGATGGCCGGCTCTCCCTCGACCGTGACGATCGAATAGACGCCGCGCGGATCGTTGTCGATCCCTGGCGGCGGGTCGGTGCCTGTGGATTTGCCGAGGTAGCGATCCCAGCCGGCGAAATCGACGCCGTTGAATAGCGGCTTCCATGTCACCTCGAGCGCATCATGTCCGGTGGCGGGGCTTGCCGCGTCAGCTGTCGAGTTGCTGGCCGGCGCTTGCGCATCAGGCGCCGAAACGGCGGCCGGTGTGCTCCCGTCGCAGCCCGCCAAGGTCAAAACCGACCACGAAAGCAGGGCCACGGCCGTCGCTCGGGCGAGGGACATCGCCTGCAGATAGTAGCCGATTCAGGGCCGGGCCGCGGTAGCCTAGTGTTGTCGTTGACGGTCGGGATCGGCCGGGATAGTTTCGCGAAAACATGAGTTTTTCCGTCGTCCGCAGGCGCTGCCATGTCTGAAGCGCAGTCGCGCCCGACGGTCATTACCGGCTGCTCCGGCTTCGTGGGCGCGAACCTCGCGGCTGGCCTTCTGACGCGCGGCGCTCGGGTGATAGGCGTTGAGGGTCCCTCCGGCGTCGACTGGCGCACCCGGTCCATCCCTGGCCTCGAGGTCATCAAGCTGGATCTCTGTGGCGAGGATGACGTCCGCGCGTTCGTTCGCGATGTGCAGCCGGCCGCCATCTTCAACTGCGCCGCCTACGGCGCCTACTCCATCCAGAACGAGGCGCGGCGCATCTACGACGTCAACGTGTTGGGTGTGCGGAATCTGCTGGATGCCGTGCGCGAGGTCCCGGGTTTTCGCGCGTTCATCCAGGCCGGCAGCTCGTCGGAGTATGGGTTCAATTGCGCCGCGCCCGATGAAGACGCCGTCACGTTGCCGGACAGCGACTACGCCGTCTCGAAGATCGCCGCGACCGCGCTGGTGCGCCTCTACGCGCAGAAGCACGGGGTGCCGGCGTGGGCGCTGCGGCTCTACTCGCTGTACGGACCCTACGAGGATTTCAGCCGGCTGATTCCGGCGCTGCTGCTGCAGGCGCGCGAGGGTCGCTATCCGCCGCTGGTCAATCCGCAGATCTCGCGCGACTTCGTGTTCGTCGACGATGTGACGCGCGCCTTCGAGGCGATCCTTGAACGCGCACCGCAGCTTCGTCCGGGCGACGTCTTCAACATCGGCACCGGAACCCGCACGACCCTCGCCGATCTGACGTCGGCGGTCCGCGAACTCTTCCATCTCGAGGTCGAGCCGGTATGGGGGACCATGCCGAACCGCAGCTGGGACCATTCGGCCTGGTACGCCGATCCGCGCAAGGCGGCAGCGCAGCTCGGATGGCAGGCGACGACATCGGTCCGGGACGGTCTGGCGGCGACGATGCGCTGGATCGAGCAGAACCCGGCCCTGGTCGCCGAAGGTCGCGAGAAGACTGTCCTGGCGGTCCGACGATGACCGACGAGTCTCTGGTCACGCTGCTGCGAAAGGACGCCCTGGCCACCCGGCGACTGTTCCTGCGCATGCACTTCGAAGCGCGCGCCGGCCACCTGGGCAGCGGGCTGTCCGCGATCGACGCCCTCGCCTATCTCTACCGGGCGTGGCTGCGCCCCGAGGACCGGTTCATTCTCAGCAAGGGCCACGGCGCCTCGGCGCTCTACGCCACGCTTCACCATTTCGGAATCCTGTCGGACGCAGCCCTCGCCACCTACTACAAGGATGGCACCCTGCTGCCCGCGCACCCGGCCCCGCGCGGCCTCGAGGCGATCCCCGCCGCCACCGGCTCGCTGGGACATGGGCTCCCGATCGCCGTCGGGATGGCGTACAGCTTCAAGAAGCTCCACGGCACAGGAGCCCGGGTCGCGTGCCTGCTGTCGGACGGCGACTGCAACGAGGGCTCGACGTGGGAGGCGGCGCTGTTCGCGGCCCACCACCGGCTGGACAACCTGGTGGCGATCATTGACGCCAACGGCATCCAGGGCTTCGGTCGCACCGAGGAGGTCCTGAACCTCGAGCCCTTCGTCCAGAAGTGGGAGTCATTCGGATTCTCGGTCACCGAGGTTGACGGCCACGACTTCGAAAAGCTGCACGGCGCGTTCAGCCAGCCGCCCGGCGGGCGCCCGCGCTGCGTGGTTGCGCGCACCATCAAGGGCAAGGGCGTCAAGTTGATGGAGGACAAGGTCGAGTGGCACTACTGGCCGATGAGCGAGGCGCAGTACGCCGAGGCGCTGGCCGACCTCGATCGGGCTGAACAGGAGATGTCGCGGTGAGGGTCGACTTCGTGCGCGCGGTCGAGGCAGCGCTGGCGGAAGACGGCAAGGCGCTTTTCATCACCGGCGATCTGGGATTCAACGCGCTGGAAGGCATCGTCGCCAGGTACGGCGACCGGTTCGTCAACGCCGGCGTCGCCGAGCAGAGCATGATGGGCATCGCTTCAGGCATCGCGCTAACCGGGATGCGCCCCTGGGTCTACTCGATCGCCCCGTTCGCCACCTATCGCTGTCTCGAACAGATCCGCAACGACGTCTGCCTACACGATCTTCCGGTGCGCATCGTGGGCAACGGCGGCGGGTTCACCTACGGCATCATGGGCTCGACTCACCACGCGCTGGAAGATCTGGCGGTGCTGAAATCGCTGCCGAACATGCAGCTCTTCTTCCCGTGTTCAAACGACCACGTGGCGGCCGCGGTGTCGATGATGAGCAAGCTCGGCGGGCCGTCCTACCTGCGGCTGGCGATCTCGGCGTACACGACCGAGCGCGTCCCCCTCGCCGAGCACCCGGTGACGCTGACGCGATCTTATGCCTTACGTGGAAGCCGCAACACCGCGGGCGTGACCGTGATTGGCGCCGGCCACGGCGTGCAGGTCGCGGTCAGGGCGCTGGCGGCCCACGGCCTCGATCGCGAAAACGTCGACGTCTTCGGCGTGGCCCGGTATCCCTTCAACCTCGCGCAAGATGCCGCGCTAGCCGCCAGCGCGGAGCAGACGCGGAACGTGGTCTTCATCGAAGAACACTACGCACCCGGGGGAATGGGCGAATCGATGAAGCTGGCGCTGCCGCCGCTGGAATCCTTCTCGTTGATGAGCGCGACCTATCAGCGCGACGGGCGCTACGGCAGCCCCGCCTTCCACATGCAACAGTGCAACCTCACGCCGGAGGCGCTGGTGGCCAACGTCAGGGAACGGCTTTCCACCCGATGAGCGCGACCGGAGCCCAGCCGCGCAAGCTGTCGGCCATCATCGCCTGCTATCGCGACGAACAGGCGATCCCGATCATGGCCGAACGCCTGGAGGCGGTGTTCAAGAAGATCGGCGTCGACTACGAGATCATCTTCGTGAACGACGGCAGCCCCGACAACACCCAGGCCGTGCTGGAACGGCTGGCGGCCGCCAACCCCAGGATCAAGGGCATCACGCACAGCCGCAACTTTGGCTCGCAGAACGCGTTCACCAGTGGGATGAGGCTGGCCACCGGCGACGCCTGCATCCTGCTGGACGGCGACCTGCAAGACCCGCCGGAGCTGATCGAGCTCTTCCACCAGAAGTGGCTGGAGGGGTACGAGGTGGTCTACGGCGTGCGCACCCGCCGCGAGATGTCCCGCCTGCTGGAGTTTGGCTACAAGGGATTCTATCGATTGTTTCAGACCATGGCCTACATCCGGGTGCCGGTCGACGCGGGCGACTTCTCGCTGATTGACCGCCGGGTCATGAACATCCTGAACGCCTTGCCGGAGCGCGACCGATTCATGCGCGGCCTGCGCGCCTGGACGGGATTCCGGCAGACCGGGGTCCCCTACGTCCGGCCCGAGAGGATGTTCGGTCGTTCAACCAACAGCCTGCTGGCCAACCTTCGCTGGGCCAAGAAGGGGATCTTTTCGTTCTCCTACATCCCGCTCGAGTTGATCGCCTTCGGCGCGCTGGGCGTCTCGTTGCTGGCGGTGGTGGCGATGATTGTGCAGA
>DASRQT010000284.1:0-17017 GCA_035696485.1 Polyangia bacterium | reverse complement strand
CGGCGCGATGGGGACGATGATCCAGCGGCACCAGCCGACGGAGGCCGATTTTCGCGGCACGCGGTTCAAGGCACACACGCGCGAGCTTCGCGGCAACAACGATCTGCTCACGCTGACGCGCCCCGACATCATCGCGGAAATCCACCGCCAGTATCTCGAGGCCGGCAGCGACATCATCGAGACCAACACCTTCACATCCAACCGCATCGCGCAGGCCGACTACCACCTGGAGGATCTGGTGGCCGAGCTGAACATCGCGGCGGCGGGCATCGCCCGGCGCGCGTGTGATGCCTGGACGGCGAAGACGCCCGACCGCCCGCGATTCGTCGCCGGGGCCATCGGTCCCAGCAACCGGACCTTGTCGATGTCACCGGACGTCAACGACCCCGCGTTTCGCGCCGTGACCTTCGACGGGATGCGCACCGCCTACGCCGAACAGGTGCGCGCCCTGATCGACGGCGGCGTCGACCTGCTGATCGCCGAGACGGTGTTCGACACGCTGAACCTCAAGGCCTCGCTGGTGGCGATCGAGGAGGTGTTCGCCGAGCGGAACATCCGCCTGCCGCTGATGATCTCGGTGACCATCATCGACAACAGCGGCCGGACCATGTCGGGGCAGACCATCGACGCGTTCTGGACGTCGATCGAACACGCCCGTCCACTGAGCGTCGGGATCAACTGCGCCCTGGGCGCGACGCAGATGCGGCCGTTCCTGGCCGATCTGGCCTCGGTCGCGACCTGCCACATCAGCTGCTATCCCAACGCCGGACTGCCGAACGCGTTCGGCGGCTACGACGAGGAGGCGCCCACCACGGCGGCGCTGCTGCGCGAGTTCGCCCAGAGCGGCCTGGTCAGCATCGTGGGCGGCTGCTGCGGCACCACGCCCGACCACGTGCGCGCGATCGGCAAGGCGGTCGAGGACGTGCCCCCGCGTCCGTTGCCGGCGGCGGCGTCGCCCTTCGCGCGTTTCTCGGGCCTCGAGACGTTGACAGTCCGCCCCGAGATCAACTTCCTGATGATCGGCGAGCGCACCAACATCACCGGTTCGGCGAAGTTCGCCGATCTCATCAAGCGCGGCGACTTCGGCAAGGCGCTGGAGGTGGCCCTGGACCAGGTGCGCGGCGGCGCCAACATTCTCGACGTCAACATGGACGAGGGCATGGTCGACGGCGAACAGGCCATGACCACCTTCTTGAACCTGATCGCGACCGAGCCTGAGATCGCCCGCATCCCGATCATGGTCGACAGCAGCAAGTGGTCGGTGATCGAGGCCGGGCTCAAGTGCGTGCAGGGCAAGGGCATCGTCAACTCGATCAGCCTCAAGGAGGGGCCAGCAGACTTCCTGGCCAAGGCCAGGACCGTCAAGCGATACGGCGCCGGGGCGGTGGTAATGGCGTTCGACGAGACCGGCCAGGCCGACACTGTCCAGCGCAAGGTCGACATCTGCCAGCGCGCCTACAAGCTCCTGACCGAGGAGGTCGGGTTCAACCCGCTGGACATCGTCTTCGACCCCAACATCCTGGCCATTGCAACCGGCCTCGAGGAGCACGCCGAGTACGGCAAGAACTTCATCGAGGCGACGCGCATCATCAAGGCCACCTGCCCGGGCGTGAAGATCTCGGGCGGCGTCAGCAACCTGTCGTTTTCGTTTCGCGGCAACAACATCGTGCGCGAGGCGATGCACTCGGCGTTTCTTTACCACGCCATCCGCGCCGGGATGGACATGGGCATCGTCAACGCCGGCCAGCTGGTCGTCTACGAGGACATCCCGCCCGATCTGCTGGAACGCGTGGAGGACGTGATCTTCAACCGGCGGCCGGACGCGACCGAGCGGCTGGTCGAATTCGCCGACAGCGTCAAGGGCGCGGGGAAGAAGCGCGAGATTGATCTGAGCTGGCGGAACGACACGGTGGAAAAGCGGCTGGCGCACGCGCTGGTGGCCGGCGTCGTCGATTTCATCGAGATCGACGTGGAGGAGGCGCGCGTGAAATACAGCCGCCCGCTGCAGATCATCGAGGGGCCGCTGATGGACGGCATGAAGATCGTCGGTGATCTGTTCGGCGCCGGGAAGATGTTCCTCCCGCAGGTGGTCAAGAGCGCGCGCGCCATGAAGCGCGCCGTCGCCTACCTGCTGCCGTTCATGGAGCAGGACAAGACTGGCGGCGGCGAGCTACAGGGCAAGATCGTGATGGCCACCGTCAAGGGCGACGTCCACGACATCGGCAAGAACATCGTCGGCGTGGTGCTGGGTTGCAACAACTACGCGGTCGTCGACCTCGGCGTGATGGTGCCGTGCGAGAAAATCCTGCAGACGGCCATCGCCGAGAAGGCCGACATGATCGGGCTGTCTGGCCTGATCACGCCGTCGCTGGACGAGATGGTTCACGTCGCGCAGGAGATGGAGCGGCGCGGGATGAAGATCCCGCTGCTGATCGGCGGGGCCACCACCAGCCGACAGCACACGGCCGTCAAGGTGGCGCCGCAGTTTTCCCAGAGCACCGTTCACGTGCTGGACGCGTCGCGCGCGGCCGGCGTGATGTCGACGCTGCTGGACCCGGCGCGCAAGATCGACTTCGACAAGAAGAACCGCGTCGAACAGGCGGAGCTGCGCGATTTACACAGCAAGAAGCGGGCAAAGCCGTTGTTACCGGTCGAGACCGCTTACACCAACCGCCTCAAGATCGACTGGCGCAAGGAGGACGTTGCGGTGCCATCGTTCACCGGCGCGCGCGTCGTCGCCGACGTCAGCCTGGAGGAGATCGCGCGCTTTATCGACTGGACGTTCTTCTTCACCGCCTGGGAGCTGCGCGGCAGCTTCCCGGCCATCCTGGACCACCCCCAGCAGGGGGCAGCGGCGCGCGAGCTTTACGCCAACGCCACCGCCCTGCTCAAGACCATCATGGACGGGCGGCTGCTGAGCCCGCAAGCCGTGTACGGTTTCTGGCCGGCGCAGAGCGATCGCAACGACGTCGTGCTCTACACCGACGAGACGCGCACCACCGAGCTGCTGCGGTTCAACATGCTCCGGCAGCAGCAGATCAAGACCGAGGACAAACCCTATCTGGCGCTGTCGGATTTCGTGGCGCCGGTCGGCTCGGGCGTCCCCGATTATCTGGGGGCGTTCGCGGTGACGGCTGGGATCGGCGCCGCCGAGTTGGCAGGCGCGTACGAAAAGAAGCTGGATGACTACAACGCGATCATCGTCAAGGCGCTGGCCGACCGGCTGGCGGAGGCCTTCGCGGAGCTGCTACACCAGCGCGCCCGCCGGGACTGGGGATACGGAAGCAGCGAGGATCTGTCCAACGAGGACCTCATCAAGGAACGGTACCGCGGCATCCGGCCGGCGTTTGGCTACCCGGCCTGCCCCGACCACACCGAGAAGGGCAAGCTGTTCACGCTGCTGGGCGCGCCGGCGGTGGGCATATCGCTGACCGAACACTTCGCCATGTTGCCGGCCGCCAGCGTGAGCGGCATCTACCTCGGCCACCCGCAGGCGCACTACTTCATGGTCGGCCGCCTGGATCGGGATCAGGTCGCCGACTACGCCGCGCGCAAGGGGATGACCCTCGCCGAAGCGGAACGCTGGCTGTCGCCCAACCTCGGCTACGACCCCGCCGCGCCAGCAAAGACCGGCGTCGCGGCAGCCTGACGCGCCAGGAGTCCCGCCACGGCGCTGGCGATCAGAACCGCGGCGGCGAGTGCGACCGTCACCGCGTCGGGTGCGAGGACGGACTGACCTCGCAACGCCTGCGCCAGTGCCGTGACCGTGATGCCGAAGTAGGCAGCGCCCATGACCACCGTGAGATGGACAGCCCGAGACGACGACCGGCCGGGTGAGCCGGCGCGCCTGTGTCGGCGGCCGAACAGCCAGCCGGCGAGGGGCAAGATCTGGAGCGCGTGCAGGCCAATGAAGTGCGGGACGCGCAGGTCGCCGCCCTCGGTGCTCCATTTGGTGACGGGAAGGCCGGGGCCGCCGTCCGCGACGCCGACGGCGTGGGCGCCGACGATGGGCGTCGACTGGCCGGCGCGCAGGCTTTCAACTTGCGCGGGCGTCGGCCGCGGCATCAGGAAGGCGATGGCGCTGCCGAACAGCATCACGGCGAAACCCAGGCGGATCCCCCAGCCGAGGGCGCGGTCCTCGAACTGCTGGCGAAACGCGACGAAGGCGACGTAGCCGATCGCGATGGTGAAGATCACGATGCCGATCCCCATCGCGGAAAACAGAACCGTGTTCAGCGTGCTGGCGACGTTGAAGTGGCTGGCCACGCCGCGCGCGGCCTGGATCGTGATGATGACCAGCTCCAGGGTCGCGAAAAAGACGATCAGTGCGACGGCACGACGACCGCCCCTGGCGGGCATGTGGATATGGCGAAGCAAGAGGGCGAGGGTCGCGGCGGACAGCGCGATCGACGCGGCGAACTTGGCCGGCTTGAGCCACAGCGAGGCGCCGCCAAGCACGCGCGGATCGACGAGCATCAGGACGGCGGTAGCGGCCAGCAGGCCGAAGCTTCCGAGGGCGAGCAACGCGAGCGGGCGGCTGCCTTCGGTGATGAGGCCGAGGACGCGGCGAACCTGACGACCTGCTGCTCCTATGCGACCAGCGTTGGCTGACACCGCCACCACGGCCAGATAACCTGCAAGGCCGAGGGGGCCCAGCAGCAGGGTGACGACCATGATCACCGACACCAGCGGCGCGAACAGGCCGCGCGACCGGGCGTCGAGGAAGATCCAGCGGCCGACGAACAGATCGAACGTCAGGAAGTGGGCCCAGGCTGCGATGGCGCCCAGCGAGCTCCCGAGCAGCGCGACCACGGCCGGCAGGTCCGGACGGGCCACCACCGGCAGGATCTCGCCCAGATGTGGCAGCACCAGCGCGGCGTAGATCGCGATCGGTGGCAGAACGATCAGCGGCGAGCGGATAAGGGCCAGGGTCCAGCGCCAGCGCGGCGCGAGGATCATCAGGCCCCAAAAAGGCAGCACCAGCAGATTGGCGATCGAGAACAGGGTTTCCATGGCATCCCTCCGGGTCAGTGAATGAATGATGACAGTGTTAATATTATTGTTGGCACCGTCAACATAATTGTTATCACCGTAAACATCGGGTACTGTCTGAGGGATGACGATCCAGGTGGCCCGCAAGAAGCGCGATAGCTATCAGCACGGCGACCTGCGCGAGGCGCTGGTGCAGGCGGGGCTGAAACTGCTGTCGGAGGGCGGGGTTACGGCGCTCAGCCTGCGGGCAGCGGCCCAGCTGGCGGGGGTCAGCCACGCGGCGCCGTACCGCCACTTCCGCGACAAGGAGGCGCTGGTGGCCGCCATCGCCGAGCGCGGGTTTCGCCTTTTGACGGAGTCCATGCGCGAGGAGCTGGCCCGGATACGCGCGGCCGACCCGCGCGCGCGGCTGATCGCGCTGGGGGTCGGATACCTGCGCTTCGCGCTGGAGTCACCGGCGTACCTGCAAGTCATCTTCGGGGGCGTGATGCGCGGAGACCACGTTCCGCCCGAGCTGGGCGTGGCCGGCGCCGAGGCCTACCAGACGCTGCGCGACGAGGTCGTGGCCGGGATCGCGAGCGGCCAGTTGCGTCGCAAGGATGCGGACCAGATCTCGCTGGCGTGCTGGTCGATGGTGCACGGGCTGGCGACGTTGCTGATCAACGGCGCGGCGATCCCCGCCCCCGACGGGCCGGCGGCGGCGCGCGCGATGATCGAGGGGTTGCTGCGATTGCTAGGTGAAGGGCTGTACACACCGACCAAGTAGGCGGCCACCGCCGTGCGCAAGTGGGACCCGACGCCCGGTTCCGGGTATCCTCGGGGGTGATGGCTCGAGCGACGCGCTACCACGTGGTCAACAAGATTGCCCACGGAGGGATGGCCGAGATTTTCCTGGCCCTGCAGCTGGGCGCGGAGAATTTTCAAAAGGCCGTCGTGCTCAAACGCATCCTGCCGGCGCTGGCGGCCGACCCCAGCTTCGTGCGCATGCTGGTCGACGAGGCGCACATCGCCTCGAGGTTGAACCACAGCAACCTCGTCCAGGTGCTGGACCTGGGAAAGGCGAGCGACCAGTACTTCCTGGTTCTTGAATTCGTCGACGGCTGGAGCCTGGCGCAGGTCGTTCGCCGCGCGCAGCAGGCGAAGCTGAAGCTGCCAATGCCTCTGGCTCTTTATGTGGTCGGGGCGCTCTGCAGGGGTCTGGCCTACGTGCACACCCGCACCACCAGCAGGGGCAAGCCTCTGGGCATCGTGCATCGAGACGTGACGCCCCAGAATGTGCTGCTCAGCCGCGAGGGCGAGGTCAAGCTGGCGGACTTCGGCATCGCCAAGGCGGTCGGCAAGAGCGAGAAATCGGCCACCGGCGTCATCAAGGGAAAGTTCGCGTACATGTCACCTGAGCAGTCCCTGGGCGCCCAGCTCGATGCGCGTTCGGACCTGTTCTCGGTGGGGACGTTGCTCTATCTCCTCACCACCGGGCGCAAACCCTTCGATGGGACGACCGACCTCGACGTGATCCTGCAGGTGCGCCGCGCGCGCTATCAGAAGCCATCCAGCATCGCGAAGGACTTCAACCCCGACGTGGAGCGGCTCATCGCGCGTGCCCTGCGCGTCAACCTGGCGCGGCGCTGGCAAAGCGCCGAGCAGATGGCGGACCGCATCGACAACATCCTGGTCAAGCTGGGACAGCCGAGCGGTCCCGCCCCGCTCAAGCGCTGGCTCGAGACTCTGAGCGCGCGCGACGGCGTCAAGTCAGCCGCCGATTTTTCCGCCACCACCGACCCGAGCATCGCCATCGAGCTGGGAAGCCTCGACCTCGAGCTGGTGGAGGTTTCTCCCGAGGTGCGCGAGGACGAGGAGATGGCCGGCACCGCGATCGAACCGTCGCGAACGCGGCAGGAAGCCACGGCCCACAACGCGCCGACCAGGGCCGACGCCGCGCGCGCCGCCATGCTGGCGTGGGCCAGTCGCGGGGTTCCGTCCGAAAAGTCCTCTGGCGGCAGCGCAACGCCAGACTCCGCCTCGCCGACACTTGCCGTGCGATTCAAACGCTGGGTACGTCGCACCACGATCAAACTGGCGGTGGCGATGGTGCTTCTGGGAACCGCCGGCTATCTGGTGCGCCCCCACCTCCCAGTCTGGCTGGGCCGACACATGTACGCCTGGCTGCGACACCTGCCGCCGCCTCTCGGAAGCGGCGACGCCCCTCCCTGAGCGGGTCTCGGCGCGGTAAGATCGCTATCGCCATGGGTGGTCGAACTTGGACGTAACCAGCGCCGAGGGCCGCGAGTTCCTGGCCCAGATTCCCATCTTCGGCGGCCTGTCCGACGTGGTCCTCGCGAAGATCCTGGGGGCGGCCCGTGAGGTCAACGTCGCCCCCGGCGCGCGCGTTTCGGAGAGGGCGATCTCGCCGTCAACATGTTCGTCGTCGGTGACGGGGAGCTCGAGATCTGCAAGCTGGGGCGAAACGGAGCCGAGTTCTGCCTGGCGATCTTGAAGCGCGGCGATTGCGTCGGTGAGATGTCCATCATCGACATTCAACCCCGCTCTGCCACCGTGCGCGCCATCGGCGCCGCCACGCTGTTCGTCCTGGACCAGGCCGCGATCGCGAAGTTGTACCAGACCGACCTCGAGGTCTACACGCTCCTGGTCCTCAACATCGCCCGCGAGATCAGCCGCAGGCTCAGACACGCCAATCAGGTGCTGGTCGACCTCGGCGTCGCGGTTCAAGATCCCTGGGGCCGGTGACAGCGCCTGCCGGTCGATGGCAATGTCATCGACATGAAAGTCACGTTCGCTCTGGTTCTACTGTCGCTATCGCTTTCGCTGGTGCGCCCGGCAGCGGGCCAGACCAATCCCAAGTTCGAGTTCGCAAAGCCCGAGGAGGTGAAGGCCGTCGAATGGAAGGCGCAGGCCAAGGGCGGCCTCTTGCTGACCACCGGCAATTCGCACACGACCAACGGCAGCGTGGGCGCCTCAGCGTCACGCAAGGCAGGCGGAAACAAGCTGGCGCTTGAGGGCGCCCTGGCCTACGGCCGGTCAACGGTGCTGACGCCCGTCTTTGGCGATGCAATGAATCCGAATCAGATCACCGAGCTCGACGAGCGCAGCGTCGAGACGACCAATAGCTGGCTGGCCCGCGGCCGTTACGATCGGTTCTTCACGACCAACAACTCGGGCTACGCGACGGCGCAGGCCGCGGCCGACAAGGTGGCCGGCAAATCCTTCTTCGGCGGTGGCCAGGTCGGCTACAGCCGCCAGCTGTGGAAGAGCGAGATGCACCTGGTCCTGGCCGAGATCGGCTACGACTTCTCGTACGAGACCTACGTGGCACAGCCGGGGAAGACGCTGGCGGCCATCAGCGTGCATTCTGCTCGCGTCTTCGTGGGCGAGACGCTGAAGCTGACCGCCACCACCGGCCTGTCGGGCAGCGTCGAGGCGCTGGTGAACCTAAACACGGAAGACAAGGCCATCAGCGTCAGCACCAGGACGCCAGGCGTCGATCCCTTCAAGGACACGCGCGTCGTCGGCAAGCTGGGTGTGACGACCACGTTGCTCAAGAGCCTGAGCATGAGCCTCGGGTTCACGCTCCGGTACGATCAGAATCCCGCGCCGCGCCCGGTCCCGTCCGGCTCACCGGCGGGCGCCGGCTTCGCGCCGACATTCCAGCCGTTCGCCGAAACCGTCGACACGCAGACCGAAGCGACGCTGGTCTACACGTTCTTGTAGTCATGAGCTTCTGGGCGAATGCGATCGCGGCGATGTGGCTGGCCCAAGAAGCGGTCCAGGCCCCGGGCGCGTCCATGCGCCAGGAAGTGGTGGGCGTCGAGCTGGCTCCGCTTTCAGTGAACGCGGGCAGCGCCCCTTACGGGGGCGGACCCTCCCGATTTCAGCCGGGCTTCGGCGGCACGCTGCGCGTGGCGCGGCACAAGTGGACGCGTGTCTACTGGACACCGGTGCTGGCGGGGCTGTTCCTGGCCCGCGCGGGCCTGCCGCAAGATCCCGGGAGATCCGGTTGGACGATCCTGGCCCACGTGCAGACGGAAGCAGGCGTGTTGCTGCCGACCAGGGTGGGAACGTTCGAACTCGGTCTGGCTGCCGGCGCGGGGATTCTCGCCATCCCCTATGCGGTGTTGTGCGATGGCTCGTGCATGCTCGGCGGCAAAGGACCGCTACTGTCGCCGGTGGTCCACTACCTCCTGCGCGAACGTCCCAACAGCACGGTTGGGATCTCCCTGCGCGCCGTCCTCCCCGTGCTCGAGCCGCACGGGGAGGGGTTCGGCTACTACACCGGTCGCGCAGCGCTGTTCCTGCTGGCTCTGGATCTGGGGTTGGGCACCACGCTGTAGGCCTTCGGTGTCCGGCTTAGTATGCGATGACCGTGAGGCTGCGTGAGCCGTGGGCGCCGATGACCAGGGTCTGCTCGATGTCAGCGGTTTTCGAGGGGCCGCTCATCCAGGTCAAATGATGCGGTAAGGGGACGGACAGGCCGGCCTGCGCCGTGACGAGATCGGCGATCAAGCTGCCGACGGGGATCAAAACCAGGAGGTGCTGCGCCAGGAACGCCAGCGCGCGCTCCGGCAGCGATCGGGCGCTCAGGAGGACGGCGGCGTTTTCGGCCACGGCGCACTCGGCGGTCAGAATGCCGAGCTCCACGTCGGCCAGCGCGTGCGGGCGGCTGCCGCCGTCGTGCGCGACCGACCAGCCGCCGATCCCGTCCAGCAGCGGAGCTGCGCTGACGCTGGCGACGCAGCGACCGCCCGCGCGCGCGATCGCCTCCGACGTGGCGGCGACCATGGCCGCGCGATCCACGGGGCCGACGAAGGTTCCGCCCACCGCCGACAACATCCGTCCGAACCGCTGCCAGGTCGCCTCGTACGACGGCGGCGGGTAGGCGCCGGGGTGCCGTCGCAGGACGCCCTCGCGCCGAAACCGCTCGATGAAGGCGCGCTCATCCATCGCGGCTGCTGCCTTCCGGCCGTCCGGCGTGATCTTTCTTCCAGCGCTGGCGGAATGACGCGGCCGGGGCCGGGGGCAGCGCGCGCTCCTTGAGCCAAGGCCCGAGCGGACTGCCCGGGATCTGCCGGGTCAGCAACGGCCACAACCGCCGCACCCACCGGCCAAGGTGGTCATAGAGCGCGGGGTGCGAAAACACCCAGGCACCAATGCGCATGGCCAGGCGTTTGGGCCACGGCACCAGGTGCCGCTCGGCGAGACGTCGGCGCCACGACAGAAGCTGATCGTGCAAATCAATCTTGACCGGGCAGACGTTGGTGCAGCTTCCGCACAGCGTGCTCGCAAACGGAAGCTCGCGCGCCAGGCGATCTCCCACCAGGCTCGGACCCAGCACCGAACCGATGGGGCCCGGGACCGTGAGGCCGTAGCTGTGGCCGCTGGCCCGGCGATAGACCGGACAGGTGTTGAGGCAGGCCCCGCAGCGGATGCAGGACAGCGACCGCCGATGTTCAACGTCGGCGTTGAGCGCGGCGCGGCCGGCGTCGACGATCACCAGGTGCGCCTCGTGCCCGGGACGCAGCGGATCGGGGCCGGTGAGGTGGGTGGTGTACGACGTGATCGGCTGGCCGGTGGCGCTGCGCGCGAGCAGCCGCAGGAAGACCGCCGCGTCGGCCAGCGTCGGGATCAACTTCTCCACGCCCATGCACGCGATGTGCGTGTCGGGCAACGCGGTCCCCAGGTCGGCGTTGCCTTCGTTGGTGCAGATGATGATCGATCCGGTCTCGGCCACCGCGAAGTTCACGCCGGTGATGCCGGCCTCGGCGGCCAGGAATCGCGCCCGCAGATCGCGACGGGCGGCGTGCGCCAGCCGAGTGGGATCGTCCTCGCCGGCCGGCGTCCCCATGGTCTTGTGGAAGAGATCGCCGATCTCGCGACGGCGCAGGTGGACGGCCGGGACCACGATGTGGCTGGGCGGTTCGTGCCGAAGCTGCACGATGCGCTCTCCGAGATCGGTGTCGACAAGATCGATGCCGCGTTCCTCGAGATAAGGGTTGAGGCCGCACTCTTCGGTGAGCATCGACTTGCTCTTCACGACCCTCTGCACCCGCCTGCGCTGCAGGATCTGATGCACGGTGCGACGCAGCTCGTCCGCATCGCCGGCGCAGTGGATCTGCCAGCCGGCCGCGCGCGCCCGCTCGATGAACGCCGTGAGAAGCTGCGGCAGATGATCCAGCACGTGCGCCTTGATCGCGGCGGCGTGGTCGCGCAGCGCCTCCCAGTCGGGCACGTCGTCGGCCGCGATGTCGCGCTTCTTGCGCAGGTGCCAGATGGCCTGGTCGTGCCAGGTGACGCGCTCTGCGTCGCGCAGGAAGTTCTCCGCGTCGCGGTGGAAACGCGGCGTCGTGTTCACATCGACACGAGGATCTCGGCCAGATGGACCGCACGCGGCCCGCCGTTGCGGGCGCTGACACCGTCGAGGTGCATGAGACAGCTCATGTCGGTGGCGGTGATGAAGGCGGCGCCCGCCTGCGCGAAGTCGGCGCAGCGATCGCGCCCCATCCGCGCCGACAGACCAGCCTCGGCCACGGCGAAGGTGCCGCCAAACCCGCAGCATTCATCGGGGCGCGTGGGCGGCACCAGCTCCAGGCCGGCCACCTTGCGCAGCAAGAGCTCGGCCGGCGACGCCACAACACCGGTGCGGCGTTCGCTCATCGATCCCAAACCCAGCTCGCGCAGCCCGTGACAGCTGGCGTGCAACCCCACCTTGTGGGGGAAACGGGCTCCGAATTCTGTGATGCCCAGGCGGTTCACCAGGAACTCGCTGAGCTCGAACGTGTTGGACATCGTCTGGCGATCCGACTCGTCCAGGGTCACGGCGAGACCGTGGAAGTGGTTCCGCACCTGGCTCACGCATGATGCGGACGGGCTGACGCTGACTGTGCCGCGGAAAATGTCGAGGTGGCGGCGCGCCAGCTTGGCCGCGTCGGCCGCGCATCCCGAGTTCGACATCGGCTGTCCGCAGCAGGTCTGTCGCGCGTCGAAGCGCACGTCACAGCCGGCCTGCCTCAGGACCGCGGCCGTTGCTTCGGCGACCTGCGGATAAAGCTGGTCGACGTAACAGGGAACGAAGAGCTGAACGGCAACGCCCACCGGTCCGTAACTTGTACAGGGAATGGGTTACTTGAACAGCGCAAAAAATCCAGGCAAGGGACGGCCCGATATCGGATAGGGCATGTACGTGGGTCTCCGACGCTTGTCAGACGCTTCTACGTGGCCCAGGCAGGCATTTACAAAAACCCGGGCAGTGCGCCGTGGCAAGAACGCGGGCCGAAGCGCGAAGCATCGGCGTGGCAAGGGTCTGCCCCAGGCGTCGGACTGTCGGGGCCTGTTCGCGCGTGACATGGGCGGCCACGGTCACTATGCTGACCGGTTGCTTGGAAAAGTCAGCGGAAATGGCCAGCGACGAGGCGCCCGACAGGGGTGGTGCGGCCGCCGTGAGCCACACAGCGAGTGAAATCGGCGGCGCGCCCGTGCCACCCATCGTGGCTGAGGAACAGGCGCTGCTCGCGGTTGTGCTTCGCAAGCTGGATGCCGTTCCGCGCAAGGCGCGGCTTGCCGTCGATGATGCCGGATCGCTGATCGAGCTGCGTGACGCGCTGGCCGAGGCCAAACCAGAAGATCAGGGTTCCATCCTGGAGCAGATGCACCGGATCGAGGCGCTGTCGCGACAGCGCGGCAAGGGCGACACGCCGCCCATCGATCGCAAGTCCCCGTACTTCGGCCACCTGCGCCTGGAAGAGGGCGGCCGCCGGCGTGACGTCCTGATCGGCGCGCGCAGCTTTGTCGAGCCGGGCGGTGGCGTGCAGATCGTCGACTGGCGGAACGCGCCCGTGTCGCGGCTGTTCTACCGGTACGAGGAGGGCGACTCTTACGAAGAGCTGCTGGGCGACAAGATGGTTGAAGGCGAGATCCTGGCGCGGCGGACGGTCGCTATCGTCGACGCCGATCTGCGCCGGGTGGCCTCGCCGCAGGGGATCTTCTCGCGCGATCTACGCACCGGCGCGTGGCGCCAGATCGCCGCGAACCAGGCCAAGCTGCAGGTGGCGCGTGATGGCACGGCGACGCTGACGCCGCTGCGCCCGACCGCGGGAGCACCGCCGCCTGTCGCCCCCGCGGCCGCCACCGTGCGCGGGAAGCTGGGGCTGGACGAAACCGGCGCGCGCCTGCCTGATCGGCACCTGCCGGCGATCGCGGCGCTGATCGATCCGCGCCAGTTCGAGCTGATCACGCAGCCCAGCTCGGGCCTGATCGCGGTGCAGGGCTCGGCCGGCAGCGGCAAGACCACGATCGGGCTGCACCGGATCGCCTATCTGGCGTTTGCCGAGCCGCGCCGCTTCCGCCCGGATCGGATGTTGGTGGTGGTCTACCAGCGGGCGCTGGCCGCGTACGTCTCGCGCGTGCTGCCGTCGCTGGACGTGGAGGGGGTGCCGGTCTTGACCTTCACGGCGTGGGCCGACAGCGTCCGCAAGCTGGCGTTTCCGGCGCTGCACGCCACCCTGCTGACCGACGAGACGCCACCGCTGGTCATGCGCGCCAAGTCTCACGGCGGAATGTTGCGCATCCTGGCCGAACGCCAGACCGCCCTGCTGCGATCTTGCCGCGAACGGCTCGGCGCCGACCTGGAGGGGAAACCGGGCGGGGCCGACGTGCTGGCGTTCTGGGAACAACAATCGGGACCGGCGGATCTCCGCGTGACGGCGCTGGCGATGTGGGTCAAGGCCGCGCCGCTGGATCCGGCGACGCGCAACGCGGTCGAAACCGCGGGCCGGCTGCTGCGCGCCCGCACGCGCGACGTGATTGGTGAGTGGGCCAGCCTGCTGACCGACCGCGCGGCGCTGGGCGCCGGCTTTGCCCGGCACGCGCCGGGGCTGTTCAGCGAGGGACAGCTGGACGACATCTACCGCTGGAACGTCGAGCGCGAACGGCTGCGGACCACCCGGGGCGGCGACGAAGACGAGGTTTACGCGCTGGACCCCGAGGATGATGCGCTGCTGCTTCGCATCTATCAACTGCAGCGCGGACCGCTGCCCGGTCCCAAGGGCGTGTCATTGGCCTACGAGCATCTGATGGTGGACGAGGTACAGGACTTCTCGCCGGTGGAGCTGGCGGTGTTGCTGGACACCACCACCAAGCAACGATCGGTCACGCTGTCCGGCGACACCGCGCAGGCCATCGCGCCCGAGCACGGGTTCTCGAGCTGGGATGGGCTGCTGGACGATCTGGGCATCCCGCACGAACGGATCGAACCTCTGCGCGTCAGCTACCGGTCGACGCGCGAAATCGTCGACTGCGCCGAACATGTGCTGGGGCCCCTGCAGGGCGACATCCGCCCCGTCGCGCCGCGCGCCGGGGCGCCGGTCGAGGCCTTCGGTTTCGCCACCGCCGGCGAGGCCAGCGAGTTCCTCTCGCACGCGCTCAAGGAGCTGATCCGCAGCGAGCCCGCCGCCGCGGTGGCGCTGGTGTCTCGGCACCCCGAGCAGGCGCGCGTGTATTACGAGGCGCTCACGCGCGCCGAGGTGCCGGCCGTGCGGCTGGTCGCCGACCAGGACTTCGCCTTCACGCCCGGCATCGACGTCACCGACGTCCGCCAGACCAAGGGCCTCGAGTTCGACATCGTCATCCTGGTCGACGCCAACGACGCCTCCTACCCGATCACCGACGACGCCCGCCGTCTGTTGCACGTCGCCATGACCCGCGCCGCCCACCAGCTCTGGGTCACGTACACGGGCACGCCCTCGCCGCTGCTGCCGGATAGTCTGCGCTAAGTCTGCGCTGGCGGCCCCGGTTGTCCTTCGCTACGGTGAGCCCAAGGACGTCAGTGAGACGGTCTTGCTCATGATCACCGCGCCGGTGATGGCGTTGACTGTTTCGAACACCATCGGACGATCGGCGGCGGCCCAGTTGATGGTCAGGTACCCGAAGTTGTGCAGCTGCGTCGTCGAGGCTGGCGCGTCCCGGTACAGGTTGGGCTGCGGCGCGTACGAGTTGCTGGCGTTCAGCGCGCTGGACGTAAAGTCGTACAGCGGATAGCCAAGGCCCACGTCGCGGCGCGAGATCTCGGCATAGTGTTTGTCGCCGCTGACGATGACGACGCCCTTGGCGCCTGAATCTTTGATGACGTCGTACAGATGCTGCTGTTCGCCGGGGTACTGCGCCCAGGCGTCGCTGGAGCTGGAGCTTCCGACCGCCGCGATGCCCGACATGATGATCCTCAGCGTGGCCGGGCGACGGAGCTCCTCGGCCAACCATTGCCACTGCTCCGGACCCAACACCGTCCCCGACGGCGCGACGCCCTTGAAGTAGCGATTGTCCAGCATGATGAACTGGATCTGCCGTCCCACCGGGCCCAGCACCAATGAGTCGTAGTTGCCCTCGCGCGTGCGACGGGGCGATTCGGGCGGGATCACGCCCAGTCCCCCCCAGAAATCGATGAAACGCTTCTTGCTGCTCAGCTTGCCGGCATACGCGGCGCCCCCGTCGTTCATACCGTAGTCGTGGTCGTCCCAGATCATCAGCGTGCGGGCCAGGGCCAAGAGTTGCTTGAACCCGGGCACCGCGGCCAGCGCCGCGAACGTGTCGCCATAGTCGATATACGGGAGGTCCCCCAGCGACAGGAAGACCTGGGGATTGCGCTCGTTGATGCGCGTCCAGAAATCTTGTGTGCGCGCGAGCTCGTTGCACGATCCGAATGCAACCCGTTCAATCAGGGCCCCGGCATCGACCGGCGGGCCGACTTCGAACGCGGGTCCGACCTCGGGCAGCGGCAGCGCATCGAAGAACGGCATGCCACCGGATCCGTCGCTGCCACCCGAGCCACCGCCGCCGTTCGTGCCACCGCCGCCACCAGTTGACTCACCGCCGCTACCCGACGGCTCGACCGAACCTCCCGCGCCGATTGGCGTTGGCTGCGCCCCCGCGCCTTCGCCGGAACGGCAGGCGACCGCCGCCAGCGAAAGCGCAAACCACATCATGAGGCAAAGCCGGAGAGACACTGCCACCTGCACCCCCTCTGGCCGACTGTCTGGACTCGGGTCGTCCATTATCAGGCAGAAGAGGCCTTTGTGCACTCACCTAGCCGGTGTTTTCGCCGCCCGGCGAAGGCAGCGGAGGCCCGATTGTGGCGCGAAAAAGCCGGCGCCAGCGCAGCGCTGCGGCGTTATGTCGTGGTTTGAAAGAAGCGGTTCAGGGCCCAGACGTCGCGGGCGCGCAGGCCCTGGAAGCGGATGCCCATGCCGATGGCCTCGCTGGCGCCCTTTTTCACCACCCAGCGCACATCGCCGCTGACCTCGACCGGTTCGGGCTGGGTCGGCAACTGGAAGCGAAGCTGGACTGTGGTACCGATCGGCGCGGCGTTGGGGACTTCGACGTACAGGCCGCCGAGCGAGATGTTGCGCGTCTGCGACGTCTGCTTTTTCCCATCGAGGGTCATCTCGACCTCTACATTTCGGTCGTAGCGGGGGTCGATGCGTCGAAAATGCTCAGCCAAGTCGCCTCTTGTTTCTCCGCGCCCTGCGGAATCCCGATGGTATACGCCATCATACCGCAAAACCGGAAAAGGCGACCACCAACCCCGACGGTGTCAAAGCGCCGGAATGTCGGGGCAGGCGGACGGATCGCCGACGTTTTCGGCCGGCGCCCAGGGCTTGCTGGTGTACGTGGCGGCAAAGTGCCGATCCCAGCACTGCGCCTCCTTGGCGCCGGCCCCGTCACCTTCCACGACCTGAACGTCGGCGCGCCCGGCGCCGTCGCTGAGCCAACGGCTGGTGACGTGGAATTTTTCGAGCGGAGCAGGTCCGGGGATGCTGTCGGCCCAGAAATCGAACGTCATCTCGCCGCGGCGGTCGAGCGTCTCCCTATAATAGTAAACGGCTGACTTGATCTCCTTGGGCTTGAGCGGATTGTCGAGGTTGGTCACCTCCATGTGCACGGTGACGGGAGCCAACATCCTGTCGTAGACGACGTGCATGTGATCGAGGAACCCCAGGTCCAGCGCGATGCCATTGGCGCGGGC
>DASRQT010000283.1:0-16977 GCA_035696485.1 Polyangia bacterium | reverse complement strand
CGGCGAGGATCCCGAAGCCGAGCTGGGCGAGTTGCGCCGTCGGATTGACACGGTGGTCGCCGAGGACGCGGCGTTGCGGGTCACCGATCTGGCCATCAACGGGGCGGACGTCATGCGCATCCTCGGCACTGGCCCCGGACCGCAGATCGGCGTCATCCTGGACCGACTGCTGGAGCGGGTGCTGGACGATCCGGCGCTCAATCAGCGCGACACGCTGGAGGCGCTGGTGCGCGAGATGGGCGCTGTCGTCTAGATGGGAACCCTCCCGCGAAGAGCTCGGGCCGGCGAACCCGTCCCTCCCTCACGCGATCCGCTCAACCGTTGTCAGCGGCGGGTCAGGGCGTCGACCAGCTCAGCCGCCGAGGTGACCTCGCGGGTTCCGCGTGACGCCAGCTCGGGTCGGCCCAGCAGCTCGGTTCGCCGGCGCACGACAGTCGCCTCCGGGTCGGCCAGCGACATCAGCTCGATCGACGAGGGATCGCTGGTGATGTCGGAGGGCTCCAGCCCGTCATCGGGCCCGTCGCAGACGGCCAGCACCGCCGGCAGACGTAGGCGGAGACGCCGGCGCCAGCCGCCACCGCGGACCGTCACCTCGACGGCGGCGTCGCTGTCGGCCAGCGCCACCGCCTCGACGCGCGCCACGTGCAGGCAGCCGAGATGTCGGGCCAGCGACGCCGACATCGCGCCGACCTCTTCGTCGTCTGACCGGGCCCCGATCACGATCAGGTCGGCGCCGAGGCGCGTGATCGCCGCCGCCAGCAGCTGGCCCAGAGTATGAAAATCGGCGAGCGCGACATCCTCGCCGGCCAGACGAACGGCGCGGGTGGCGCCCGCCGTCAGAGCGCGATGAAGAGGTCCAGTCTCTCCGCCGAGGCCGGCCAGCAGGGCGGTAACTTTGTGCTCGGAACCCAGCGACAGCGCGTGGGCCAGCGCATCGGCGTCGTTGCGTCGCATCTGCCGTCCCGGCCCGCAGGCGTGCAGGCAGACGACTACGCGCATGACGCGCTCATGGTCTCGCCTTGTGCCAATCGGACGCGGCGTCGCCGAGCGCGGTGCCGAGCTCGTCCCAGGGAACAGCTACGCTCGGACGCCAGACCACGTCCACCCCGGCGTCCTTGGTCGGTCGGTCGGGAGCGGGATCTTCCCCGACCACGACCCGTCCCACCCGGGTCTGAGGCGATCCGCCGACAGGTGTTGCCGGGGTCCCGATCTGCAGAACAAACTGGGGCGCGCTGACCGCCAGCGCGCCACGTCTCACGCGGCGGGCGTCGGCCACCAGCACGCCGTCCGGCGCCAGGGCTTGCAGTTCCGCCACAACGTCCCCGGGCACCTCCGCTGCCAGGTCGGCGCCGACAATGACCAGACCGCGCGCCAGCGCCACCGCGTCCATATCGTCCGGTTCCGCGTGAACGACCGTGATTCCGGAATCCGACGTAACCGGCGACGGGATGACGTCGACCTCGACGTCGGGCGTACCCAGGTCCTGTGCATCGCCGAAGGCGCCCACGATGGCCACGACAGGACGTTCAATCTCGACCGGATCAAGGCGGCGGTAGCTGGAGCGGTCGCCTCGCCATCTGCGCAGATGAAGGCGGCCGACGCCATTCGGTAGCGGGGCGGCTTCATCGGACAGCTCCAGATCGCTGCAGCCGCCGAACGCCCCCCCGAGGCGCGCTGCCAGAGGGGGGCCAAGCTCGGGTCCGGGGCCGCCCGCCGGGAACAATACGATCAGCGGCGGCACGCGTTCGGCCAGCGCCATCAACGCCGGACCGTGGGTCGCGTCCAGCGCCGGTTCGCCGAGCCCGGTCCCTTCACAGACGAGAACTTTGTCGGCACCGGCGACCCCCAGGCGGTGGGTTACCGGCTCAAGCTCCGACGCGGGACGCGGATCACTCATGATCACCGCCAGGACGGTGACCCCGGCGCGGTGCGCGACCCTTCGCGCCTCGGACAGCGCGAACAGGGAGGGCGCCGTGGGTTGGCCCTCGCGCAGGTCAATGTAGACGATCAGGTTTGGCAGGCGTGCCCCAATGATGGCGTGTTCGTTTGTCGTGTCTCGCCGCGACAAACGCGGGAATCAGACTTGCTGAGAGTGGCTTTTCTAGCACGTTCGCGCCGAGGAGGGCGCTTCCATTGACACCATGATCTGGGGCTCGCGATAATGTGTTTTTCGCCCTGGCACATCATCGCCGGACGCGCGAGTCTGGGGTGAACGACGCATGTCACGAGGAACTCCGGACAGCGACAGCGATGGCGACCCGCCGATTCACAATGTTTCGTTCGCGTCGGCCGCCTCGAATGCCGCCGGCGCGGCCGACGGCGAATTCTTCGTAGCCGAGGCCGCGGCGTCCAGCGGTGAACCGACCGGATCGGAGGCGGCGTCGCTGCTCTTTGCAGCCGGCGTGCTGTACGAATCGCTGGCAGACACCCGGAATGCCACCGCGGCGTATGGCGACGCGCGCGCCAGCGACCCGACCTTTGTTGCCGCCTGGTGGCCGCTGCGCCGTCTGTTGGCCAGCGGCGAAGACGGACCGGCGCTGCTGCGCCTTTACGACGTCGAGGTGGCGAACACCTCGCTGGTCGAGGGCGATCGTGCTGACCTGTGGGTGGCGCGGGGACGCCTGCTGGAAGATCACCTGCAACGACCCGTGGACGCGGCCGTCAGCTATCGCGCGGCGCTGCAGATCGTTCCTGCGCATCCGGCGGCGCTGCTGTCGTTGCTGTCGGCTTCGTCGCGCCTTCGCGACGCAGCCGGTGTCGAGGCCGCCATCATGGGGATCGTGCGGATGGTCCCGGACGGACCGGTCTCCCTCCTGGCCGAGCTGGAACAGCTGGCCAGATTCCACGAGGTACCGCGCGCGCGTCTGCTGGTCCTGGACAGCCTGGCGTCAGCGGTGGGGCGCCTGGCGGCGGCGTCTCCAGAGCAGGCCGCCACGGCGGCCGCGTTGCTGCGCGAAAAGGCCGGCCTGCTGCGCGACGTTCTGTTTGAACCACGTGCCGCCTTCGAGGCGCTGCGAGAGGCGCTGCGTTTTGCGCCCAATCATCCCCTGCTCGCCGAGGAGTTGATGGACGCGGGATCGGACCTGGGGCGCAGCGATGTCGCCGACGAGATCCTCACGCTGGCGGCGGCGGCAGGGGCAACATCGTCGCCTTCACCTTCAACCGTTCTTCCGACGGTGCTGCGTCAGGTGGAGATGCTGGCGGCGGAAGATCGGGCCGCGGAGGCACTGCGCTTGCTCGACCGTTTTTCGTCGCTGCTGGCGGGTGACGCCCGCGTGAGCGCGGCGCGCACGCTGTTGCTGGCGCGGATGGGAGACGTGGCCGGGGTGGTCGACACCTTCAGCGAGGAGGGCGGGCAGCAGGAGGGACGCCGCGGCGCCCACGCCTACGTCCGCGCCGGAACACTGGCCCAGTGGGTCTTGAACGATCAGCGCAAGGCCGAATATCTTTACCAGCTGGCGCTGGCGCTGGACCCAAGGTACCGCCCGGCGGTCAAGGCGCTGGCCGGTTTTTATCGCGACGCTTTTCTTCGCGGCGGTCACGCCACCGACGGCGCCCGGGCGCTGGACTATCAGCACCGGTTGATCGCGCTTGGACCCGAGCACCCGGCGGACGAGGGGCGAGGGGATGTGCAGGTCTGGGTCCGGGCGCGCGATCTGGAGCTGGCCGAAGAGACCCACGCGCGGGTGTCGGGCCGGCCGCCGGAGCAGATCGAGACGGCGCGGGCCATCGCGACGGTGTCGGAGCTGGCGGACCGCGCCCGCGATGGCGCCACGGCCGCCGCGCTGCGGATCGAGGCGGCGCGAATGATCACGTCATCGGCGCGCGACGCCGGTGATCGCGCCCGCGCCGAACGGCTGCTGGCCCTCGCCCGCGGCGATGACCGCACGGGATTGGCGGCCGCGCAGCTGGAGGCGTTGCTGGCCGATCCGGCGAGTGGACCTCCCGGCCGGACCGATCGTGAGACGACGCTGTTCACGGCGCTGACCGACGAGGTCGACGCCGCCGAGAAGTCTGCCAACCACGAGGTGGCGCGGGCGCTGCGATACCGTCTTGCCTTCCATCAGGCGGCCGCCACCCGGTGGAGCGACGCGGTCACCAGCCTGGGCCCCCTGCGTGATGCTGGTGATTCGCTGGCGCGTGCCTGGAGCTGGGACCTTTGCCGCGCCTCCCGCGATGCCGGTCTTGAGGTTCTTCTGCTCAACCAGCCGGGCGGCGGCGCGGGCCACGGTCTCGGCCTGCCCACCGATCTGGCGGCAGCGCTGGAGTCGGTATCTCTTGCCGAGGCCGAGGCTCGATACCGCGAGCTGGTCGCCGAAACGCCGTCGGTGGATGCCGCCCTGGGGCTGCTCCGATGCGCGCTGGCGAAACCATCGGGGACGACGGGCGAGGTTGTGGCTGCCCTGCGCGCCGTCGCCGACGTCCTGTCGTCGCAGCCGGGCGGCGATGATCAACATGTGGCCGTGGCCCTGCGCCGCGATGCCGGTCTCCTGGCCGCTGCCCTGGGGCAACCGGCTATTTTGTCCGGCGACCGCGCAACCGGTGAGCCGCACGCGGTCGAGACCGCCGGTGACGCCATAGAGAACGCGTTGCTGCTCTGGATCGCCGGCGTCCGTGACGGCGATCCAGAGCAGACTGCGGGGTCGCTGCTGGATATCGGGCTGGCGCTGGCGCCCGAGCCCGGGGCACGCGCCGAGGCCATACCACTGCTGGCGCGGGCGGCGGCGCGGGCGCGGCTCGGCGGCGGCAGCGCCGCGCGGCGGGTCGGCGCGGCCGCCTGGCAGGCCGCCCCCGGTGTGCCGGCGCTGGCCGGGATCAGCGATGTGCCGGCCGTCGCCGGCGGCCTGGGTGCCGATCCGTGGTCGCTCGCGGTTCGTGCCGCCCGTGCCGGCTTCAGCGACGGACCCATGGCGGTTGTGCTGGATCTTGAGCACGGCCTCGCGGCCGAGCTGGAGGGGAAGCTGGGGCAAGCGTTGGACGCCTACGCGCGCGTGCTGGCCATCGACGGTGAACGCCTCGAAGCCATGGAGGGCATCCGGCGGGTCGCGCACACCGCGGGCGATCTCGCGGGCGAGGCACGGGCGCTGGCGCGGCTGGCGACACTGGTGCGCCGGTCGTCGGCCGCGGCCGAGATGTTCAGCGAAAGCGCGCGTCTCTTCGAACAGAGCGGCCGGATCGACGACGCGATGGCCCTGCACTGGCACGCTCTCGCTCTACGCCCGGAGGACGAAAATATCGTGGAACGCCTGTCGGCGCTGCTGTCCAGCGATCTCGATAGCCCCGGCCGCGCCGCCGGGTTCGATCGCCTGCTGGGGCTCAAGCTCGGACGCCTGCGACCGGACGGGCCGGCGCGCATCCCGCTCTTGTTGCAGCGCGGGCTCAATCGGTTGCACCGCCTGAACCAACGCGGCAACGCGATCCAGGACTTCAAGCGAATCTTGAACATTGCGCCCGAAAACGAGGATGCGCTTCGCGAGCTGTCGGCGGTGGCGTTGACCGACGCCGCTCCCGGCGAGGCGGTCGAGCTTCTCCAACGATACCTGTCGGTGGTGCGTGACGACGCGCTGGCGGCGCAGGCACGTCTCGACCTGGCCCGTGCCTACGAGGCGTCACAGGACATCGGTCAGGCCATCGAGATCCTGCACCAGGCATCAAGCGTCAGGCCGGCGGACGGTCAGCCGCGACAGCAGCTGAGCGAGCTGTCCTTGCGGGCCGGGGACTGGCACAGCGCCGTGGATACGCTGCGCGCCTGGGAGCAGACGGTCAGTGAACCGGCTCGAAAGGCGCAGCTCCACCTTCGCGTCGGCGCGCTGCTGCGTGACTACGGAAACGACCCGCGCGGGGCCGCGATGTCGTTCCAGCTGGCCGCGACCCTGGATCCTATGGGCGACGGCGCGTTCGCGCTTATCTCACTTTACGAAGGCCTGGGCGATTCGTCGCGGCGGCATGACGTCATCCGCGGCCAGATCATCGAGATTCGCCGCTCCCTGGAGCGGGATCCTGTCGACGTGGCGCGGTTGCGCCGGCTTCGAGATTTGCTTGAGCGCGAGGCCGCCGGGCCACCCGAAACCGCAGGCGCCCCACGCCCGACGCCCGCGGCGGCCGTTCCGGTCAAGCAGATCCTGGCCCTGTTCGGCGAGGTCTCCGAGGTCGTGGAGACCGTGCCGGCCCCGCGCCCGATGATGGGGCCGGGCCCCGACGGCCCCGATTTTTGGGCCCACCTGGCGTCGCCGGGCGCGGCGGGTTTCCTGGCCGAGGTCTGGTCTGCCCTTGGCGAAGCGGTGGCACGGACGTTTCCTGCCGACGCAAACAGGCTGGGGCTGTCACGACAGACACGCATCACGTCGGCGGCCGAGCCGCGGCTTGCCTGGGTGGAGACCAGCGCCGCGGCGCTGGGCCTGACCACGCTGGCGTACCATGTCTCCGCGCACCCGATGGGGCAGGGTGATGCCGAGGTGCTGGCGGTTGAGCTGCCGGAACCGGCGCTGGTCTTCGATCGCGCGGCGCTGGCCGGCGGCATGGGAGCACGGTTTCGGTTCGGACGGGCGCTGGCGCTGCTGCACGTGCGCGCCAGCCTGCTGGACCGCGGCGATGCGCCGGAGTTGCGGCAGCTCTTCCTCGCCGGCAAGGCCCTCGGCGCGTCACCCGGGGCGCCGGTCGACGCCGGGGCGCCGGTGTCCCTTGTGAAGGCGCTGGGGAAGGTGATGGGCCGCAAGGAGAAGAAGGCGCTGGGGTCGCTGGCGCAGCGGTTCGAGAACGACCCGCTGGATGCCCCCGCCTGGCAACACGCCGTCTTGCGCACGGCCGACCGACTGGGTCTGGTCGTGGCCGGGGATGTCGCGGCGGCGCTGCGGGTCATCGTCGACTTCAACGGCCAGGTGCCGGTGGCCGAGCAGCTCAGCGACAGCATCCGCGCGCTGGAGCTGCTGCGGTTCGCGCTGTCGGAGAGATACCTCAAGCTGCGTCAGCAGGTGGGGCTGGGAGCACCCTGATGGCTGACAGCAAGAAGCCGACGGATCCCGGGCGGAGGGGCGCAACCAGGACGCCCGGCGCGTTGCCGTTCGCGCTGGATGAGGATGAGTGGGAATCCGAGCTGGCGGCGTGGGACGCCCACCTGCCCGCGCTGCTGGGGACGGATCGCACGGACGGGAGCGCGGTCGCGGGTGAGGAAGATCTGTTTCGCCAGGCGCCGACGACGGTGGTGTCGGATGTCTCGGCGTTGCTCAGCGAACGGGAGGCTAGCCAAACCGCGGAGGGCGAATACGCCTCGATGGTCGCCCTCGACCAGGACGCTGACAGCCTGTTTCGCGAGCCGCCTCCGCCCGAGCCGGAGCCGTCGTTGGTCCCGGAGCCGCTGCCGGAGATGGCGGCGGACGCGTGGCGCGGCGATCTGCGCCGGTTGGTTGACGCGCGCGACGTGCCCGCGCCGCCGGCGCCGGACAGCGCTTACTGGCTGCGGTGGGGGCGTCTTCTGACCGACGAGCTCAGTATCGCCGACACGACCGGGCATCAGGTTGACCTCACGCTCGGTGCCGCCCGCGTCGCCGAGCACGGTGGCGACGGGGGCGAGGCGCTGCGCCTCTACGATGACGCGCTGACGCTGCAGCCGCAGGAGGCGGCGGCGCTGCGCGGCCGCGCGCGAATCCTGGAGTCGCAGGGGCGCTGGGACGGCGCGATCGAAGCGCTGGGTAAGCTGGCGGCAGCGACTGGTGGCGAGGAGCGCAATCTCTATCAGGCGACCATGGCGGAGTGGCGCCTGGGACGCGGCTTGGTCCGGAACGTCGCCGAGCTGGATGCCATCCCGGTCGGCGCTTCGCGCGCGTTCGCGGAAGCGGAGGTTGCGCTACGGCGGGGCGATCATGCCGGCGTCGCCTCTGCGTTCGAGTCGGCGGCCCACGCGATCGGCGGCAGGGCAGGGTCGGTCATCCTGGCGGCGGCGGCGCGCTTCAGCGAAGCCGGTGGCGATGGCGCCTCGGCGGCCGCCGAACGTTTCGTCGCCTCGCGCCTCGGCAATGGGCTGTCGGTGGCGCTGGGACGGCTGCGAGACGCGGCGCGGGTTGATCAAGACGGCGCCGCCGAGGCCCTGGGCGACGTGCTGCGCGTGGTTCCATCTGGCGGGTTGCGGACCAGCGTCGCACGCTGGGCCGCTGCGCTGGCGTGGCGCCGGGGCGACGGCCATCGCGCCGGGCAGATCCTGAACGACCCCTCGCTGCAGGGCACGCCCGCCCTCATTCGCGACCAGCTGGACTGGATGTCCGACGGTTCGGTGACACCGGATGACGGGTTGTTCGCGCGCGCCGAAGCGATCTGGCCGACCGCTGAAGCTGCCGCCTGTCTGTCCTTGCGTCGCGCCCGCTGCCTATCCCGTCGGGGTGAGGTTGGCGACGCGGTGACGGTCCTGCAGCACGGCCTTGGACAGGCGCCCGATGCCGTTCCCCTGGCGTTGGCCGCCGAGGCGCTGGGGCGTCAGGCGACCGACAGCCCGACCCGTGTCGCGGCGTATCGCCTGTGGGGCAGCCACGATCCGGCCCGGTCGGCGGCCGCCGCGCTGGCGGTGGCGGACGCGCAGGACGAGACCGCCGTTGGAGGCGACGAGAGGGCACGCACGGCGTTTCGCGCAGCCGCCTTGGCGGCGCCCGGGTCGGCCACCTTCTGGCGCCTGGCGGCGCGCGAGCTGCACGCCCGATCGTTTGTCTCGGCCGCCGAGGCGCTGGAGGCGGGCGCGGCGGCCTGGAGCCGCAGCGCGCTCGCGCCCGCCCTCCAGGAACGGGCGCACGAGTTGCGGCGCGCGGCCGCTCCCTCGGGGACGTCTGCGTCCCCCGAGGGGCGCCCGTCGGCGAAAGACATCGCAGAGGTGCTGGCCGCCACTCCCGACGATCCGACGGCGCTGGCGCTCTACACCATCGACAACGCGGCATCACCGGAAGCGCTGTCGTCGGCATTCTGGAAAGCAGGGGGCGCGCTGGGCCGGGACGGCGGCGGCCAGTTTTATCAGCTGCAGGCGATCACCTGCCTCGACGCCGCCGGCGAGCCGTTCAAGGCGCTGGCGCTGGCGATCGAGCTCGAGGCCACGAGCCCCGGATGGTCGCCCGCCCGCGGTTTAGTTCGACGTCTGTCCCGTACGGTCGCCGATGGCACCGACCGCGCCTTGATCAAGGCGCGCCTGAAGTTCGACCGTGACGATCCGGCGACCGCCCTGGCCGCCGCCGAAGCCCTGGAGGACCTGCACCAGCCGCAGGCGGCGGCGGCGATCTTCGAGGACCTGGCCGATGGTCCGCTGGATGCCGACGCGCAGCGTGGTCTGGTTCGGACCCGCGCGCCCGAGCCGATCGCAGATGATGTAACGGCATGGCTTGGCGAACTGCCGGCGACGCCGCCGGGCCTCATGGCCGCCGCGGACGCCGCCGACACCGTCCGCCGAGATGGCAGCGACAAGCAGTTCGCGGCGGCGATCGAGGCGCTGGCCGCGGCGGTCGCGCGCGGCCACGAGCCCGCGGCAGGCCGTTCGGCGGCGGCGCTTCTGGCGCAGGCCGCGTCGGTGGAGAGGGGCCACTCGGTCGACGTGGCCGAGAGGCGGCTGCGCGCCGCTCTCGAACATGACGCCACGAACCTGAGCGCCTTGCGGTCGCTGCGGCGGCTGCTGATCGCGCGCGGTGCCACGACGGAGGCGATCGCCCTGTGCGAGCGCGAGGCGGCCTGCGAGAGCGTTCCCGAACACCAGGTCGCAACCTTGCTTCTCGCCGCGGACCTGGCGCTGGGTGGCGACGGACCGGACAAGCCACGTGCCGCCGAGCTTCTGCAGAAGGTCCTGGTGGTGCAACCAGAACATCAGGAGGTGTTCGAACGCCTGCGCGATCTGCTGGAGAAGGCCGGCGACCACCGCCGCCTGTCCGATCTCTTCGCAGCGCGCATCGCCGTGGCGGCGAACCCTTTCGAGGTCACCGCCATGCGCCTCGGGCGCGCCGAGCTGCTGGCGGGACCGCTTGGCGATCGCGCCGCCGCCGAGGCCGAGCTGTCCGCCATCCTGGCCAAGGAGCCGCAGCATGCGCGGGCGCTGACGCGGCTTTCGCAGCTGTATTACGAAAGTGGCGCCTTCGGCCAGGCCGCCGAGCTCTACATCAACCGCGCGCGCACCGAGCGGTCGCCCGAACGCCTGCGCGAGATTTTCCTGCGGCTCGGCCGCATCTACACGCGCCACGCCGCCGACCCCAAGCGCGCGATCGGCGCGTACGCGCGCGTCTTGCAGCTGGAGGCCGACAACCGCGAGGCGCTGGAGGCGCTGTCGGAGCTGTACGCGGCGCAAGGCGAGCTCAAGAATGCCATGGCAACCACTCAGCGCCTGGTCGACGTCGAGTCCGACAGCGAGCGCCGTGCCGCGTATCTCGTTCACCTGGGACGGCTGTGGGAGAAGTCAGGCGACCTGCGCCAGGCGGGAGCACGGTTTCGCCGCGCAGTCGACGAAGCGCCGAAGAATGGCCCGGCGATAGCCGAGATGGCGAGATACCTGCAGAGAACGCACGACGTTGCCGGTCATCGCGCGCTGGTCGACCAGTCATTGCTGGTCCTTCGGCGTGACTTCGAGGCCGGACGCCTGGATGTGTCGTGGTTGCGCACAGCCGCCGCTCTGCTGCAGTCGCGCGGCACGACGCGGGCCGCGGCCGCTGCTGCGCAGCTGGTGGCTGCGCTGTCGTCCGAGGCGGGAGACCAGCAGGCTGTCGCGACCTGGGCGGCCCCGCCCGCCGAAGGACGCCGGCTGCACGCGCTGGCGCGCCCGGAGATCGACGATCGAACCTTCCCGGCCGGCGCGCCGCCAGCGATTCGAAACATCTTTCGATTGCTGGGCGAGACTCTCAGCAAGGGCGCGCCGGACATCAAGGCCTACGATGTCGCGCGCGGCGATCGTGTGTCGCGCGGGCATCCCCCGCGCGACGTCATCGACGCCATCGGCGCCGAGCTGGGTGCGCCCGCCTTCGAGCTGTACGTCAAGCCGGCGCGCCACCTGTCCGACGTGGCTCCGGTCGTGGTCGTCCCCGGCGAGCCCGCGGCGGTGATCCTGGGCGCCCAGATCCTGAACCTTGGTCCGTCCGCCCTGCGATTCGCCGCCGCTCGGGCGATGCGTCTTCTGGCCACACGCCTCGACCTGGTCATGGCAGCCCCCGCGGCTGACACCGGGGCCAAGATCGGGGCCCAGATCGGGGCCAAGATCGGGGCCCAGATCGGGGCCCAGATCGGCGGCCTCATCCGTCTCTACGTCCCCGATTTCCGCCACCCGGACCTCCCGGAACGTGAGGTCAACGGGCACGCCGCCCACCTGGCCAGGGTCTTGCCGCGCAATCTGCGCCAGGAGGTGATGCCCTTCGCCCTTGAGATCGCCGCCGCCGGCACTTTCAGCCCCAGCGGCCTTGTCGCAGCGGTCCGGGACGGGGCCAACGCCGTGGGACTACTGGCATCCGGGGACCTTCCTGCCTGTCTGTCCGTGGTCGTGGCGGCCGCCGACAGCGGATCGGGTTCGGGCGCCGAGCTCTCGCTGGGCGTGCTGGCCGCCAACGCAGAAGCCCTGGCGCTGCTGAATTTCGCGCTTTCAGACGGCTACGACGACCTTTGCCGCGCCGTGGAGTAGGAGCGGGCCGCGTGCTAAATTCGGGCCTCTCATGCCCGTCGGAGACGCTCAACCACCCGGCCCCGATCCCCTGATCGGGCGGGTCCTCTCCGATCGCTACCGCATTCAGCGCAAGCTGGGGGAGGGGGGCATGGGCGTCGTCTACCAGGCCGAGCACGCGCTCATCGAGAAGAAGATCGCGCTCAAGATCCTGTTTCCGGAGCTGACCCGGCGCACGGAGCTGGTCGCGCGGTTCCTGCAGGAGGCCAAGAGCGCGTCGCGCATCGCGCACGAGAACGTGATCGACATTTCCGACTTCGGGCAATCGCCCGATGGGCTGGTCTACATCGCCATGGAATATCTGGATGGCGTCGATCTAGGCCACGTGCTGCGCAACGGCGGTCCCATGCCATGGCAGCGCGCGCGCGCGATCCTCATGCAGATCGGCAAGGCGCTGCGGGCCGCGCACGATCACGGCATCATCCACCGCGACATGAAGCCCGAAAATATCTTCCTCATCCAGCGCGACGGCCACCCGGACTTCGTCAAGGTGCTGGACTTCGGCATCGCCAAGGTCGTGAACCTGGACGAGGACGGCCCGCGCCTGACCCAGACCGGGATGATCTTCGGAACCCCGGAGTACATGTCCCCCGAACAGGCGCAGGGACAGACCCCCGACTATCGCGTCGACATCTACGCCGTTGGCTGCATCATGTACCACCTGCTGACCGGGCACGTGCCGTTCACCGCGGACAGCTTCATGGGCATCCTGACCAAGCACATGCTGGAGCCAGTGATCCCGCCGCGCCAGCGCCGCCCCGATCTGGACATTCCTGAGGACATCGAGGCGGTCGTGATGCGCGCCGTGCAGAAGGAACGCAACGCCCGCTGGGAGGACATGAACGCGTTCTGCCGGGCGCTGGCCGCCTGCGGGGGCGAGGTGTACGACTTCTCCGGGCCGCATTCGGGACGGATCAACCTCAAGGTCGCCGACCCGGTATCTCCGTCGGCGGCCCACGTCGCGCCACAACCGCTGGCCGAACTACCGCCGCGGCCCACGTCGACCGAGATCCTGCCACTGCCCGACACACAGGAGATGCTGGCGCAGGCGGGAGCGCGCACGGGGCGGTCGAACCTGGTTGCGGGTCTCGTTGTCGCAGGCATCGTCGTGATCGCCGCCGTGGCCGGGATCGCAGCATTTCGCTCGTCCGCTTCCTCCACAGAGGCCGCGCGGTCTGGCGCGCCCGCGGCCGCGCCAGCGGGGTCTGCCGCGGCTCGGTCGCCGCCGCCGACGACAGAGCCGCCGGCCACTTCCGCCGCGTCGTCGCCGGAAGCCCCGGTTCACCCGGCCGCCGCCGCCGCGTCGACGTCCTCCAAGCCGACCACGCGGACCCGCCAGCGCAGCAGCGCCGACGCGGTCCGAGCCCTGACCGGCGAACCCGGCAAGGCCGAGCGCCAGCGCACGGCAACCCCAGCAGAGCTCAAGGATCCCTTTAACTCTCAGCAGTGACCGCGCTGGAAAGCCTCACTCCTGCCCTGAACCTGCGCAACCTCGACGAGGTGGCGCTGCGCGATGCCGTGGCGCCGCTGGGCGTTCCGGCCCCGGTGGCGCGCAAGCTGTTTGCGGTGGTCCACCGCGACGGCGGTCGCGTGATCGATTGTGAGACCGTCCGTGGGCTGAGCAAGCATGCGGCGCGCACGCTGGCGCTCGCGACCACGTGGCCCGAGGTGGAGATCGTCGAACGCCGAAAGGCGGCCGACGGGTTCGTGAAGTACCTGTTTCGGCTCCCCGACGGGCAAACCGTGGAGGCCGTGCGGATTCCCTTGCCCGATCCACAGGCGGCGCGCGAGCTGAAAGAGCGCCGCCGCGCCGGCGCTGCCCCGTCGCTGGCCGCGCTGCCGACCGCCAAGTACACCTTGTGTTTGAGCTCGCAGGTCGGGTGCGCGCTCGGCTGTGACTTCTGCGCGACCGGGCGGCTGGGTGGCATCCGGAGCCTGCAGACCTGGGAGATCCTGGAGCAGTACCGGCGCATCGCCGCCGAGGCCGATCACCCGGTGCGCGGCATTGTGTTCATGGGGATGGGCGAACCGTTTCTCAACTATGACAACGTGATCAGAGCCGCGCGCATCCTGTCAAACCCAGCGGGACCCGCGATCTCCGCCAAGGCCATCTCGATCTCGACCGCCGGCGTGGTGCCGATGATCCGGCGGTTCACGGCCGAGGGGCATCGTTTTCGGCTGATTGTTTCACTGGGGGCGCCGACCACCGCCGCGCGGCGCTCATTGATGCCGATCGAAAACCGCTGGCCACTGAACGAGCTCATGGCCGCCGTGCGGGAGTATGGTGACCGCAGCGGCCAGCGGGTCACGATCGCGTACGTCACCATCGGCGGCGTCAACACCAGCCCCGCGCACGCGCGCGAGCTGGCCGCGCTGGTGGCGGGGATGAAGGTCAAGATCAACCTGATCGACGTCAGCGACGACACCGGCCAGTACCAACCGCCCACCCCAGGCGAGCTGGCTGCCTTTCGCGATGCCCTGGACGCCGTCGGGGCGCCGGTCGTCCGCCGCTATTCAGGCGGTCAGGACATCGGCGCCGGCTGCGGCACTCTCTCGGGCAGCCAACGCGGCGGCAAAATGCTGCGCTGACTACCGTCGTCGCGGCTTCGCGCGTTCGCAGATGAGCTCGCGGCCGGCGACCTCCTTGCCGGTCAGCGCCACGCACACTCGGTCGGCCTCGTCGGGCGCGACGTTGATGTACGTGTGCGTGTTCATGACGTCCATCTCCAGCACCGCCGACACGCCGGCATGGGTGGTCAGCAAATCCAGGATTTCCTGTTCGCCGGCGCCATCCTTTCGGCCCACGTTCAGGTAGAGGCGCGCGACCGTGGGATCGCCTTCGATGGCCGTGTCTCGCGCGCGCGGTGCTGCTGGTGCGCCGAAACCGCCTCTACTTTCCCGCGGGCGGGATTCTTCGGGCGTCGCCGGCGCGTCGAATTCGGTGGTAACGGTGGCGCTTTCTGCCGCGCGGGGCGGCGCCTCTGCGAGAGCCGCCGCCTTCTCTTCGCTCCAGACCTCCCAGAACTCACGCTCGGGAGGCGAGGCCGCCGGGCCGCGCGGGGCGGCGGCCTCGGGCCGGAAACCTCGCTCGGGCCGGCGCGGTGGGCGCTCCGCCGGTTCGGCTGACCGTGGCGGGCGCTCCGCAGTTTCGGGCCCACGCGACAGCTCGGGAGGGCGCGCCGGCTCGCCAAAGCGAGGCGCGTCAGGTCCGCGCGACGCCTCGGGTGCCCGTGCCGGGCGGTCGGTCCGATCCCGCCCCCTCCGCGCGTCCCGGTCGCGCGACGGCCGGTCGTTTCGGTCGCGAAAGCCGCCGCCGCGTGCATCGCGATCGCGGTCGCGATGCACCTCGCGAATCGGCTCCCGCTCGGTAGACACGCTGACCGGCGCCGGCCGCGGCGCGGGCTTCGGCGCCGCCGGCATGCCTTCGTGCTGCGCGAAGGTGCGCGCCAGCAGCGAAGCCACCAGACGCTCGCCGTCGATGGCGCCCGTCAACCGCCGCGCCAGCCCCTTCCATTCGGCGCCGGGGTCGTCGGCCAACCCGTCACGCAGCACCTGAAGTCTTTCACCCTCACGCCGTGATCGGATCTCGACTTCGGAAGGAAGCGCCCGCTCTTCCGGCTTTATCTTGTAGAGGAGCTTGAGGTAGTAGAACGAACCCACCTCGGTCGGCCCGATCAGCGAGACCGCCGTCCCCTGCTTGCCGGCCCGTCCGGTTCGTCCCGTCCGGTGGATGTAGATCTCGGGCGCCTCGGGGAACGTGTAGTTGAACACGTACGCCAGGTTCTCGATGTCGATGCCCCGCGCGGCCACGTCGGTGGCCACCAGGAATCGAATGCCACCGGCGCGCATGCGCGCCATCACGCGCTCGCGGTCGCTCTGCGACAGGTCCGAAGAGATGGCCTCGGCGTCGTGCCCCTGCTTGCGCAGAAACTCCGCCACTCGCGACGTCTCCTCGCGCGTGTTGCAGAAGATGATCGCCGTCTTCGGCTCCTCGAACGCCAAGATCCGCAGGAGCTCGTTTTCGCGGTTGATGCCCGGGATCGAATAGTAAAGGTGCTTGATCTCGTGAACGCCGACGAAATCCGCCGACAGCTTAAGGAACTCCGGATTGCGCAGGAACCGCCGCGACAGCCGCTGGATCCCTTCGGGGACGGTGGCCGAGAACAGCAGCGTCTGCCGGACCTCGGGCGTGCGTTCCAAGATCGCCTCGATGTCCTCCTGGAACCCCATCGACAGCATCTCATCGCATTCGTCGAGGACGGCGCACTTGACCCGGTCAAGCTTCAGCGTGCCCCGGCGCAGGTGATCCAGCACGCGGCCGGGCGTGCCGCAGACGATCTGCCCGCCGGCGCGCAGTTGCTCGACCTGACGGCCCATCGGCGCCCCGCCATAGATCGGGACCACCACGATCTGCCGATGCGCGACGATCTTCGCCAGCTCGGAGGCGACCTGCAATGCCAGCTCGCGCGTCGGCAGCAGAACCACTGCCTGCACGAACTTCTCGTCGGGGACGACGATGGTGTTCCCAAACGGGATACCAAACGCCGCGGTCTTGCCCGACCCGGTTCGCGACTGGACCATGAGGTCCCGCCCTTCGGCGATCAGGGGAAAGGTCGCGGTCTGCACGGCCATTGGTTCGGAGAAGCCCATGTCTTCGACGGCGCGGAGAATCTCCGGGCGCAGTCCGAGGTCGGCGAAGCTCGGGCCTTTGGGCTTCGCTTTCGCCGCCAGGTCCGCGTCGTCGGTCGACGGGGTCACGGGCAGCGGGGGGATGATGTGATCGTTATTCATGACGAGGGTCTCCAGAGTCGGTCGAGTTGGCCCCGCCGTCGCGCGCGTCGGGGGCCGGTTGTGAATCCTGCGAAAGCGTCAGGTGCTTGCCAATTTTCCCGAGGCGAGCACGAACACGGTCCATGGCGGGAGCGTGATCGTGTCCAAAGCGCCGAAGCTCCTCGGTGTAGCTGGCCTCTATCTCGCGCAGCTCGGCATGGACGGCCGCCAGCTGCTCCCAGTCCTTCTTGAACGCCCCCGCGCGGGGCGTTGCGAACTGACAATGATCGTTGGCCACCTTCCACTGGCTGAGCCAGAACGAACGATTGTCCGCCCAGCGCTGCACCTCGGCCGCGTCGTACTGCGCGACCAAGTGGTGGAAGTTCTCGAGGTGACGGGCCAGCCCCTGCGTGACGTCGGACAGCTCCTCGAAACAATTTTCCAGCTGTTCGGCGGGCGCGGCGCCCCCGGGCGGGGAACCAGTCGGCGTCGCATATTGTCGCCTGTAGATCGTCACGCCCACGGAGGTCAGCAAGTAGAGACTGCCG
>DASRQT010000282.1:0-22668 GCA_035696485.1 Polyangia bacterium | reverse complement strand
TCTTCGACACCGTCTACAACGCCCGCGTGCTGCCGCTGCTCGGCTGGGCGGTGACCGGCGACCGCGACGCCTATCGCTACCTGCCCGAGTCCATCGCCCACTTCGTCAGCCTGGCGGAGTTCAGCGATGCGCTGCGCGCGGCCGGGTTTGCGTCGGTCGAGGCACGCCCGCTGTTTCCGTCGGGGGTCGCGTCGATGGTGGTGGCGTCGTGAAGCTGGTGGTGGCCATCGGCGGCGCGTCCGGATCGATCTACGCCAAGCGCCTGCTGGACACGCTGGCGGCCTCGGGAAAACCGAGGACCGAGCTGGAGGTCGGCATCTGCTTCTCCAGCGCCGGCGCCGAGGTCTGGAATCACGAGCTCGGCGCGGTTCCGGACTATCCTTTCACCCGCTACGGGCTGCGCGACTTTCGCGCGCCGTTTGCCTCCGGATCGGCGGGCTGGGACGCGATGGTCGTCATCCCCTGCTCGACCGGTGGTCTGGCCCGCATCGCGCACGGGATCTCCGACGACCTCATCGGGCGCGCGGCGGACGTGATGCTCAAGGAACGCCGGCGCCTGGTGCTGGTGGTTCGCGAGACGCCGCTGTCGCTGATTCACCTGGAGAACATGGCGGCGCTGACCCGCGCGGGGGGCGTGGTGTTGCCGGCCTCGCCGTCGTTTTACTCGAAGCCGCAGAACCTGGACGCGCTGCTGGACACCGTGATCGCGCGCGTCCTGGATCACGTCGGGTTGCCCAACCAGTTGATGCCCCGGTGGGGTGAAGGCGCCGCTGGCGCAGGAGAAAAACGATGAGCGTCGATCCGAGCGCGGCGTTGGCTGGCGCCTCCTTGTCGGTGGCCCTCGAGACCGTGGCCGCCGAGGACCTTTTCGTGCTGGGGCGCAGGGCGATCACCGCCCGTCGCGCCGCCCTGGGCGATCGGGCGACCTTCGTGCGGTCGCGCCAGCTTCTATCCAGCGGGGCGTGGCGCGGTCCGCGCGACGCGGCCGTTTCCTACGTCGAGGAGGATGACCTGGCGGCGCTGGGTGGCTGGTCGGCCGCCCACAATGCTGGCATCGACCTCCTGGTCGGCGGCCGGTCGGTCGAAGCGCATCGCGCCGCCCACGCCGACGGGGCGCGGTCGCTGTGGCGGCTGTCTTTTCGCAACGACGAGGGCGAGGCCGAGCGCGTCGCGCGCATCGTCGAGCTGCGCCGGCTAGTCGAGGCGGGCTTGCCCGTCTGGGGCGTCCTGCCCACGCCCGAAGGCGAGCCCCAAGGTCTGGACACCCTGCGGGTCGTCGCCCTGTGTCGGCTGGGGTTGCCCGACATTCCACACGTGCTGGTCGACGTGGCGGCGCTGGGCCCGCGGCTGGCGCAGATGAGCATGGGCTTTGGCGCCGACGAAATCTTCGCGCCGATCGTGTCGGAGCGGGCGCTGCGGGTCGGCGACAACGCGCGCAACCCGGCGATGACGCGCAAGGAGGCGGCGGTCTTCATTCGCGGCGCGGGGCTGGTTCCGTGCGAAAGACTGGGCGGGGATCTGATCGAGGAGGTTGCTTCATGAGCGGGCTGGACGGGCTTGACGGGCTTGACGGGCTTGCAAAGTTTGCCGCGATCCGGGACAAGGTCCGCGCCCGCGAGCCGCTGTCGCACGACGACGGAGTGGCCCTTTACCATCACCCCAACCTGATGGAGGTCGGCGCCCTGGCCAACGAGGTGCGCGAGCGGCTGCACGGCGACCGCACGTTCTTCAACCGCAACCTGCACATCAACGCGACCAACGTCTGCGTCGCAAGCTGCATGTTCTGCTCGTTCGCGCGCCTCAAGGAGGGCGATCCGGGCGCGTACACCATGACCCACGACGAGGCCTGGGGGAAGCTGCGCGCGCGCGTCGAGGCCGACGATCCCATCACCGAGATCCACATCGTCAACGGACTGCACGACCAGCTGCCGTTCAGCTACTACACGGACCTCTTGGCGGGGCTCAAGCGCATCAAACCGTCCATCCATCTCAAGGCCTTCACCGCGGTGGAGATCTTCTACTTTCACAAGCACTTCGGCATGCCGATCACCGACGTCCTGCAGCGGCTGCGCGAGGCCGGGCTGGATTCGCTGCCCGGCGGCGGCGCCGAGATCTTCGCCCCGCGCGTGCGCAAGAAGATCTGCGACGACAAGTGCACCGCCGACGAATGGCTGGAGGTGCACCGCGCCGCGCACGGCCTCGGATTGCGGTCGAACTGCACGATGCTGTACGGGACCATCGAGAGCCCCGAGGACCGCGTGGATCACATGGTGCGGCTGCGCGCGCTGCAAGACGAGACCGGCGGCTTCCAGACCTTCATCCCGCTGGCGTTTCACCCCGATAACAACGCGCTGATGAAGCTGCCGGCACCAACCGGAACCGAGGATCTGCGCACCTACGCCGTCGCGCGCCTGATGCTGAACAACATCCCGCACCTCAAGGCCTACTGGATCATGCTGGGTGTGAAGACCGCGCAGACCGCGCTGTGGTTCGGCGCCGACGATCTGGATGGCACCGTCCAGGAAGAGAAGATCTATCACATGGCCGGCGCCGAGACGCCGCAGGCCATGACCTCGGGCGAGATCATCCGCATCATCCGCAACGCCGGGCGCACGCCCGTCGAGCGCGACACGCTCTACAACGTCGTCGCCGAGGGCGACGCGCTGGGGCCTGAACGCCCGTTCCGCCGCAACGTGCGTCGCGGCGCGCTGGAGGTGGTCTCGTGAAACGGATCAAGCTGTGTGCTGTGTCCTTCTTGAACGCCCGTCCCATCACCTATGGACTGGAGCGCGGCCTCGGTGAATCGCGTTTCGATCTGACCTTTGACCTGCCGGCACGCTGCGCGGACGCCCTGCGGTCGGGGGCGGTCGATCTGGCGCTGATCCCGTCGGCGACCTACGCGGAGAGCACGTCCGACATCGACGACTTGCGCGCGGTGCCCGGGATCGCGGTCGCCGGTTTCGGCGCCGTCCGCACCGTCCTGCTGGTGGGCGACGTCCCCTGGACGGCAATGACCCACGTGGCGCTGGACGGCGCTTCGCGTAGCTCGGCGCGCCTGCTGCAGCTTCTCTATCGCGGGCGGGGGCTGTCCCCTATTTTCACCGAGGTCCCGCATGACCAGGTGCTGGAGGCGGCCTCCGGCAACACCGGCGCGCTGGTGATCGGCGACGCCGGGTTCGCGGCCGCCGATCGCTACCAGCATGTCGTCGATCTCGGCGAGGCGTGGCGCCAGGAGACCGGCCTGCCGTTTGTTTACGCGTTGTGGGCGGGCCGCGCCGACGCGATCGAGGCCGAGGAGGTCGCGCTTCTGCAGCAGAGTCTGGCGTCGGGTCTGGAACACCGGGCGGAGATCGCGCGCGCCTGGGCCGAGGCCCACGGGGGCCAGCCAGCCATCTACGAGCGCTATCTGACCCACAACATCCGCTATCGGCTGGGCGCCGAGGAGCTGTCCGGCGCGGCGGCGTTCTTCGATCGAATGCACGACGCGGGCGTGCTGCGGCGGCAGACGCGGGTTCGGTTCTTCGACGCCGCGTACGACGCCGCGGGCGGCATTTCACTTCCGGCCGGCGCCGCCGCGACAACGCGCGCGGCGCGCCCGCACAAGACGATGGACGCGTTGCTGGCCGACGCAGCCGCTGGCATTCGCATCTCCCACGAAGAGGCCATCCGTCTTTACCAGCAAGCGCCCACTCTCGAGTTGGGCGCCGCCGCGGACGCGCGCCGGCAAGCCCTGCACCCGGACGGTGTCGTCACCTATATCATCGACCGCAACGTGAATTACACCAACGTCTGCGTCACCCGCTGCAAGTTCTGCAACTTCTACCGCCCCCCCGGCAGCAAGGAGGGGTACACGCTGTCGCGCGAGGTGCTGGCGCAGAAGCTTCAGGAGACCGTCGACCTGGGCGGCGTGCAGATCTTGCTCCAGGGCGGCCTCAACCCGGATCTCCCGCTCAGCTACTACGAAGACCTGTTCCGCTGGATGAAGGCGAACTTTCCGCTGGCGATCCATGGTCTGTCGCCCGAGGAGATCCGGTACATCGCCGAGCTCGAGAACAAGCCGATTCGCACCATCATCGAACGGCTGGTCGCCGCCGGGCTCGACTCGATCCCGGGCGGCGGTGCCGAGATCCTTGACGACGAGATCCGCCACCAGATCTCGCCCCTCAAGTGTTCCACCGCCACCTGGCTGGAGGTCATGCGGCAGGGGCACGCGCTGGGGCTGCGGACCACGGCGACCATGGTGTTTGGATTCGGCGAGACCCCGACCCACATCGTCAACCACCTCGAGCATCTGCGCGCGCTGCAGGATCAAACCGCCGGCTTCACGGCGTTCATATCGTGGCCATTCCAGGCCGAGGGGACGCGTCTCAAATTACGCGACGACACCACGGCGATGCGTTACCTGCGCCTCTTCGCGCTGGCGCGCCTGTACCTGGACAACTTCCCCAGCCTGCAGGTCTCGTGGCCGACGATGGGGCCGGAGGTTGGTCAGGTTGCGCTGCGTTTTGGCGGCAACGACTTTGGATCGGCGATGATCGAGGAGAACGTCGTCTCGCAGGCCGGGGCCATCTTCAGCCTCAGCGCGGACGACATCGAGCGCTACGTCCGCGGCGCCGGCTTCTCACCGCGCCGGCGCAACATGCGCTACGAACGCCTGGCGGGCAACTGACGCGCAGCCCGGAGCGCCTGGCAGGAAGGCCGTGGAAAGTGTTGGATGAAAGCGCCGAGCGGCTGGTCAGTGCGCGCTGGGTGCTGCCGATCGTCGACGCCCCGATCCGTGACGGAGCGGTGGTCATGACCGCCGATGGCGTGGTGGTGGCCGTGGGAACGCGCGACCAGCTGCGCAGGCGATTTCCCGCCGCGTCCGAAGAGAGGGCGCAGGGGGTGCTGCTGCCCGGCCTGGTCAACGCCCATTGCCACCTGGAGCTGTCGGCCCTGAGCGGCCAGGTCCCCGGTGGAAAGGGGCTGGTGGCGTGGGCGACCGCCCTGGTGCGCGCGCGCGGCGCCGTGGCGGCCGATCGGCTTGCCGGCGCGGTGGCCGACGCGGCGACCGCGGCCGTGCGGCTGGGGACGGCGGTGGTGGGAGACGTGGGCAACAGCCTGGCGGCGGTCGGCGCCATTGCGCAGGCCGGCCTGCGCGGGATCGTGTTTCACGAGCTGGTTGGTTCGCGCGACGCCCTCACCGGCGATGCCCTGGCGGACGCCGCCCGCGAGTTCGGTGAGCTGACGGCCGACAGGCAATGGCCGGCGGGCCTGGCCTACACACCGGCGCCGCACGCCCCGTACTCGGTCGGCCCGGAGCTGCTGCGGCGGATCTTCTCCACCGCCGCGCGCATCGGCCTGCCGACGTCCATTCATATCGCGGAGGACGAAGACGAGATCGCGCTCTTGCGCGACGGCACTGGCCGATGGCCGGCGATCCTGGAGGTCATGGGCGTGGCGGCCGGGTCGCGCGTGCCGCGCATGGCGCCCTGCGCCTACCTTGAATCGCTGGGCGCCTTCGCCGCACCGGCGCCGCCGCTGCTGGTGCACATGGTTCACGCCAGCGCCGAAGATCGCCGGCTGGCCAGCGACGCCGGCGCCGTGGTGGTGCTGTGCCCGCGCTCCAACCTGCATATCGGCGGACGACTGCCCGACGTGCCAGCGCTGATCGCCGACGGCATCGGCCTGGCGCTGGGGACAGACAGCCTGGCGTCGGCCGACACACTTTCGTTGTGGGCGGAGATGGCGACCTTGCACGCCGCGTTCCCAGCGGTGCCGGCGACGCGTTGGCTGGACGCCGCCACGCGCGGCGGCGCCGAGGCGCTGCAGCTGCCGGCGTACGGCGCGCTGACGCCGGGGAAACGCCCGGGCCTTCTGGACGTTTTGATCGACGACATGGCCGCCCCGATTGAATCGTTGGTGCGGGACCCCGAACCATGCCTGCGCTGGGTGGCCCGCGCATGACCACCAGCGTGGTGACGTTCGGCCGGATGGTGAAGTTCAGCCACACCATCTTTGCGTTGCCGTTCGCGCTGGCCGCGGCGGCGCTGGCGGCGCGCGGGTATGGCCTGCCGCTCTTGCGCCTGCTGGGCATCATCGCCGCCATGGCGGGGGCGCGCACCGCCGCCATGGGCTTCAACCGCATCGTCGATCGCGAGATCGACGCGCGCAACCCGCGCACCGCCGCGCGTGAGCTGCCCACCGGCAAGGTCTCGCTGCGGACAGCCTGGGCGCTGACGTTGATCAGCGCCGCCGTGTTCATCGGCGCCGCGGCGTATCTGGGGCCGCTGTGCCTGGCGCTGTCACCCGTGGCCCTGCTGTTGCTGTTCGGTTACTCGTTCACGAAGCGGTTCACGGTCTGGTGCCACCTGTTCCTGGGGCTGGCCATCGCGTCGGGACCGGCCGGCGCCTGGATCGCGGTCCGTGGCGACTTCTCGGCCGTCCCTGCCCTCCTGATGGTGGCCGTCGGCACCTGGATCGGTGGCTTCGACATCCTGTACGCCATCGCCGACGCCGACTTTGATCGCAAGGCCGGTCTTTTTTCGATCCCGGCGCGGTTTGGCGTCAAGGGCGCGCTGGTGGTCTCGGCAGGCCTTCACATCGTGACGGCGGGGGCGTTGGTCGCGCTGGCGCCGGCGGCCGGGCTCGGCGTGCCTTACCTTCTGGGCGTCGCCGCTGTCGTCGGCCTGCTGGCGTGGGAGCACGCCATCGTCCGGCCCAGCGATCTGTCGCGACTGAACATGGCGTTCTTCAATCTCAACGGCTACATCTCGGTGGTGTTTCTGGTCGCCACCGTGGCCGACGTTCTGCTGCGCTGACGTTAGCGTTTTGGTTGAAACATCGGCGTCGTCGGCGAAGGCGATGACGACGGGGCGGGACGGGACGGGGCCATCGTCCCGCTCGACGACGCGCCCCTGGGCGGCGTCGCCCGCGGGTTGCGGGTATCAAACGCCGGTTTCTGGTTGGGGTCGCAGCTGGGGCCAAAACCCTGTGCGTTGAAGTTGTATTGCAGGCGGCCGCGGGCGCCCTTGGCCACGGCCTCGATCTGCACCTGGTGTTGCCCGGCGCGCGCGGGCGAACAGTACGACAGCAGATAGTAGCGCTTCGACTGCGCCTCGATGCGCGCGGCAATTTCGTCGAACCCCTTCTGGATGTCCGCGCGATTCGCCGAGGCGAACGTCCCCGAACGCCCGATGTCGGCCAGCTGACGTTTGTCGATCTCGCCGCCGACGCCGATGGCGTAGCTCTCGAAGCCTGCCCCATCCAGGGCCTTCGTGACGTCCTCGGCGGAGGCGCGGTGCGCGCGATCCGTGCCATCGGTGAACACCACCAGCGTCCCGAAGCGCAACGGCACCGGGGCGGTGCTCATCTGATGATTCAGCGCCCGGATCGCCTCGATGACGCCGCCGTTCAGGTTGGTGGAAGGATCCCGCGGCCGGCGGGCGGCCAGCGCCGTGATCCCGGCCCGGACGTTGCCGCCGAACCCGATGATCGGGGTGATGTGCGGGCTGCCGTCAAACGTGAAGATCGCGACCTTCTGATACGGTCCCACCCGGTCAGAGAACGACGACGCCGCCTGGGTGATCGTCGGCATATCTCCCGAATCGACCACACTACCGCTGGTGTCCACCAGCAGCAACGTGTAGTGGATGGCGGCGACCTCCGGCTGCAAAATGGTCTGCTTGCTCTCGAGGATCGAGACCGGCTGGTTATCTTCATAGATGTTGAAATCCCCGGGCGTCAGGTTGGCGACGGGCTGGCCGTTGCTGGTGTCGACGGTGAAGTACACGGCCACGTTGGAGGGACGGCGGACGGAGGCATCCACCAGCTGCAAGTTGAGGCGCGCGCAACCAGCGGCCCCCAAGGCAAATAGAAGGACAGCGGTCAGAAGTCCCGCGCACAGAAGTCTACAGACAGCAACGGCCGGAGGTGTGGCTGGCACCTCGGTCCTGCGATGAAGGACATGCATGCCATCCCGAATACCACGAACCGCAAAAAGGGCATAAAATCACTCCGCCACCATGATGCGACTGTTGCCATTAGCACTCTGCACCTCCGTTCTCTTCATCGGTCGGGGCGCGCAAGCCGCGGGACTGCCCGAGGACAAGTTGCCCGAGCCCGCGCTGACCACGCCGGGCGCCGAAGGCGACTTCCTGCGCAAGCTGCACCAGCATGTTCACAAGCGATGGGCGGAAAACTTTCTGGTGCTCGCCGCCGAGAAGTTGCCGCCAAACAATCCCGTGAACGACGTCCACCGCGAGGTGCTGGCCGAAGTCGCGATTGGTGGCGACGGGCAGATCGCCTCCATCAAGCTGGCCAAGAGCTCGGAGTTCCCCGGCTTCGACGACGCCGTGACCGAGGTCTTGCGCGACAGCGTCCCGTTCCCGCCACCGCCCCAGGATCTGCGCTCCGACGACGGCACACTGCACGTCCGCTGGGTCTTTGCCCGCGACCAGCGACGGTGCGCGGGGGTCACGCTGGTCAAGCTCGAGGATCCGCTGCCGGTTGCGCTGCCCAAGTTGCTGCGCGACAAGCGCGAAGCCGAGGCCATCCGCCGCGTCACTGCGGCGCGCGCCGCCGGTGCGCCGCTGGACCCGATGATGGCTGCGCTGGCGCAGGCCTGGATGAAGGCAACCCTGAACGGCCCGTCCGCGACCGTGCGGCAGGCACGGATCCTGGCTGACGGCGGTGACACCGCCGCCATCAAGTGGCTGCAGGTCGCCGTCAAACGGTTTGAAACCACGCTGGAGGCTGGACAGGTGCTGGCGGCGCACAAGGTGCCGATCTGTCCCCTGGTCAAGCAGGCGTTCGACAGTCAGAACTGGGCCGACCACCACTACGCCGCCCTCGCGCTCAGCACCGCCGGCGAGGTCGAATGCGCGCCGGGGTTGATCGCGCTCTTGCAAAACACGAAAGCCCGACCCGACGCGCGCGCGGCGGCGGCGACCGCGCTGGGCCCGATCGCCGACGACGCAGCCAGGAAAGCGCTGGCCGCCGCCGCCAAGGACGACGCGCCCGCGGTCCGCGGCGCCGCCGTGCTGGCAGGCGTGCGCCCGCGCGCCGGACGCGCCAAGGTCATCGCCATGGTCTCCGTGCTGCGCGATCCCGCGCCCGAGGTGCGCGCATCCGCCGCGGCCGGCATCGTGCGCGCGGGCGGCGACAGCAACCTCGGCGATCTCTACGTCGTGTTCAAGGACAGCGATCCGAAGCCGGCCGAGATGGTGGCGCGCGAGCTTGAACATCTGAACACCGAGGAGTCGACCAAGTTGCTGGTGCGCCTGCTGAAACGCCCCTACCTGTCAGTCCAGGCCCCCGCCGCTCGCATCCTGGTCGAGCGCCAGGCCCGCGGCTGGTTCGAGGCCCTCAAGCCCTTCCTGGACCCGAAGACCGACCCTGAGCTGCGCACCCTGGCCCTGGTCGCCGCCGACGCCGCCACCCTTGCCGCCATGGCGGAAGACCCCAAGTCCGGCATCGCCGTCTACCGCGCTTACCTCGCCCGCGGTGAACGCGATCTCGCCGCCACCTGGTGGCTGTCCCACGCCGCCAAGCTCTCACCCGCCGACCAATCCGCCACGATGGTCGACTGGGCGGCCGCCAGGCGAGGGGGCGCCGCGGCGCCGGCGACCACGAAGCCCGTCGCCGGCAAGAACCACGCTTCAGTCGAAGCGATGGCGCCCCAGCAACAGCAGAATGCCCAAAGGCCGAGCGGCGACCAGAAATAGATCGAACGCCGATCCCCTTTGTTGTACGTTTGCCCGCGATATGAACGGCGGAACTCCCTCACCTCGAGGCCCGAGCGGGCCTGTGAGGGGGGCTGTGCGAGCTCCGCGGCGTGTGACGCGATGTTTTAGCGCCGACATAACTTGGTCATGAGCCGTCCTGAAGAGTGAACCCGTTGCTCGATGATATCGTCGCTTCCTCGCGTCGATATTGGTGGATTGAACTGGGATTGTTCGGGCTGGTGATGCTCGAAGCGTTCCTTCCTCTTCGGGTCTTCAATCTCAAGATGGACGTCGTCACCACGGCGACGATGGTCATCTCCCTGGCCACCGGGTACGCCGTGCTACGCGGCGCCTATGGCTTCTTTGCGCGGGCGGTTCCCTCTCGGTGGCGTAAGTGGGCATCACTCGCCCCGGCCCTTGCCGGCCTGGCGATTGTGAGCGCCGGCGGCCTCATGCACGGACCATCGCACTATGCCGAGTGGCCGACCACCGCGCTTGCGTTCGGGTTTTGCGTTTCGGTGTTCGTCCTTGGAACCAGCCGGACGCTTGCCGTCCGGATGATCGGGTGCGGACTGTGTCTGGCCCTCTATCTGATGTTGCTGTTTCTCGTCGATCTGAACCTGCTTTCGCTCTATCCGCGCAAGGCGTCGGTGCTGTCCATGCTGATGGCAGCAAGCTGTGTGTTCACCACCTTCGCCATCGTTCCGCTGCCATCGCGGCGGCTGGGCACCCCTGCCCTGGTCGCTGGCGCAGCGGTGGCGGTGCTCTGTCTGTTAGCGGCGCCCGCGCGCTCGGCGCGGGTCGCGGGCTACCTTCGGCGTCAGGCCGAGCTGGGAACACTCTTTTCACCGGGAGTCTGGGCGCGGGCCGTGCGCCCAACCCCGTATCTGATCTGGGCGTCTGATGTTTGTCCGGCCCCGGTCAGCAGCCCCGTCAAGATCGAAGGGACACCCAAGCCCCACAACGTCCTCTTCGTCACCATCGACACGCTCCGACACGACTTCTTCCTTCGCCCCGGTCAATCTCTGCGTGACACCTATCCCAACCTCGGCGCCATCGCAGCCGAAGGGTGTTCATACACCAATGCTTATTCAGTTGGTGCCGCCACGCACATGGTGATGCCGGCGCTTTACAACGGAACCTTCACCTGGCGCTCGCTTGCGCAGCCCCTGCTGTCGACCATCGCCGGGCGGGTCGGCCACCACGGCCGGGTTTACGGCACGCTCAACTACAAGGTCGACTACACGGGGCTCCCCGAGGGAGCCGGTAATCCTGCCGAGATGACGGTTACGGACCGCATGCTGATGGACATGCGGAATGCGGGCGAAAAACACCAGCCGTGGATGTTGATCGCGCACTACCTGGATCTGCATCTGCCCAGGAAGACCGAGCTACTGGCCCAGTTTCGCAGAGACCTTCGCCCCTTCTACCGCCAGAAGTTGGACGCGGTCGACCACGAACTGGGTCGCCTGTTCACTGCGATCAAGTCGCGCGGAGAATGGGATCGCACAATCGTCGTGATCACCGCCGATCACGGCGAAGAACTGAACGAGCGCGGATATTCCGAGCACGCGTTCCATCTCTACGACACGGTCGTGCGCGTGCCGCTGATCGCGCGCGTCCCCGGACAGACGTGCATTGATCGACAGACGCCCGTGTCTCTACTGGACGTCGCTCCGCTGGTCGCCCATGGACTGGGCCTGCAGGTATCGTCGACGGTGTTGAACGGACGATGGCCTCCCGACCCCAACGTCCCCCACTATGCCTTTTCGACCACCGGAGGGCCCTTTCTATCGGTGCGCGAGAACAATCGCAAAACCATCGTGGACGCACGCTACGGCGACGTCGAGGTCTACGACCTAGCGACCGATCCCGACGAAAAGAACGACCTCTCAGTCGGCCTGACCCCCGAGATCGCCGCCCGCCTAACGACCACCCCCCTCCCCTGGGAACCCCTAACCCCCCTCGACCAACGCTACCGCCGCGCCCACGGCACCCCCCTCGACTTCTGCCCTCCCCGCTCCCCCCCCATCGCCCGCTAACCCCCCATCCCCAGCGCGCCCCCACGCCGCCAGGCCGCACGCAGGCTTAGCCTGCCGTGCGGCCCAATACGAAGGCGAGCGAAGCGCGGCTCCGCCGCGCGCAGCGAGGGGGCCCGGGGTCCGCGAGCGGCAGCGAGCCGGACCCCGTCAGATCGTGGGCGCAGCAGGAATCGAACCTGCAACAAATGGATTAAGAGTCCACTGCTCTACCAATTGAGCTATGCGCCCGGATATTCAGTTTTCAGAATCTGTCTTCTCTGCCGCCCGCGCGCCCGAGGTGAGTCGAACACCTAACCCCCGGCTTCGAAGGCCGGTGCTCTATCCAGTTGAGCTACGGGCGCATAAAAATTAGGCTAACAATTGCGGCGGGATGATGCGGAGCGTGCCCCCGCCTGTCAAGGGAAACGTCGCTCGGGGAGGTATCAGGGCGCCGGCCGCCCCGGCTTGGGCGCCGCCTTCTTGACGACGTTCCTGGGCACGTAGACCGGCCGCAGCCGCTCGAAGATCTTCTCCTTGGCCAGCGCCGGATCCTTGCGCATGTCGATCCCGGCGATGCCCTCCAGCGTCGACTTCAGCAGGTGGAGCCGGCTGCGCGCCGCGTCTCCGCAAGCGGAGGCGGCGGTTTCACACAGCGCCAGTGCCCGCGCCGCCGCCTCAAAGGCCGGCAATGACTCGAACCGATCGGCGTAGGCGATCGCGCGCAGATGGTGCAACCGATAGTCGTCGGGGTGTCCGCGCAGGACCGACCCCACCGTCGCCAGTGCCCAGTCGGGACGGTGGCCGTCCAGATAGATGTTGGCCAGCTCGAGGGCCGGTTCCACCGAGTCTTCCTGCCCCAGCATCATGGCCTGCAGCTCGGCGACGCGTTCGCGCCTCTCCGCTGGCAGCTTCAGGGCCGCCTGCACGGTCACGCCCGGACGCGGCATCAAGAACACCACGGCCAGCACCACGACCAGGATGAGGTCCAGAACCCGCGTGACCCGCATGGAAGCTATTCATACCGCAACGCTTCGATCGGATCGAGGCGCGACGCCCGCCAGGCGGGATAAAAACCGAACACCACCCCGACCACCGACGAGAACGTGAACCCCAGGGCATAGCTCTGCCAGCCCAGCAGCGTCGGCCACTCCATCGCGGCCGACAGGACGCGCGACGCCACCGTCCCCAGCACCATCCCGACGGCGCCGCCCACCGCCGTGAGCACGATCGCCTCAAGAAGGAACTGCGCCAGAATGTCGCGTCCCCGCGCGCCCACCGCCAACCGGATGCCGATCTCGCGGGTCCGTTCGGTCACCGACACCAGCATGATGTTCATGATGCCGATGCCACCCACGATCAGGGACACGGCCGCGATGCTGGCCAGCAGCAGCGTCGTTGTCCTCGTGGTCTCCTCGGCGACCTTGGCGTATTCGGACAGGTCGCGCACGGACGGATCCGCCGGATCCCCCTCGGTCGTCCGATGCCGTTGCCGCAACAGCCCCTGCACCTGCTGCTGCGTCGCCCCGGTGGTCGCCGCCGACGTCGCCGACATGAGGATGCGGCTGACCGCGTTGGCGGCGGCCCCGCCGGCGTTGAACAGCTTCCTGCGCACGGTGGTGTACGGCATCAACACGACGTCGTCCTGGTCCTGCCCCATCTGGTTTTGCCCCTTGCGGGTCAGCACCCCCAGCACCTGACAGCTCAGGCTGCGCACGCGTACGAACTGCCCGACCGGATCCTCCTCGCCGAACAGCTGGTCGACCACCGTCTGTCCCAGCACGCACACCTTGTTGCCGGCCTGAATGTCCTGGGTCGTGAAGAACGCGCCGGTGGCCAGGCCCCAGCTGCGAACGTCCAGGTAGTCGGGTGTGGTTCCCGAGACCGACGTCGCCCAGTTCGCCCCGCCGTACACGACCTGCGCCTGCGTCTGAACGATGGGTGCCACCCACCGCACCGTCGGTACGCTGCGCGCGATCGCCTCCACGTCATCGTCGGTCAACGACGCCGAGGTACCGGTCCCCCCGCGCACGCCGCCCGCGTTGGACGAGCCGCCGAACGCCACCAGCATGTTCGAACCCATGGACGCGATCTGCTGCGTGACCTTGGCGCTGGCGCCGCTGCCCAGCGCCACCATGGTGATGAACGCGCCCACGCCGATGATGATCCCCAGCGCCGTCAGCAGCGCGCGCATCCGATGACGCGAAAACCCGACCAGCGCCAGGCGGAACAGCGCCCATAACGTCATGTGGGCACGCTGCGTGGGGTCTGTGCCTCGTCACGTTCGATGTGGCCATCGCGGAAGGCAACCACCCGCCTGGCGTAAAGCGCGATGTCCGGTTCGTGCGTGACCAGAACAACGGTCATCCCGCGTTCCTCATTCAACCGCACCAGGAGGCCCATCACCTCATCGCTGGTCTTGCTGTCGAGGTTGCCGGTCGGTTCGTCGGCCAGCAGCAACGGCGCGTCGGTAACCAGGGCGCGCGCGATGGCCACCCGCTGCTGCTGTCCGCCGGACAGCTGGTTGGGCAGATGGCCGGCCCGGTCCGCCAGCCCGACCGCGTCCAGCGCCACCGCCGCGCGCGCCTTCCGCTCGCGCGTGGGCATGCCGGCGTAGGTCAGCGGCAGCTCGACGTTGTCGCGCGCCGAGGTGCGCGCCAGCAGGTTAAAGCCCTGAAACACGAACCCGATCTTCTGGTTGCGGATCTCCGCGCGCTGATCGCGGTCCAGCGACGAGACATCCACACCGTCCAGCTCGTACGTCCCCGACGTTGGACGGTCGAGGCACCCGCACAGGTTCATGAAGGTGGACTTGCCGGACCCCGACGGCCCCATCACGGCCACGAACTCGCCGCGACCGATCTCCAGGCTGACCCCGCGCAACGCATTCACAACCACGTCCCCCATGACGTAGTCCTTCACCAGCTCGCGAGCGACGATCAGCGACATGGCGCTAGAAGAACCGCGGCCCTCGACCCCTTGTGCTTCCGCCACCAGACGACGGTGGTCGCGCTGCGCCTCCCGCCAGGTCGGTGACGATCTCGTCCCCTTCCTTGAGGGGCCCACTTGCCACCTCGGTGTATTCGTCGTCGGCGATCCCCGGCTTGAACCGCATGGCAGCCACCTTGCCGCCGCTCGGGCGATAGACGCGCGCGCCGCTGCGCGAGCTGGCTTGCCCCGCCGCGGGTGATCCGCCACGTTCGGCTGCGCGGGCCGTCCCCCCGCCTCCTGAGGCGCCGCCGCCCGCGCCAGCGCCGCCCCGGTCGCCGCCGCCCTCTACCAGTTCGGGCGCCGGCTTGAACCGCAGCGCCGCGTTCGGAACACGCAGCGCGTTCTCTCGCCGCTGGCAAACCGCGCGCACGCTGGCGGTCATGCCCGGCCGCAGTTTGCCGTCGGTGTTGTCGACGCGCAGGATGGCGTCATAGGTGACGACGTTCTGCACCACGGTCGGCTGCGACCGCAGCTGAAAGATGCGCCCCTTGAACGTGTTGCCCGGGTAGGCATCCACCGTGAACGTGGCGTCCTGCCCTTCCTTCAGCTTGCCGACGTCCGCCTCGTCGATGGCGGCTCGCACCTCCATCCGCGACAGATCCTCGGCGATGGTGAACAGCACCGGCGCCTGCAGCGACGCCGCCACGGTCTGGCCCACGTCGACGGCCCGCTGCAACACCGTGCCCGAGATGGGCGCGCGGATGGTGGTGCGCTCCAGATCGACGCGCGCGATCCCCAGGTCAGCGCGCCCCTTGGCCACCTTGGCCGCATACGCCGACAGATCGGCCTGCGCCTGATCGTACTTCGCGCGCGCCGCATCCAGCTCGGCCATACCGACCACCTGGCGCGCCTGCAGCTCCTGCGCGCGATCCAGCTCGACCTTCGCCTGTTTCACGGCCACGCGCGCCTTGACCAGATCGGCCTCGGCCGACTGCAGGCTCGCCTCCGCCTGCGCCACATTGGCGCGAAACCGCGTCGGGTCGATCTGCGCGATGATCTGCCCTTCCTTCACCTTGCTGTTGAAGTCCGCCCCCAGCTTGGCGATGATTCCCGAGACCTGCGATCCGACCTGAACCGTCGTCACCGCGCTCAGCGCTCCCGTCGCGGTGACCGTCTCCTCGACCGGGCCGCGATCGATGCGAACCGTCCGGAATGCGACGGGAGCCTCTGAGTGGGACTGTCTCCAGGCGAACACCCCACCCCCGATCCCCACGACGGCGACGATCAGAACCCAACGGAACGACTTGGAACGACGAACAGCCACGACAGGAATAGCAACCTAGCATCCCCCCGAAAAATTGCTCGTGAAACGCCGCCACCGCTGCCGGGTTAAAAAACCCCACCGCGGGGCAAAACTCCACGCCTGCCGCGTCGTCGCCATCTAGAAAATCGAGTCAAAGGGGTGTAAAAGGCGGTGGCACTGTCCGTGCTTCAGGGCACTCGGACACTTCGCGGCTGGGGCGCTTTGCAACAGGTGCGCTCTACCCAAAACGAGCTCGAGATCGAAGGAGGAGCCGGATGACCGTCTTGAAGATGCTGGCCGATGCATTCCACGAGGGTGGGTGGGGGATGTGGCCGATTCTCGTCTTGCTGATGTTGACGATGTCGATCGTCATCGAACGCGCCGTCTTCCTGCGCCGCGCCGTCATCGACAAGGAAAAGCTGGTGGCTCTTTTGCGATCGCAGATCTCCGCCGGCAACATCCAGGGCGCCATCAAGGTCTGCTCTGGCAACTCCACGCCGCTGACCCGCGTCGTGCAGGCGGGGCTGATGCGCGCGAACCGTTCGGACGAAGAGATCAACGCCGCCATGGAGGAATCAGCCCTTCGCGAGCTGCCGCAGATCGAGAAGCGGACCGGCTACCTGGCCATGCTGGGTAACCTGGCGACGCTGGCCGGGCTCCTCGGAACCATCACCGGCCTCATCAAGGCGTTCGCCGGTGTCGCCGGCGTCGACCCATCTCAGAAGGCGACCCTGCTGTCCAAAGGTATCTCGGAGGCGATGAACTGCACCGCCTTCGGCCTGACCGTCGGCATCGTCGGTCTGGCGGCGTTTGCCTGGCTGAACGGCAAGACCCAGAGCGCCCTCGACGACATCGCCGAGGTCCGGAAGAACGTGGCGAACCTGCTGTTCCAGGCCAAGGCGGCGCTCCGCGGGTAACGCGGGGTTTAACAACTTTTTTCCGACGACAACCAAGACAAGGAGAACGACCTCATGTTCCTGATGGAAGCTTTCAAAGAGGGTGGCTGGGGCATGTACCCCATCCTGATTTTGTTGGGCATCACGGTCTTCATCACGCTGGACCGCTTCATGTACGTGTCGAAGTCAAAAGTCGACGTCGACAAGCTGATGTCGCTGCTGAAGTCGCAGATCGTCTCGGGGAACATCCAGGGCGCGGTCAACACCTGCATGGCCAGCCCGGCTCCGGTCACCAAGATCATCGCGGCGGGCCTGCGCAAGGCGGGCGGCACCGAACACGACGTCCAGCAGGCGATGGACGAGGAAGCGCTGCGCGAGCTGCCAAAGCTGGAGAAGCGGACCGGCTACCTGGCGATGCTGGGGAACCTGGCGACGCTGGCCGGGCTCCTCGGAACCATCACCGGCCTCATCAAGTCGTTCGCCGGCGTCGCCGGTGTCGACCCCTCGATGAAGGCGACGATGCTCTCCAAGGGTATCTCGGAGGCGATGAACTGCACGGCGTTCGGCCTCGCCACCGGTATCCTGGGTCTGGCGACCTACGCGTGGCTCAACGGCATGACCCAGGGCGTCCTGGACGGCATCAACCAGGCCTCGGTGGAAACACTGAATCTGGTGGTGGCCGGCCGCACCGGCGGTGGCGGCCAGTCCGAACAATACTGATCCTCGACTGGAGATCTCATGGCTGTTTCAGTCGAAACCGGTAATAAATCGGGCAAAAAGGCGCTCAACGCCGATCTGAACCTTGTCCCTTACATCGACCTGCTGACGTGCATGGTGGCCTTCCTCCTGATCACGGCGGTCTGGTCGCAGCTGGCGCGTCTCGAGGCGCACCAGAAGGGGCAAGGGCAGGCGGGCGAAGAGACGCCTCCAGAGAAGATGATCAAGCTGGTGGTGGTGGTCAACGGCGAGGGCTTCAACCTCGTAGCCGATCAGGATCAGCAGCCCATTCCCAAGCGCGGCGACCAGTACGACTTCGAGAAACTGGCCACCGAGCTGAAGAAGTTCAAGGACAGCCACCCGGACAAGAACGACCTTCAGGTCGCGTCGGAAGACACGATCAAGTTCGATACGCTGATCCGCACCATGGACACCGCGCTAACCGCACGCTTCCCCGACATCTCGCTCATAGATGCCGGCGGGGCGGGGATCTGACGGGGAACCACCATGCCTATCCACGCACCATCCGCGCAGCTCTTCAAATCGGTCAAGCTGGAGGTCGCCAAGGCGAAGCTCGGCCACGCCGGCCGCAAGAGCTCGTACGCCGCCCTCAACCTGGTGGCCTACATCGACATGATGACGATGTTGGTCATCTTCCTGCTGATGTCCTTCTCGGCGACGGGCGAGATCCTGTTCGTCCAGAAGAACATCGTCCTGCCCGACGCCCAGAACTGGACCGATCTGGAACGGGCGCCGGTGGTCAGCGTCAGCCGCGACGTCGTCACTCTCGACGGCTCGCAGGTGGCGTCGGCCGACGAGCTGATGAAGGACTCGTCGACCGGGGACTTCAAGATCGCCGAGCTGCACGACAAGCTGGTGACCCTGAAGAACAACTACAAGCTGCTTCACCCCGGTGAAGAGTTCAACGGCATCGCCATCCTTCAGTCCGACAAGGCGGTCGAGTTCAAGGCCCTCAAGAAGGTCATGTATTCGATCGCGGTTGCCGGATACCAGAACGTGAACTTCGCGGTCACGCCGAAGGCCAAGGGCGGCGGCGCCCTGCCGTAGCTGATGTCCGACGGCGTGCCGTCGGCCTGACGATGTAAACCTGCCAGTGAAGAGGCCGGCCCAAAAAGGCCGGCCTTTTTTTCACCACCGCTTTTACTTTCGATTTGTTCGGGGAGGATCGACCCATGCGCAGCTCGCTCTTGGCCCTCGTCGTGATTTGCACCCTAGGCGCCTTGGCCTGCCAGGGTGATCCAAACGATCCCAACACCTGGGCCAAACAGCTTACCAACCTGCGCACGCAAAAAGAGGCGCTGGACCACCTGGCCAACATGGACGTCGAGAAGGCGCGCCCGGCCGTTCCCGCGCTGATGGACCTGTACAAGGACACCCGCCGTCCCGAGCACCTGGAGGCGTTGGCCCGGTACAAGGACGAACGCACCAAGGCGCTGTTCATCGAGGCGCTGGACTACTCTGACGACGACTTTGACCGCGCCACCATCGCGGCCGGCGTGCTGGGCGAGATGAAGGCGCCCGAGGCGGTCGAGCCCCTGATCCACGCCGCCGAGAAGCAGCTACCCATCAAATCACGCGCCAACAACGCCAAGCTGGCGGCCCTGCGCGCCCTGGTGAAGGTGGGCGACAAGCGTGCCGTCCCGACGCTGATGAAGATCCTGGGCACCTCCGCCGACGAGCAGGACTTCACGCTGAACCAGAAGGCCGCCCTGGGCCTGGCCGAATTCCGCGATCCCCAGGCCATCCCCGCCCTCATCAAGGGGCTGTTCATGACCGGGCGTGGCGCCAACATCTTCCAGGAGTGCCGCCTCGGCCTGGTGCGGATCGGTGCGCCGGCCATCCCGCCGCTGGTCGAGCTCCTGAAGGAGAAGAACGCCGAGATCCAGGCCATGGCCAAGCAGCTGAAGTTCGACTCGGTCACGCCCGGGGTGGTCCCGTTCAAGGCCGCCGTGCTGCTGGGCGATCTGCGCGCCCGACAGTCGGTGCCGGAGCTCATCGCCAGGCTGCGCGAAAAGGCTCACGGCGGCGAACACACCGCCATCGTGATCGCGCTGGGGCAGATCGCCGAGCCGGCCGGGGTTGACGCCCTAATCGGCATCCTCAAGGACGCCAAGCAGGAGGCCACCCTGCGCGTGTCGTCGGCGGACGGCCTTTATCTGTCGGGCGATCGGCGCGCGGTCCCGACGTTGATGGAGATCGCCAAGTCCGGCTACGTCGTGGTCCAGGGCCAGAAGGCGTCCGATCTGCGCGCGACCGCGGCCATCGACCTGTCGCGTATCGCGGGCAAGGAATCATTCGAGGCGTTCAAGGCGCTGGCCGAGAAGGAATCCGCGGCGCAGGGCGTCTTCGGGATGGCGCTGGATCGCATGATGGTCGCCAACGAATGCGACAAGGATCTGGCGTGCTACGGCAAGAAGCTCAACGATCCGTCGTGGACGCGGGCCGAGAAGGCCGCGTTCGCGATCGGCTTCTCGGGTGACGCGGCCAAGGGGTTGCCGCTGTTGCTGGCCGCCATGAAGCCGGTCGCCTCGATGTCGCAGGAGCGATTCCCCGTGCACCAGGCGATCCTGTATTCGCTGGCTCGCCTCGGCACCAAGAGCTGCAAGGAGTGCACCGAGAAGCTGGACAAGCAGATCGAGCGCGACGAAAAAGCGATCCGCATCCCGGGCGCGCGCGACCTTTTGGGCGAGACCCGCGTGACCCAGGCCATCATCCTGAACAAGGACACCAACGACGCCCCGCCAGTCGTGGTCGCCGCCGCCGCGTCGGAACCGGCGGCCAAGGGCAAAGGTAAGGGCAAGGCGAAAGCCGCCGGCAAGAAGGGACGAAAGAAGTAAGTCGACGCCCCTCTCCCTAGTCCTCTCCCCCTTCGGGGGGCGAGGGAACCGGATTCGTTACTTGGTATGTTCGGCGACGATGGTGGTCGTGATGCCGCCCCTCACGTTGAAGATACCTTCCACGCGCATGCGGCGCGGGCGGACGGCGGCGACCAGGTCGTCGAGGATCCGGTTGGTCACGGCCTCGTGGAAGGCGCCCTCGTTGCGGTACGACCAGAGGTAGAGCTTCCAGGACTTGAGCTCGACGCACAGCTCGTCGGCGACGTATTCGACGCGGATGGTGGCGAAGTCCGGCTGCCCGGTCTTGGGGCAGAGGCAGGTGAACTCCGGGCAATCGAAGCGAATCAGGTAGTCGCGCTCCGGATTGGGGTTCGGGAAGGTGTCCAGTTTCTTTGACGCTGTGGTGCTCATCGCGGCCGAAAAAAGGATATACGAGCTTGCATGACGAGGCTCGCTGGAATCGACATTGCCGCACCGCCTCAGGTGGTGGTGCCGCTGTTCCTGTTCGCCCTGTTGTTGATCGCCGCGCTGGTGGCGCGCGTGACGGCACGCCTGACCGGCAAGTGGCTGCAGGGAACATCCGCCTCGCGCCGCAGCGACGATTCGGTGCCGAACCTGGCGCTGCCGGTCGCCGCGGCCGTGCTGACCGGCGGCCTCTTTCTGGTTCTACCCGAGCTGCCGCTGCCGGCGCGGCTGGCGAAATGGACCGTGTCGGTCCTGTCCATCACCCTGGTCCTGTCCTGCGCGCTGGTGCTGGCCCGCATCGCGGTGGCGGGGGTCTCCGAGTACGCCGCCCGCAACCCGTCGGTCAGCCCGGCCCTGGGCGTCGCGCGCGTGACCGTGCGCGTGGTATTAGGCGTGCTGGCGCTGCTGATGGCGTTGCAGACGCTGGGCGTCCCGGTCACGCCCCTGCTGACCACACTGGGGATTGGCTCGCTGGCGGTGGCGCTGGCGCTGCAGGACACGCTGGCGAACTTCTTCGCGGGCCTGTACCTGCTGGCGGATCGGCCGGTGCGCGCCGGCGACTACATCAAGATCCAGGACAACACGGGCGGCCAGGAAGGCTACGTCGACGCCATCGGCTGGCGGTCGTCGCGGCTGCGGACGTTGCGCAACAACATCGTGATCGTTCCCAACCAGAAGCTGTCGCAGGCGGTCCTCACCAACTACCACCTGCCGCTGCCGCAGATGGCGATGGGCGTCGCCATCGCCGTCTCCTATGACGCGGACCCCGAGGCGGTGGAGGCGGCGCTGCTGGACGAGTTACAACACGCCGTCGGTGAGATTCCGGAGATTGCCGAGGGACGTCCATCGGTGAGCCTGACCCAGCTGGGCGATTCGGCGATGGTGTTCGATTGTGGCGTCACCGTGCGCAACTTTGAATCGCAGGGGCGCGCGGCACACCAGCTACGCAAGCGTCTCTTGGCGCGCTTGCGTCAAGAAGGAATTGAGATTCCGTATCCGCAACGGGTCATCCACCAGGCCGCCCCCCGGGAGCGCCGCCGGGAGGTGCGCTTCAACGAAGGGGACAACGCCCGCGCCGGCGACGACAACGGCAACCTGGGTGGCGAAACGCCCCCGCGGCGTTGACGAGCCGCGATGCCCAAGATACCCTCGGGCGCGCGTCCGATGAGGAAACTGCGGGCCTTGCACCTATCAGCACCCCGGACCATTGCCACCGCCGTTGCGTTTGCGGTGGCGGGGGTCGCCACCATGCTCGTGGCTCCGCCGGTCACCTGGGCAGGCACCTTGAAAGGGGTCATCAAGCTACCGGAGGGGGCGCGCAGCACCCGCCTCTTCCACGGCTACTGGCGGCTGGAAAACGGCAATGTGCCGGTTTCATCGTCGGGCGGCGCCAAGGCCGAGACCGTGGTGGTGCTTGAGGGCATCAACGGCGCCACCGCGCCTGCGGCCCGCACGGTCACCGTCGAGATCGGGGGCCTGGACGCACGGCCGCGGCTGGTGGTGGTCGGGCCCGGCTCGGTGCTGGAGTTGAAGAACACCGGCAAGGTCACGCACGAATTCTCGACCCCGGCGACACCGTCGGTGATGCCGGTCGAACGCCTGGCGCCTGGCGCGATGCGGCGCCAGAAGTTCGGCGTGCCCGGCGGGTATCTGGTCCAGTGTGCCGAGTACCCGCACATCATGATCTCGGTGATCGTGGTCGATTCGCCGTATTTTTCCCCGCTTGATGAACGAGGCAACTTCACCATTCCCAACGTTCCGGACGGCAAGGCGATC
>DASRQT010000281.1:0-11451 GCA_035696485.1 Polyangia bacterium | reverse complement strand
ATGGTGTATCCCAGCGCGATCAGCGCGAACACCATGCCGTTGGTCAGGCCGATCAGAAGCTGCTGGAGGACGGTCTCCAAGAGTTCACGGTTGTACTCGGAAGAAGAGACGATGGTCGGTTATTTCGCCGCTCCGCCGCCCATCAACCTCACAAACTCGAACTGGCCCTTCTTGATCGTGTTGACGCTCATGGTGGTCAGCGACGTATCGCCGTTGGCGTCGAATTTCCACGACCCCAGCGCGCCATCCGTCTGGCCGAGACCCACCATCGCCTCGCGAACCGCGTCGCGATCCTTCTTGCCCGCCTTGGCCAGGGCCTCAAGCGCGACCTTGGCGGCGACGTAGCCATAGACCGCGTATCCTTCCGGCTCGCCCTTGAACCGGGTTCGATAGGCGGCCACGAACTCCGCGCCTTTGCCCTTGAGCTCGTTCGGGGGCAGGCCGCCGAAGGTCACGAAGGTGCGGTCGTTGACGTTCTCGGCGCCGGCAGCCTGGATGAACGCCTTCTCGTAGCAGCCATCCGGGACCATCAGCTTGGCCTTGAGCCCGACCGCCACGATATCCTTGGCGATCTGTCCCGCGTTGGACTGGGTGGTGGCGCCGTAGTAGACGACATCGGGCTTGAGCGCCTTGATCTTGGTCATGAGCGACCGGAACTCTTGCGCCTTGGGATCGATCTTCTCAGCGCCCTGCGACAGCACCTTGAGCCCGACATCCTGGGCGGTGGTGACGAAGACGTTGGCGACCCCCTGGCCGTAGAGGCCGCCGTCGTAAATGACGTAGACGCTCTTGAGCCCCTGCTGCTTGACGAATTCGGCGCCGACCTTGCCCTGGATGTCGTCGGCGGGGACCACGCGATAGTAGGTGACCTTGCCGCTCGGGCGATAAACGGCGGGCTCGTTGGCCTCGCCGGTTCCCGGTTTGGTCAGGCCGGGATACGTGTTCGCGGGCGAAATCATGACCAGCCCGGCCTTGTTCAACACCGGCATCGAGATCTTGGCCGCGCCTGAATTGTAGGTCCCCAGGTAGAACAGGATGTTCTTGTCGTTGGCGGCCTTGTCAGCGTTGGACGCCTCGACCTCGGGGTCCCAGTCCCCCTTCTTGGCCGAGGCGTCGTCCCAGTCCTCGTATTCGATGGTGAAATCGCCGACCTTGCCGCCGGCCTCGTCAATTGCCAGGCGGATGCCGTTGACGATGGTGGTTGATTGCGCGTTGGCGCTGCCGGTTCGTGGCAGGCTGGAGACGATCTTCACCATGTTGCCGCCGCCGCCGGCCGCCGGGCTGGGAGCGGCGGGCGCGGCAGATTCGCCGGCGGGGGGCTCCTTCTTGCAGGCGATCCCCAACCCAGCGGCTGCAACGGCGACCGCGACCAGGGGAATTTTCGTCAGGGCGCGCATTGGAATTCGCCGGACTGTAGTTCTAGTGACGGGACAGGTCAATCACAGCCGTGGCGACGCGTCGCGGCCCTTCGGGAACCCCTGGTATCCCACATCAAGGTATGAGAGATCATTACCTCCATGGCTGTCGTTTCCATTAACGCGGTTCAGAAATACTTCGGAAGCACGCACGTCATTCGTGGGGTCTCCGTCGACATAGCCGACGGCGAGTTCTGTGTTCTGGTTGGACCATCCGGGTGCGGAAAGTCAACACTGCTACGGATGATCGCCGGCCTCGAGGAGATCACCGGCGGCACCATCGACATTGGCGGTCGCGTGGTCAACACCTTGCCGCCCAAGGATCGCGACATCGCGATGGTGTTTCAAAACTACGCGCTTTATCCGCACATGACCGTGTTCGACAACATGGCCTTCAGCATGAAGCTGGCCGGCGAGTCGCGCGACAAGATGAAGCAGCGCGTGGACGTCGCGGCCAAGATCCTGGGCCTGATGGACTACCTGGAAAGGTACCCGCGCCAGCTGTCCGGCGGCCAGCGCCAGCGCGTGGCGATGGGCCGCGCCATCGTACGCAACCCGCAGGTGTTTCTGTTCGACGAACCGCTGTCCAACCTGGACGCCAAGCTGCGGGTCTCGATGCGCACGGAATTGAAGGCGATCCACCAGCGCCTCAAGACGACGTCCATCTACGTCACGCACGATCAGATCGAGGCCATGACCATGGCCGACAAGATCGTCGTCATGCACGACGGCATCGTCGAGCAGATCGGCGCGCCCCTGGACCTTTACGACAACCCGGCCAACCTGTTCGTCGCCGGGTTCATCGGCTCGCCGGCCATGAATTTCCTCAAGGGGACTATCCGTCGAAACGGCACTGGCATGGTGGTTAACCTGGGCGACGGGCTGGACATCCCCACGCAGCACCGGGCTGCGCGCGAGGGGCAGGAGGTCACCGTCGGCGTTCGCCCGGAGCATCTGTCCGTGCGTCCCACCGGTGTTCCGGCCGAGGTGGTGGTGGTTGAGCCGACGGGTGCCGACACGCAGATCTCGTGCACCATCGGCGGCAAAGACATCACCGCGATCGTTCGCGAGCGTCACGAGTTCAAGCCCGGCGAGACCATCCGGTTGCAGCCGGAGCTCACGTACCTTTTCGACCGCACTACCGGCGCCCGGCTTTAGGCGGCGTTTGACTGTCCACAAACGAGAGGAGCCTTCATCCATGAGCAAAGTAAATCGACGTGACTTTCTTAAGACCACGGCCGGCGCCGCCGTGGGCGCATCGCTGCTGACCGGTGGCGGAGTGTTGACGGCGCCCGCGGTCGCGGCTGACGCCTGGAAGAACACGCCGGAGAAGGGCGCGTCGTTGCGCGTGCTGCGCTGGAAGCGGTTCGTGCAGGGCGACGAAGACGCCTACCTGGCGAACGTGAAGAAGTTCACCGAGAAGTTCAACATCCCCGTGCGCGTCGACAGCGAAGGCTGGGAGGACGTGCGCCCGAAGGCGGCCGTCGCGGCCAACGTGGGCAGCGGCCCCGACATCATCCTGTCCACCCACGACGACCCGGCACTTTACCCGGAGAAGCTGGTCGACGTCAGCGACGTCGCCAACTACCTGGGCAAGAAATACGGCGGCTGGTATCCGGTGGCCGAGGCGTATTGCAAACGCGGCAACACCTGGATCGCGCTGCCGCTGGGTATCGCCGGCACCGCCATCGTTTACCGCGAGAGCCTGGTCAAGGCGGCCGGCTTCGACAAGTTCCCGACCGACACCGACGGCTTCTTGAAGCTGATGCAGGCGCTCAAGAAGAAGAACACGCCCGGGGGCTTTGCGCTGGGGCACGCGACCGGCGACGGCAATTCATGGACACACTGGTGCCTGTGGTCCTTTGGCGGCAAGCTGGTGGATCAGAACAACAACGTCGTCATCAACAGCCCGGAGACCATCAAGGCGCTGGAGTACGCCAAGGAGCTGTACCAGACCTTCGTTCCCGGGACGCTGTCGTGGCTGGATCCCAGCAACAACAAGGCGTTCCTGGACGGACAGGTCAGCCTGACCGGCAACGGCATCTCGATCTACTACGCGGCCAAGAACTCCAAGGACCCGAAGGTCATGGCGATGACCGCCGACATCCAGCACTCCAACATGCCGATCGGCCCCATCGGCGTCCCCGCCGAGCTGAGCCTGTTCTTCAATCAGATGCTGTTCAAGTACAGCAAATACCCGAAGGCGGGCAAAGAGTTCCTGCGCTTCATGATGGAGGAGGAACAGTACGGCGCCTGGCTGCAGGGGGGCATCGGCTACGTCAGCCAGCCGCTCAAGGCGTACTACAACAACCCGATCTGGACGGCGGATCCGAAACACGCGCCGTACCGGGAGATCATCAAGAACATGCGCCCCATCGGCTACGCGGGAAAGTCCGGCTATGCGTCGGCGGGCGCCGCGGCCGACTTCATCGTGGTCGACATGATGGCCGAGGCCGCGTCAGGGAAAGAAACACCAAAGGCCGCCGCCGAGCGCGCCGAAAAACGCGCGCAGCGCTACTATAAGATCTAACGCACCAGACCTCTCCCAGGCCCTCTCCCACAAAGTGGGAGAGGGTTCACCGGATCCGAATCCGGTCCCCTCGCCCCCGAAGGGGGAGAGGGTTAGGGAGAGGGGGCCCGTTGAGAGGGCAGTCGCAAATTGCTGAAAATCGCCAACAACCGCAACCTGCTGGGGTTGATGTTCATGGTACCGGCGGCGGTGCTGCTGCTGGTATTCCTGACCTATCCGCTGGGGCTGGGGCTGTGGCTGGGGCTGACGGACACCAAGATCGGGCAGTCCGGTGTCTTCATCGGGCTGGAGAACTTCCGGTCGCTGTTCGGGGACAGCGTCTTCTGGCTGTCGGTCAGCAACACGTTCCTGTACACGGCCATCGCCTGCACGTTGAAGTTCGGGTTGGGGTTGTGGCTGGCGTTGCTGCTGAACCGCAACATCAAGATGAAGTCGATGATCCGGGCCATCATGCTACTGCCGTTCATCGCCCCCACCGTCCTGACCGCGATCTGCTTCTGGTGGCTGTTTGACTCGCAGTTCTCCATCATCTCGTGGACCCTGCAGAAATGGGGCCTCATCGACAGCTACATCGATTTCCTCGGTGATCCCAACAACGCCCGCGCGTCGTTGATCGCAGCCAATACCTGGCGCGGGATCCCGTTCGTGGCGATCTCGTTGCTGGCGGGACTACAGACCATCCCGGCGTCGTTGTACGAGGCGGCGACGCTGGACGGTGCCAACCGCTGGCAGCTGTTCCGGCACGTCACCTACCCGTTGCTGACGCCGATCATCGCGGTGGTCATGACCTTCTCGGTGCTGTTCACGTTCACCGACTTCCAGCTGGTTTACGCCATCACGCGCGGTGGGCCGCTAAACGCCACGCACCTGATGGCGACGCTGTCGTTCCAGCGCGCCATCTCGGGGGGGCAACTGGCCGAGGGGGCGTCGATCGCGACCCTGATGATGCCGTTTTTGCTCGCCGCCATTCTGTTTTCGTTCTTCGGTCTGCAGCGCCGCCGGTGGCAGCAGGGAGCGGCGGACAGATGATCGACCCCGGGGCCAAGGAGACCGACGCGGCGCCGATCGAAGCGGCGGTCGAGCCGATCATCGCCAGCCAGGGCGGGATGGGTTACCTCGAGACGGCGCGCAAGCGTCTGGTGACGGTCTACGCGCCGCTGGCCGTGTTCCTGTTCGTCTTGCTGTTCCCGTTTTACTGGATGGCGGTGACGACGCTGAAGGGGAAGGACGAGCTTTACGACTTCAATCGCTTCAACCCGTTCTGGGCCGTGCACCCGACGCTGGACAACATCAAGAAGCTGTTCTTCGACACCGCCTATCCGACCTGGCTGTTCAACACCATGATGATCGCGGTGGTCTCGACGTTCCTGTCGCTGGCGTGCAGCGTCCTGGCCGCCTATGCCATCGAACGCCTCCGTTTTAGCGGCAGTCGGCACGTCGGCATGTCGATCTTCCTGGCCTACCTGATTCCGCCCAGCATCCTGTTCATTCCGCTGGCCACGATGGTGTTCAAGCTGGGGCTGTTTGATACCCGGCTGGCGCTAATCCTCACCTATCCGACCTTCTTGATCCCGTTTTGCACCTGGTTGCTGATGGGGTACTTCCGGTCGATCCCGTTCGAGCTGGAAGAGTGCGCGTTGATCGACGGCGCGACGCGGTTCGAGATCCTGACCAAGATCATCCTGCCGCTGTCGGTGCCCGGCCTCATCTCGGCGGGGATCTTCGCGTTCACGCTGTCGTGGAACGAGTTCATCTACGCGCTGACGTTCGTGTCATCGTCCGAGGTGAAGACGGTCCCGGTCGGCGTGCTGACCGAGCTGGTCGAAGGCGACGTCTATCACTGGGGCTCGCTGATGGCCGGCGCGCTGTTCGGATCGCTGCCGGTGGCCATCCTGTATTCGTTCTTCGTCGAGCACTACGTTGCCGGGATGACCGGCGCGGTCAAGGAATAGGAGCACCGCCATCGCCGGCAAGGGCGACAGGGGCGGTCCCCGCGCCGCCCCCGGCGGGCTAGCAGGGAGGCTCACCGAGTACGGCGATCGCGAGATGGCGCTGTTCATCCGGCGCTCGTTCGCGCGCTCGATGGGCTATTCGCGCGACGCCCTTGCAAAGCCGGTGGTCGGGATCGTCGACACGCGCAGCGACCTCAACAGCTGCCACCGCCACATCCCGGAGCTGGTGGAGGCGATCAAACGTGGCGTCTGGCAGGCGGGCGGCCTGCCGCTGGCCTTCCCCACCATCTCGCTGGGGGAGGTCTACCTCAACCCGTCCAGCATGATGTTCCGCAACCTGATGGCGCTGGACGTCGAGGCGATGATCAAGGCACAGCCCGTCGACGCGGTCGTCCTGCTGGGCGGGTGCGACAAGACCGTGCCGGCGCTTCTGATGGGGGCGGCCAGCGCCGGGGTTCCGGCCATCGTCGAGGTGGTGGGACCGATGCTGTCGGGCAACGTTGGCGGCGAACGCGTCGGCGCGTGCACCGACTGCCGCCGCTTCTGGGCGCGGTTTCGCGGCGGCGAGATCGATCGCGCAACGATTGACGCCGCCGAGAACGCGCTGGTGCCGACCGGCGGGACCTGCGGCGTGATGGGGACAGCCAGCACGATGGCGTGCCTGGCCGAGGCCATGGGTCTGATGCTGCCGGGTGGCGCGGCCATCCCGGCGGTGCACGCGGATCGCCTGCGGCACGGCGAGGAGACCGGCAAGCGCGCGGTGGCGCTGGCGGGGTCCGACCTGGCGCCGGCCGCGCTGGTCGGCGAAAAAACGCTGGAGAACGCGCTGCGCGTGCTGCTGGCCATCGGCGGCAGCACCAACGCGATCATTCATCTCGCCGCCGTGGCCGGGCGGGCCGGTATCAGGCTGCAGCTGTCCGAGCTGGACCGCCTCAGCGAAACCACGCCGGTTCTGGTCGATCTGAAACCGACCGGCGACGGCTACATGGACGACTTTTTTCGCGCCGGCGGCCTGGGCGTCGTGCTGCGCGAACTGGCGCCCCTGCTGCACCTCGACGCGCCGACGGTGACCGGCGCGACCCTGGGCGAGGTGCTGGCGGGACCCTATGAATTCCCGGCGTGGCAGAACGTCATCAGGCCGCGCAGCCAACCTTTGCAGAAAGGGGGCGGCCTGGTGGTCCTGCGCGGAAATCTCGCGCCCGACGGCGCGGTGCTCAAGAGGTCCGCCGCCACCCCGGCCTTGCAGGAGACAGCCGGGCGCGCGGTCGTGTTCACGTCACTCGCCGACCTGGCGGAGCGAATTGACGACCCTTTCCTCGATGTCAACGCCGACGACGTCCTGGTGTTGCAAAACGCCGGTCCCCGGGGCGGCCCGGGGATGCCGGAGGCGGGGGCGCTGCCGATTCCCAGGAAATTGGCCGCCGCCGGGGTCAAGGACATGGTGCGCATCTCGGATGCGCGCATGAGCGGCAGCGCCTTCGGGACCATCGTTCTGCACGTGTCACCGGAAGCGGCGGTGGGTGGGCCGCTGTCCCTGGTGCGCAGCGGCGATCGGATTGCGCTTTCTGTCCAGCGCCGGGAGCTAAATCTGCTCGTCGACGACGCTGAGCTGGCGCAGCGTCGCGCAGTGATGGCGCCGCGCGGGGAAAGTGTGCCGGTCCGAGGGTACGAGCGCCTCTACCACGAGCACGTTCAACAAGCCCACCTGGGCTGCGACTTCGACTTCCTCCGTCACGAGACGCTCCAGGCGACTGACGGGAGCACCCACCCGCCTCGCCGCGCTTGACGGGTGGGGCCCGGCCAGCCAAATCTACGCAAACCATGGCAAGCGACCCTCAGGAAAAGCTGAAGCAGTTCCGCCCCACCAAGGAGTTCTTCGTCGGGATCGACTCCGACGGCTGCGCCTTCAATTCGATGGAGGTGAAGCACAACGACAGCTTCAGCGTGAACTTCCTCAAATACTTCGGCCTGGCCGCGATCTCCCGCCAGGTTCACCAGGCGTGGGACTTCGTGAACCTGTACTCGCAGACCCGCGGCTGCAACCGGTTCAAGGCCATCGTGCTGGTGGCCGACGTCCTGCGGCAGATGCCCAAGGTGAAAAAAGCCGTGATCGCCATCCCCGAGCTGCCGCACCTGCGCGCCTGGATGAAGACCGAGACGCAGCTTGGAAACCCCAAGCTCAAGGCCCTGCTGGACGGCGCCACCGGCGCGCAGCGCGAGGAGCTGGCCCTGGTGTACGAATGGAGCAAGGCGGTCAACAAGACCATCGAGGAGATCGTCCACAACCTGCCGCCGTTCCCCGGCGTCAGGGCGTCGCTGGAGAAGCTGCGCGAGAAGGCCGACGTGATGGTGGTGTCGGCGACGCCGCAGGAGGCGCTGGATCGCGAGTGGGTGGAACACGGCATCGAGAAATACGTGGCGCTGATCGCTGGGCAGGAGATGGGTTCGAAGACCGAACACCTGACGCTGGCCGCGAAGGGAAAATATCCCAGCGACAAGATCCTGATGATGGGCGACGCGCCCGGCGATCTGAAGGCGGCGCGCGACGTCGGCGCGCTGTTTTTCCCGATCAATCCCGGCGCCGAGGAGGAATCCTGGGACCTGTTCGTGCGCGAGGGGGCCGACCGATTCTTCTCCAAGACGTTCGCGGGCGCCTACGAGGCGAAGCTGCTGAAGGAGTTCGACGCGCTGTTGCCGAAAGATCCGCCGTGGCAAAAAATCTGAGCCAGCTAGCAAGCAAGATAGGAAGACCAACATGACGACTCAAAGCAAAGCGAACTTCGGCGTTATCGGGCTGGCGGTGATGGGGCGGAACCTGGCGCTTAACATCGCCGATCATGGGTTCCGGGTGGCGGTGTGGAACCTCGAGCAACCGGTCACCGACAAGTTCATCGCCGACAACGGCGACAAGTTCGTCGGCACGTCAACGCTGGCCGAGCTGGTGGCGTCGCTGGAACGGCCGCGGCGCATCCTGATCATGATCATGGCCGGCAAGCCGGTCGACAGCGTGCTTGACCAGCTCAAGCCGCTGCTGCAGCCGGGCGACATCGCCATCGACGGCGGCAACACCCACTTCGCCGAAACCCGCCGCCGCGAGGAGGACCTGCGCAAGCTGGGGCTGCGCTTCGTCGGCATGGGCGTTTCGGGCGGCGAGGAGGGCGCGCGGCGCGGCCCGTCGCTGATGCCGGGGGGTGATCAAGAGGCGTGGACGGCGCTGAAGCCGGTGCTGGAGGCGATCGCCGCCAAGACCGACTCCGGGCCGTGCGTGACCCACGTCGGACCGGACGGCGCCGGGCACTTCGTCAAGATGGTCCACAACGGGATCGAATACGGCGACATGCAGCTCATCGCGGAGGCATACGATCTACTGTCGCGCGGGCTGGGGCTGTCGGCTCCGGAAGCGGCGGCGGTGTTCTCGCGCTGGAACGAAGGCTCGCTGGCGTCGTTCCTGATCGAGCTGACCGGGAAGGTTCTGGCGGTTAAAGACCCCGAGACCAAGCAGCCGCTGGTCGACCTGGTGCAGGACAAGGCCGGGCAGAAGGGGACCGGCAAGTGGACGGCGGAGATCGCGCTCGACACCGGCGTTCCGATTCCCACCATCACCGCCGCGATCGACGCGCGCGTGCTGTCCAGCATGAAGGACGCGCGTGTCGCGGCTTCAAGCCGGATCCGGGGTGTGACCGGCCCACGCCCGCCCGCCGCCGAACAGAAGGCGCTCACCGACGCGGTTCACGACGCGCTGCTGGCGGCGAAGATCTGTTCGTACGCGCAGGGGCTTCACCTGATTCGCGCCGGCAGCGACAAATACAAATGGAACATCTCGCTGGGCGAGATGGCGCGCATCTGGAAAGGCGGCTGCATCATCCGCGCGCGCCTGCTGGACAACATCATGCGCGCGTACGAACGCGCGCCCAACCTGCCCAACCTGCTGCTCGACGAGGAGTTCGAAAAGCGCGTTCACGACGCGCAGGCCAACTGGCGGCGCGCGATCGGGCTTGCGCAAAACCTGGGTATCCCGGTTCCCGCCATGAGCGCCAGCCTGGCCTACTTCGACAGCTACCGCACGGCGCGCCTGCCCCAGAACGTCACGCAGGCCCAGCGCGACGCCTTCGGCGCCCACACCTACGAACGCGTCGATAAACCGGAGCTGGGGTTCGTGCACTCGGAGTGGCTCAAGGGGTAGGGGGCCTGCCCACCCAGGAGTCACAGAAATTCGAGACCATCTGACCGGGCTGCCTCATGTTCGTCGGTCGTGGGGCGCGGCCTGGCAGGCGATTGCAGTGCGCCCATGGGGTCTCCGCGTGGCACGATGGTTGCCTGAGTAACTGACCATGTCGAACACACCGGCGACCATCCTTGCCTGCTGTCTGTTTTTCCCGCTGATCGCGTGCGGGAACGTCACCCCGGTGGCCGGGGGCGACGGCGCCGCGGGCAGTGGCGGCAGCCCGGGCACGGGTGGCGCGGTGGGAACTGGCGGCGGTATCGGCGGCGGCGGCAGCGGCGGTATCGGCGGCGGCGGCAGCGGCGGTGTGGGCGGTGGCGGCGGCGTCCCGGGTGACGCCGGCACCGGTGGCAGCGGCGGCCAAACCGGCCGTGTGCCGTTGAAGCATCGCACGGCGCACGCGCTGTGCGATGACCAGCGTGCCGCCGGCGTTTGCGCGCTGCCCGGCGGCATGCCGGTGCCCAACAATGGGTGCATAACCGATGGTGACTGCAGCATGGGCACCAACGGGCGCTGCCTGTCAGGCGGGCGCATTCCCACCTGCCTGTGCAGCTATGACACCTGCTCTGCCGACACCGACTGCGCCGGCAAAGGGCCGTGTGACTGCCGGGTCAAGGGCAGCGCGCCCGCCAACAGCGCGAACGTCTGTCTCAACGGCAACTGCCAGGTCGACGGCGACTGCGGGCCGGGTGGCTATTGTTCGCCGACCAACGACTTCGGCTGCGGCCGCTACTTTGGAGTCGTCGGCTACTACTGTCACAAGGCGAACGACGCCTGCACCGACGACACCGACTGCACGGCGCCCGCCGAATGCCGCTTCAATCCGGCGGTCAACGCCTGGTCGTGTGCGTCGACGATATGCGCCGGGTGATCGGGGCCGCCGCTGCGCTCCTCTGTGTGGCCGCGTGTGATGGCGACCCGCGCAGGGACGCGGGCCTCGACTATCTCGTCGGTTCGCCCTCTGACCGGCGGCAGGTGCTGCAGGCGTCACTGGGTGCGACCGACAACGGCTATGCACGCCTCCGTCGCGAACACTACGCCACTGGTGACGCGCGCGACTGGGACGCGCTGCCGATCTGGAACCCGCGCGTCGAGGCGGTGACAACCTCGGATCTCGCCGGTGCCCGTACGCTGACCGCCGACGCTGATTTCGTCACCGTTCCAAGCGCGCTGTTGCTTCCGCCCGATGATTTGCGCGCGTCACCCGATGCCCAGGTCGATGTGCTGTCCGCGGCCTTTGAACGCCTGGGGCGTGAAGCCTTCTTTCGCTATCCGGTTCATCTGATGCCTCTGTCCGCGCGCCTCGACGTCGCGGACGTCACACGCTACGGG
>DASRQT010000280.1:0-4743 GCA_035696485.1 Polyangia bacterium | reverse complement strand
CGGGTTGGGGGCCGGGGGGGTATTCTCGGTGGCCGACAGGGGATCGTTCATGCGATCTTCTCGGCGGCGGGCGGTCGGCGACCAAGGCGCATCCGCAGCGTGACGTAGGCGCGGTGCGCGCGCAGCTTGATCGCGCCCGGCGTGCTGCCCGTGATGCGCGCGGCCTCGGCGATCGAATGACCGTGGACCTTGGTCAAGACCAACGCCTCGCGCTGATTTTGCGGCAGGCCATCCAGTGCCGCCAGCGTGATGTGGGGCCCGGTCTCGCGCGCGTCCTCCTCGCGCCCGCCAGCCATGGTGGCGGCGGCGACGTCGGGAACCACGCCGTCAGCGGTCAACTTCACCGGTGCGCGTTTTCGCTTGCGCAGCTCGTCCAGGCAGGTCCGGTGCGCGATGGTGTAGAGCCAGGGGATGGGGTTCGCAAAACGCACGTAGGTCGCGCGCGACACGTGCAGCTTGAGGAAGGTCTGCTGCAGCAGATCTTCCGCTGTCGCGCGCTCACCCACCAGCCCCACCAGATACCCCAGGATGCGGGGCGCCAGCAATCCATACAGCCGATGAAAGGCGGCCTGGTCGCCGTCGCAATACCGGGCCATGAGCTCGGCTTCCTGTTTGAACTCGGCGGCGGCCACGGCTCGCGGCCGATTTAAGCCCCCGCGGCAAGCATTGGCAAGGAAGCAGCACCGTTAGGCCATGGCCCCCGGCGGCCGCTTGCGCCCAAAACGCCGCATCAGCAAGGCGTCCAGCGATAGCGCTCCCGGTCCAGTCAGGGCGATGACCAGGAACATCACCAGGTAGGTCCATTCTTCGAAACCGACCAGCGTCGTGATGCCGTCGATCTTGTCGAGCTTGGCGGTCAGGATGGCGATCACCATGGTGAACGCGAGCGGCAGCGCGATCAGCCGCGAGCCCAGGCCCACGATGAGCAGGATGCCACCGACGAACTCGGTCGTGGCCACCACGCGCGCGTTCAGCGCCGGGAAGGGGACGTGCAGGCTGGTGAAGAACTCGGTCACGTCGGGGAGCGAGTGCAGCTTGCCCCAGCCGGTTCCGATGAAGACCAGCCCAACCGTCAGGCGAATGAGAAGAGGAGCCAGAAACCCCAGCCGCTGGGTCGTTTTGCTGGCCAGTTCCCGGGCTTTGAGGACGAGCGATTCGCTATTCATTCTCCCCCTACGGCCGTCGTGGGCTCATGGTTACGGTGGTGACGCGCCGCTGAACTAAAAAAGCACCGTAACCGTCGAACGCGGTATTCGTAGACGCTGGGCAAGCCAAGAGCTCTCGTGGGTAACGGGGGCCCTGTCAGACAAACATCAGTCAGGAGATAGACAATGACGACAAAGGGAACTCTCGTTGCTGCGGCGGTTGCTGGCCTGTTCATGTCAGCGACGCCGATGGTGAGCTCGGCCAGGGCCGAGGGGAAGGTTCACTGCCAGGGTGTGAACTCCTGTAAGGGCAAGGGCGGCTGCAAGGGCGCCGACAACGCCTGCAAGGGACAGAACGGCTGCAAGGGGAAGGGCTTCGTCGAGATGTCGGAGAAGGATTGCAAGGCCAAGGGCGGGACGATGCCGGAGAAGAAGTAGCCCGAAGGCCAAGTCGTCCTCGCCGGCCGGCCGATCATGCGCCGGCGGGGACGGGACCGAGCATGAAAGACTTTCCGCATCTGGGTCACGGCGTCGGCTTGCGTCCACCGCACTATGCCGAGGTCGTGGAACAGCACCCCGCCATCGACTGGTTCGAGGTCATCACCGAAAACTTCCTGGTCGAGGGCGGTAATCCCAGGCGCGTACTGCGGGCCGTGCGCGAGCGCTATCCGATCGTGCTGCACGGCGTATCGCTGTCGCTGGGGTCCGTCGATCCGCTGGACACCGATTATCTCGACCAGGTGGCCGCGCTGGCGGCCGAGACCGAGCCGGCCTGGGTCTCCGATCATCTGTGCTGGTCCAGCGTCGGCGGACACACCGGCCATGACCTGTGGCCGCTACCTTTCACCGAGGAGAGCCTGGCGCACGTCGTCGCGCGGGTCGGGCAGGTTCAGGACCGGCTGGGTCGCCGCATCCTGGTCGAGAACGTGTCCAGCTATGTCCAGTTCGCGAGCTCGACGCTGACCGAGTGGGAGTTCCTGGCGGCGCTGGCCGAACGCGCGGACTGCGGCCTCCTGCTGGACGTCAACAACGTGTTCGTCAGCGCGCGCAACCACGGTTTTGCCGCCGAGACGTTCCTCGAAGGGATCCCGGTGTCGCGCGTCGGGCAGTTCCACCTGGCCGGGCACAGCGATCATGGGACCCACCTCCTGGACACCCACGACCACCCGATCTGCGATCCGGTCTGGGAGCTTTATCGCAAGGCGGTGCGGCAGTTCGGCGCCGTCGCCACCTTGATCGAGCGCGACGACGACATCCCGCCGCTGGCTGATCTGATCGCCGAGTCGCGCCGTGCGGCCGCCATCGAGGCTGTTGTGCTGGGGGCATCGGGCGCGTCACGGCGAGCGTCGGCGAATGGCTGAGAAGGCGTGGCCGCCCGCTCTGGCGGCGCTACAGGACCGGTTCTACGGCCTGGTGACAGCGCCCGAGAGCGTCGCCGCGACGCTGTTGGCGCGGGGCCAGACCCCGGCCGCGCTGGACGGGTTCGTGATCGGCGACGACCAGCTGTCCGGGGCAGAGCGCCTGGACATCTACGCCAACATGTATTTCTTCCGCATCCTGGACGTGCTTCGCGATGCCTATCCCAAGGTCGTCGCGGCGGTTGGCGACGCCGGCTTTCACAATCTCATCACTGAATACCTCGTGGCCTGCCCGCCGGCGCACCATTCAATCGCGCGCGCCGGGGACCGCTTGCCGGCGTTTCTGGAACGTCACGCTCTGTGCGAAGCAAGGCCGTGGCTGGCCGAGCTTGCTGTCCTTGAACGCCAGTATGTGGAGCTGTTCGATGGTCCCGACTCCGTCGCGCTGACCGTCGAGCAGCTGCGGTCGTTGACGCCCGCGGAGATCACCACGCTGGCGCTGGCGCCGGTCCCGTGCCACGCCGTCCTGGCGAACGAATTTGCGATCGCCGATCTATGGGCGCGGCTGGACGCGGGCGGTGAGGCGGGTGAGGTCAGCGCCGCGCCCGAGGCGATGGTTGTGTGGCGGCAGGACATCACCGTCTACCACCGGCGTCTTGACGACGATGAGCTGCCCCTGCTGCGGCTGGTGCAGGCTGGGACGACGATCGCGGCGCTGTGCGACGTCGTGGGCCAAGGTAGTGGCGACGTCGAGCAGGCTGCCCTGCGCGTGTTCGCGCTGCTCCACTGCTGGGTCAAGGACGGTCTGCTACGAGATCACCAGCACGCCACCCAGTGACTTGCCGAGCTAGTTCTGCGTGGCGCCCGGATCGGGCAGCGTCAGACGGAACTCGCCGCTGACGCCGCTGACCGCGTCGGCGACGGACAGGTTCGGATCCAGGCACGCAGTCGACGAGCCGAGGCAGAATGCCTGGATCAAGGCGCCGGTTACCGGGCTGCCGCCGATCATCACGTGGCCGTCGAAGACGATCCCGCGCGGCACGGTGCGATCGGGAATGACGCCGTCGGCGCTGCCCGCAGTGAACCCGCCCAGCCCGGCCCGGCCCAGCACCTGCGCTGGGGTGGGCTGCGCCCACAACCGATAGCTGCGGCCCGGATCCAGCAGCAGCTCGTAACGGCCGCCGGCAGCGGCGGTCGCGGTGGTCGAAGCGCGCGTGTCGTCGTCGATCGCGGTGATGCGGACGCCGGCGGTCAAGGCGGAGGGCAACAATGTTCCGGACAGCTTGACCTTCCGCGCCAGTCTGATCGCGCGCGTCAGGTCCGCGGCGGGGACGTCCACGCTGGCAGTGGTGGTCGCGGCCATGAGGGTCCCGGTCTGGGCGGGTGGAATCACCGTGACCAGGTAGGGACCGGTGGGCAGCGCCGGAAAGGTGGCGGTCCCGGCGGCGGTGCTCGTCGCCTCCACCTTGACGGCGCCGGTGGCGGGAAGAACGATCTCGGTCGCGGCAGACGCGCCGGTGGTCTTGACCAAGAGCTGTCCCAGCATGTCGGTCGCAACCGCGGTGGATGCGACGCGAACCACCGCCCCCGCGATGGGCGTCGCGCCGTCGTTCGAGGAGACGGCGATCTGCAGACGCGCGGTTGTCGATGCTGCCCATTTGACGGTGAGGTCAAGGCCGGTGCCATCCTGAAGCACGACGCCAGGAACGGCGGCCACGCGCAGGTTGGGCAGGCCCGAACCGTCGGGCGCGTTCACCTCCACGGACATGGTTCCACCGCGCGTGAGCAGGTCGAAAGCGCCGCTGGCGTCGCTGCGCCCGACGGTTGAGGGCCGTGCACCGGCTCGCAGGACGACGCGCGCGTCGACCACCGGCTGCCCGCGGCCGTCGAGAGCGCGTCCGGTGACCGGGGTGCCGGGATCAAACTCGATCATCCGCGGCAACATGTCGGGGGTGTTGCTGAGCAGCTTCGGCGCAAACGGCCCGTCGGGGACCAGCAGCACGTCGTACCTGATGTACGGTAGCAGCACGACATCAACCGACTGGCGGCCGGTGTAGCCTTCAAGCGCAACCCGCGAGACGGCGCTGCTGATACGCACGTAAGCGGGCAGCCGGACGACGTCAGCGTATGTCGCCAGGGTCACCGGGTTGCCCGTCATCAGATCGAGGGTTGTGGGCGAGAACCCCGTGCCGATCAGCTCGATGCGGCTGTCCTGAACCGGAAGGCCCGAGGTCTCGGGC
>DASRQT010000279.1:0-44209 GCA_035696485.1 Polyangia bacterium | reverse complement strand
GGGTTATGCCCAGGTGATAGTCGGTGTAGCCCATCGGCGCATACCTGGTCCCGCCGGCCGCCATCATGAACGTGATCACGCGCGTCATGTCGCACTGAAAGGCCAGCGCCATCACCGAGGTAAAGGCGTTGATCTCGGCCTCCAGCAAATCGCCGACAGGCTTTGCGCTGGTCGTCAGTCCGTCCGGCATCTTCGCCCCGGAACACAGCATCCCCATCCCGGCGCTCACAACGCTGACCTGATCTTCAACCTTGCGCACCGAGGTCAGGTATTCGTCAAACCGTGCCTTGTCACCTTTGCCCAGAACGGCGCTCAGGGTCTTGGCGTCGCTGTTCACCGCATCCAGCACGCTCTTGCGCAGCGCCTGCCGCGCCTTGGTGGCAGCGTCCGTCATCGGCGTCGGGCTTCCCCCACCCATGAACAGACGGTTGAATGCGTTCTGCGCATCCGTCTCCTTGGTGACGGGGGTTCCGGTCTTGCCGAACGAGACGTTCTGGAGAAACCCGCAGTTTCCAAAGGGCTCGCAGTTGGTATCCAGCGGGCCGAGCGGCATCGAGTGAATCGGCGGCTTGCCGGGTCCGGCCTGCAAGCTGTCGGCGATGACCTGATCGATGGACTGATTGATCGTGCCGTTGGCAAAATTACTACCGGTGAGAAAGGCCCCGGTTCCAAAAGTGTGATCAGGGCCGTGACCGGCGTTTTTCAGCCCGCTTAGCACCGTGATCTTGCTCTTGACCGGCGCCAGCGGGGTCAAGAGCATGGACGGTTGCCAGTTCACACCGGCGCCGGCAGGTTTCCAGTCGGAGATCGCGGGGATTCCGCACGAGAAGTACCAGGCCAGGAAGCGCTTGGGCGGCGCCGCCGCGGCACGCGCCGTGCGGGGAGCCAGAGACTGCAGGAATGGCAGCGCCACCAGCGTGCCGGCTCCACCCAGGAAGGCGCGACGAGACGACCACAGAACCCTATCTTGAATGCTCATGGGGCCTCCGGAGTACGACGACGGAATGCATCGCTTAGAACCACGGCGCGCAGGGCGTCTTGCATGGTCATGCTCTTGCCACCCGCACGTGTGACCAGGCTGGCGACCAGATTGTCGTCGGCCGCCGTATCGAACAGGCGTCCGGTTGCATTGGTGGCGAGCTGCCTAATCACGCAGCTTGTGAGCCGTGCATCGGCGGCCAGCATGTTCGACAGTTCTTTCGCCCCCTGGAACGGTTTGCCGTCGGGCAGCGCGCCGCTGGGGTCAATCGCCATTCCGCTTTCATCCCGGGTGCGATAGCGACCGACGGCATCGTAGTTCTCGAGGCCGAGGCCGATGGGATCCATTAGGTTGTGACAGACGCCGCAACTGGGATTGACCCGGTGCTCTTCCAGGCGCTGGCGCTGAGAGATCATGCGGGTATCGTCCTGGGTTTTTTGCACCTGCGCGGTGGCTTCGGGCGGGGGCGGGGGTGGTGGCTGGCACATCAGCTTTTCCAGCACCCAGCGGCCGCGGCGCACCGGGGCGGTCCGGGTGTCGGCGGCGGTGACGGTCATGATCGACGCCTGGGTCAGGAGCCCCATGCGCGGCGACGCGGCCTTGGTCAGATCCACCATGCCGCTGGCCGCCTTGATCCCGCACGCGCCGGCGGTGCCGTCGACCGCACAGTAGTGGTCGGCCAGACGGGGTGTCACCATCGCGAAGCTGGCGGTCAGGATCTCGGTGAGGGCGTGACGCGGGTACTGGGGATTGTCGCCGAGGCCCATGAACCGCGAGAAGTAGTCCAGCGTCTCGGCGCGCATGTCGCCGGCCAGGTCCGACGTGAATCCGGGGAACGCCTTGGCATCACGCGTGAGGCCGACAAGCTGATCCAGGCCCAACCAAAGGTCCGGAAAGCGGGTGAGGAAGCGCTGGAACTTCGGAACGTAAGTGGCGCCTGCGCCCTTTCCGGAAACCTGCATGCGCAGGAACTGTTGCTCCAGCACCTTGGCGTCAAGCAGGTTGGCGGCCAGCAGCTCGTCATCGGGAGCCGAGCTCCAGAGCAGGTAGCTCAGTCGGGAGGCCACCGAGTACGTGTCCAGCTGGCCGGTCTTGTCGGCGAGCTCGAACCGGTAGATGAACCGGGGGCTTACCAAGATGCTTTGCAGCGCCCCCTTCAACCGGTCCTCGGCGGTCTGTGCGGCCAGCGGTCCGGCGGCGCTGACCAGCCCGGTGTACGTGCCGAGGCCATTGCCGATGGCGCCCCACTTGTCGATGGGACGGCGCCACGCGCGCGTCGCGAAATCGGTGACGATCTTGGTCGCACACGCGTCGCCGGCGGCGGTGTAGTCACACCAGGCTTTCTTGATTCCGGCCGGATCCGCCGTGAACAACTCGTCGACGATGGCCTCGGCGTTCTTCTGGTAGGCGATGAGGTGAATGTCGGAAACCTGCAGCGCCGAGTAGACGGTATCGAACCCGCCCTCGCGGCCGTCCTCCGGCAAATCGAACGGAGGCAGCTTGCTTCCCAGCCAGTCACGGATGGTGTTGTCGTATTCGGCCTTGGTCAGCCTTTTGAGCGGTACTGTCCCCGGCGTGACCGGGCCGCCGTTCGGGGGTGTTCCGCCGCCGGCGCCCCCGTTCGACGGGTCGGGCGGATCTCCCGGCCCGCCCCCGCCCGCGATCTGCCCGGAGCAGGCGCCGAGCCCGACGGCCAGCGCAACGACGGTCAGTTTCCGGATTGGGAACATGGTTCCTCCCATGGAGTACAGTCGGACCGGCGCGCCCGGTCAGGCAACGCGAGAAATGCATTCGCTGCGTTGCTTCTAGGTAGTTAGTGGAAATCAACGGGCCAGATCGATCAATCCTTTTCGCCCAAGGGAAAACGTTGTCCCGCAAATTTCCCGCTAATTTCCGGTTTGAATTCGAATCCAGCGCGGACGCCCTGCACAGCGGTGAACGCGCGGGCCGATCGCGTTAAGGTGAGCCGTGGCCAACCTCTTCGGGCGCGAGTCCGAGCTCGCGCGGATCGATCGAGCCCTGTCGCTCGCCCGCGCGGGAAATGGATCGCTGGCCCTGTTGACGGGGGAGCCGGGGATAGGAAAGTCCAGCATCGGGAGAGAGGTCGGAATTCGGGCAACGACCGCCGGGATGCATCTGCTCTCGGGACGATGCTGGGAAGGCGGCGGCGCGGCGCCCTACTGGCCCTGGACGCAGGTCTTTCAGCAACTGGGGTCGACACCCTTCGATGAGCTCTTGCGCAAGGACGGAGGGGACTCTCAACAGCAACGGTTTCAACTTTTTGATGCGGCGGCGCGCGCGCTTGCAGCCCGTGCAGGCGAGCAGCCACTGGTGGTGTTTCTGGACGATCTCCACGCGGCTGATCTGCCTTCTCTCCTCTTGCTGCTCTTCGTGTCGCGCCAGGTGTCGGCTTCGCCGTTATTCGTGCTCGGAACGTCCCGCGATGTTGAAACCCGAATGTCGCCGGAGGTCAGCGATGCGCTCGCGAAGATCGGTCGAGAGGGCGAGGTAGTATCGCTGCCGCGCCTCACCAGGGACAACGTTGCGGCCTGGGTTTCGAAGAGCGAGAGCTCGGTCTCCGATGCCGACGACGTTTTTCGGGTGACCGAGGGCAACCCGCTGTTCGTGCGCGAGATCCTTCGGATTGGCGCGCACGGTAAGAACAGGCTCACCACCGACGGGATGAAGGCCGCCCTCGATGAGAACCTCCGCAGGCTCTCGGCAGGGGCCCGCGCCGTGCTTGAGGCGGCGGCGGTCCTCGGGCGCGACTTCGGGTCGCGCGAGCTGGCCGAGATCATCGCCAATACTCACGACGCCGTCATGGAACACGTGCAACTGGCCACCCACCTCGGCGTGCTGGAGGCGACGGAGCGGGAACGGTTTCAGTTTACCCATGTGCTGTTGCGCGATCGCCTGTACGAAACCCTGGCCCCTTCGGATCGCAGCGCGCTGCACTGGAAGGCCGGCCTGGTCGCCGAGAGCCATGGCGCCGATCCGACCCGGGTGGCGAATCATCTGCTCGAAGGAGCGGGTGCGGGAGACGCGCAGCGGGCCGCCGGCAGTGCGCTGCGGGCAGCGGACCATGCGCTTGCGAAACTGGCATTCGAGGCGGCAGCGGAGCTTGCGGAACGCGGACTCACGGTGATCGGAGCGGAAGCTTCCCGCCTCGCTTGCCGGCTGGAGATCGCTTGCGGCGAAGGCATGATTCGGTCAGGGTCGATCGACGCGGGGCGCGCGCGCTGCGTGCGCGCCGCCGATATGGCCAAAGGTCTCGGCTGCGCGGAGGAACAGGCGCTCGCCGCTCTGGTCTACGGCTCCGAGCTCACATCGCTTCCGCATGTCAGTGTTGTGATGGTCCGCCTTCTGGAAGAGGCCCTCTCGGCTCTCGGAAAGGGCGATAGCTCGCTGGGCGCCAAGGTCGGTGCGCGACTTTCGATCGCGCTCACGCCCCCTCGAACCGAGGAAGCTGCCAATCGACTGATCGACATCGGCCTGGCGTCCCTGGCGATGGCTCGGCGTCTGGGCCATCCCGAGACGCTGCTCTATGCCCTCGAATACGCCCGAAATAGCTTCGGATATATGTTATCGAGCGACGAGCGTTTCGAGCTCACCCGGGAAGCGGTGGCGCTGGCGCAGGTGCTCGATCAGCGGCTGACCCTGATCAAGGTGGGCCCAACGTACGCGGCGTGCCTTCTCGAGCGCGGCCTCCGGGCAGACGCCGACGCGACACTGACGGCCATGATTGACCTCCACACCGCGCTCGACTACCCGCAAGGTCGCTGGCGCCTACCGATGCTGCGCGCCGGGTTTGCCTTCTTCGACGGGCGGCTGGACGAAGCAGGGCAGCTTGGCGACGAAGCCCTCGCCCTCGCAGAGCGCGCTGGATCAGACGCGGCGAACATCGAATGGGCGAACCAGCGTATCGCCCTGGCGATCGCCCGCGGCGAACCGGCTTCGATCGGTCGGGATGCGCACCGGGCGCTGTCGATGTTCCAGCGCTTCCCATTCTCAATGCCGCACCGTGCCTGGCTCCTCGCTGCCATTGGGCGCCGCGACGAAGCTCTGCGTCTGCTTCATGAGGCGGTGGTCATTCCACAGGCCCTGCCCACGCTCATCATTGTGTCGGAGGCCTGTGCCTTGCTCGAGGACGCCGAATCCGCAGCTCCGATCGACGAGCAGATCCAGAAGCGTTGCCGCGACTTCCCCTTTTTCTGGGGAGGAATCGGCGCCTACGCCTTCGGACCGACGTCGCGAGCGCGCGGTGAACTCGCCCGGCTTCTCGGGCGACGCGACGAAGCGCGCCGCTACTTCGAGGAGTCGATTGCCCTCTGCCGCCGGATCGGTGCCAAGCCATTTCTCGAGCTGTCCCTCGCGGCGCTCGAGCGCCTAGAAGCCGGAGGCAGCACGGGCAAGAGAGCGCAAGTAGATCAAACGAATCGACCCGCTCCTCGCGACATCTCCCTACGGCGAGAGGGTGACGTCTGGGCGGTCGAAGGATCATCCGGACCTGTGTTCCGCCTGAAGGACTCGAAGGGGCTCTCGTATCTCAGCGAGCTCCTCGCGCACCCAGGTCAGGAGCTTCACGTCCTCGCGTTGGTCGGATTGGATCATGGCGCGGGTGATGCGGGACCGGTGCTCGATGCCCAGGCGAAGGCCGCCTACAAGCAGCGGCTCGACGTTCTGGAGGACGAGATCGCCGAGGCCGATGGGTTCGGCGACATGGGGCGCGCCGACCGCGCACGCGAAGAGCTGGACGCCCTCGCGACCCAGCTGGCAGGGGCGATTGGGCTAGGGGGACGCGACCGCAGGGCCGCCTCCGACGCAGAACGGGCCCGGATCAACGTTCAAAGGCGACTCAAGGACGCGATCGAAAGTGTCGGCCATTGCGACATCGCACTGGGACGTTACCTCGCGGCCGCCGTGAAAACGGGCACTTACTGCTCGTTCACCCCCCTCTAGGAACTGTTCTACGCCGATTTTTTCGGCTGCAGAACGAAGTTCCACGCCACGGAACGACTCCCTGACGGAGCCAACAACGGCCCGTCAAAAAAGGAGTCGTCATCATGAACAGGAAACTGGCAACGGCAGTTCTTTTGGTCCTCGGAAGCGCCGTCGGCTGCGCGACCTCACCCTCGGTGCACGTCGCCCGAGGAAGGGTCCTCAGCACCTCGGCCGGGGCCCGGGCGATCGTCACCGGACCCACCACGGTACACGCCTACGCCGCCTTCGCCGGCGGCGAGGTCTACAGCACGCGGGTAACGACCGGAACCGACGCGGATTGTGCTCACACGCGGCAGGGTGGCGCTGCGGTTCGGCTGCCCGCCGACAAGGTCATCTCCGTCACCGTTGCCGCCGGTGAAACGGCGTGCCTGCGCACTGAAGCTCGCGGGGGCTACGAGCTGCTCTGGCACGCCCTGGCGCAGCAACCCACGCCGCACATGGTGGCGGACGCGACCTATCCCCGCGCGCGCTGAAAGCAGAGGAGGACATCATGGAGAACAACCGAAAAATCATCCGCCAGTGCCTGGAGGCCTTCAATCGCCACGACGACGACGCTGTCGTCGATCTGGTGGCCGAGGACCTCGTCAACCACAGCGCGATCCCCGAGGCTCAGGGTCGGACGGGGCTCATCAATATCTGGGAGAAGCTCTGGACCGCTTTCCCCGACCTGACCTGGACATGCGAAGACGTGGTCGCCGAGAACGACCGGGTTGTCTGCCGAATGCGCATGCGCGGGACCAACTCCGGGCCGCTGCGTTTTGTGCGCATGCCGCTGCCTGCGACCGGCAGGACGATCGACGCCGAGGCCATCCACATCTTTCGTTTGGCGGACGGCAAGATCGTCGAGATGTGGGCGCAGCGTGACGAGGTCGGAATGTTGCGTCAGCTCGGACATCTGGTTCCCGCAGGGGGCCAGTCGTGAACCCTCAGGGTGCGGCGTCTTCCGTGGAGGGCCGGCCCCGGACGCTGAGTCGGCGCATGGTCTTGGCGGCGGCTCTGGTCGGCCTCCCGGCGGGTGCGGCCGCCTTGGTACTTCGTGGCAATCGGTCGGCGCCCCGCTTCGGCGGCGTCTCAATCAAGCAGTCGTCCGCTTACCAGAATGAAGCGCTCCTGGATCTCGCCTGGGAGCTGCCTGCCGCTCGCGCGTTTGGGCATCGGGTCGATCCTCAGTCGAACCCGACAAGCTGCGGTCCCAGCAGCCTTGCCAACATCGAACGATCATTTGGCGCACAAAGCTCGGAGGATTCAATCCTGCATGGCACCGGCAAGTGCTGGTTCGGGGTCTGTCTCGGCGGTTTGACGCTCGACGAGCTGGCGGAGGTAGCCCGGGCCAGGACGAACCACCAAGTGACCCTGCAGCGCGATCTCACGTATGAAGAGTTCCGCGAGCACCTGAGGCACTGCAACGATCCGGGTCAGCGCAGTGTCATCAACTTTCACCGCGGTCCCCTGTTTGGCGAGGGCCAGGGCCACGGTCACCACTCTCCCATCGGCGGCTTCCTCAAGGACCGCGATCTGGTGTTCGTGCTCGACGTGAACAAGCGCTTCAAACCGTTTCTGGTCGACGCGCGCCGCCTCTTCGAGGCGATGGACACCACGGACCCGGCTACTGGCAAGAAGCGTGGGCTCGTCGTCCTGCGCCGACAAGACAGCAAGGATCCTTCGGCGTCTGCCCACAACTGATACTGTGAGTGGGGGTCTGTCATGTCCAAGCTTCGCCTATTGATCTTAGCAATCGCAGTAGCCACCGCGTGTGGTGCGGCCTGCTCCAAGAACAGCGGCGCCGAAGCAACCGGCGGAGGATCGGTCCAGTTGCCCTCGTGCCAGCTCTGGCCGGAAGCACAGGGTCCGGCGCTTTCGTTTCCGCTGCGCTGGCCGAGCACGTTCGACTCGGTCCGCCGCGCGGCGAACGGCAAGACGTTGTATGCCGTCGGAAGGTGGACGAACGGAGGCCTTGCGCAGCGCACGCTGATTCGCTCGACCGACGATGGACAGACCTGGTGTCCATTGTCCATGCCCGGCTCGCCCGTGTCGGTGGTGCCCGCTCCCGCCGATGATCTGACCTTGTGGGCCATCACGGAATCGACGGCACCCGGTCTGCCCGCTCAAGGCATCCTCAGTTCGGCCGACGGCGGTGCATCCTGGCGGACCACGCGCGGCGATCTCCCGTCGGCCGTGCATCCGCAGACCATCCTCTCCGTCGGTGCAGGCCGCGGAGATGTTGCCTGGATCGCAACCGACGAGGGGATGGTTGGTGCGGCATCAACTCGGGATGGCGGCCGCACATGGACCCGGATCACGCTTACGCCACCGGCGGCGCCTTTGCTTGGAACCAATGGGCCAATGGCGATCGACCCCGCCCGACCGAACCGGATACTCGTCGCGCAGTCGAACCTTGATCCCGCCACAGGCACATGGAGCCAGAGGCTTCTCCGCAGCGTCGACTGGGGTGTCACCTGGTCCGACATTCCACTGCCACCCCTGCCGAGTCGAAGCCCACCCCTTGAAGCTCTGACGATTGATCAAGCATCGACGACATTCGCGATGGAGTTCGGCGACACCGATCAGCAGATGTGGCGTTTGATGGACGGGGGTACCAGCTGGCGAGCTGTCGCGCTGCCGGCAGGCGCCACAATGCCATTCCTGGTGCACGGAGGTATGCCCGGACATCTGCTGATTTTGTCGATCGACGTCAGTCCGGCTCACCTTTGGGAGAGCCTCGACAGTGGCGACTCGTGGCAGGAGATGGCCCTGCCCGATGGGTTCAATCAACGAAAAGGGTCTGCCTTGCTGGTCGCAGGGCCCGCTCCCGGTCAGCTCTTGGTATCGACCCCCATCGGCCTGCAGGCCACGTCTGGCGCGGCGTCCCCATGGATCGCGCGGGCCCTGCTGCCCGCATCGGTCTCGGCCATCGCCGTCTCACCCGCGGATCCGGAGGTGATCTGGGCCGTCACGCCGGCTCAGTCACTGCGATCGGCGGACGGCGGACGAACCTGGAAGGCACTGGGCGCCCTTCGGTTCGCCGACATCGCCGCCGATCCCGGCGACGCGCGATCGGCTTTCGCGGTCGATCAGACGACGGCCTACAGGACCACCGACGGGGGCGAGAGCTGGCGGCCGCTGGCTCCAAATCGCCACCAGCCTCGACACTTGGCCGTGGCCGCGGACGGCAAAGTACTTTACGTCGTCACCAGCGCGGGAATCGAGTGCAGCGAAGACCAAGGCGCGACCTGGTCCCACGTTCTGGACGTTGATGTGCTTCCGGCTGTCGGCCTACAGATCGCCATCAGCCCCAGCGACGGCCGCCACGCGGTCGTCCTTGCCGCGCTGAGAAGCGGCAGCAACAGCGCCTTCATGATCGAGACCAGAGACGCAGGGGCGACGGTTACCAGCACCAGCACGATCCCGGGGCTCGCCGGCCAGTTGCAGTTCACCTCGATCGCCCTGGTCGGAAACGACGTCATTCTGGTGGGCGGCCAGTCGGGCGTCCTGCGCAGCACCGACGGCGGCGCAAGCTGGGCCGAGTCCAACCAGGGATTCGATCCAGGTGTCGGTCAAGGATTGCCGTGCGCGCCGCGTGCTCTGCCGGTCGAGCCCATCTGGTCGATCCTGGCGCCGCCGGCGTCTCCAGCCGAAGTCTGGGTCCTCACGGGATGGGTCTTTCGAAGCCTGGACCGCGGCACCCACTGGACCCCCTGGCCCGCCCCCGCGTGCACCCCGGCATCGCTCAGCCTGTCCGTCATCGTGGGTGATCCCCGCCCAGGCAGGCGATTGCTCGCCCTCACGACGTCGCAAGAATCCACCGGGGCGGCCGGAGACAGGCCGAACACAAGCGGCGGGATGACCGTCCTCGAGCTGCGGCCTTGAAGCGATTCCTGGTTTAGTCTCTCTCGGGCGAAGTCGAGCAGCGCACTGGCGTAGGTGCCAAATCAAGCTGGTATGCTGGCGCCATGAGTCGCGTCGACGCCGACAAGCCGGTCCGTCTCTCATTGGGATCGGTGATGCTCTACGTCCTCCTCATCGCTGCGGCGATCGCCGGTTTCTACCTGTTCCGGCACCTGGGCCGCGACCTGGTGGCGCCGGCACCGGCCGGAAGCGAGGTCTTCGGCACCGGAGACCCCAAGCTCAAGTTCGACGTTCTCGTTCATGTGCTGCTCGCGCTAGCGGTGATCATCGTGACCGCGCGCCTCCTCGGCGCGCTGTTCGCAAAGCTGAGGCAGCCGCCGGTGATCGGCGAGGTGCTGGCCGGAATCCTGCTCGGCCCGTCGCTGCTGGGCCGGGTCGCCCCTTCGGTCTCCGGATATCTGCTGCCGATCAGCGTGTCGCCGTTCCTGTCGATTTTGGCGCAGGTGGGCGTGATCCTGTACATGTTCCTGGTCGGGCTGGAGCTGGACACGGGCCTGCTCCGCAAGCGTACGCATGCCACCGTGGCGGTCTCCCACGCCAGCATCGTGCTGCCGTTCGTGCTCGGATGCGCCCTGGCGCTGCTGCTCTACCCGCGCCTTTCCAGCAGCGACGTGCCGTTCACCTACTTCGCGCTGTTCTGTGGCGTCGCCATGTCGGTCACCGCCTTTCCCGTGCTCGCGCGTATCCTCACCGATCGGGGTGCACAGACCTCTCATCTCGGGGTGACGGCCCTGGCCTGCGCGGCCGTCGACGACGTCACGGCCTGGTGCCTGCTCGCCTTCGTGGTCAGCGTGGTGAAGGCGCGTGCCGCCGGCGGGCTGCTCACCGCCGGGCTGACGCTGGGATACATCGCCTTGATCATCTCGGTGCGGCCGTTGCTCCTGCGGCTGATCCAAAAGTACGACCGCGACGGCGGCGTCAGCAGGAATGTGCTCACGGCGGTGGTGCTGGCGCTGCTCCTGTCGGCGCTGGCGACCGAGTACATCGGCATCCACGCCGTCTTCGGCGCCTTCGCGCTGGGTGCGATCATCCCGGCGGATTCCAAGATCGCCAGGGAGCTGCTCCACCGGCTGGAGGACTTCGTGGTGGTGCTGTTCCTGCCAACCTTCTTTGCCTACACCGGCATGCGCACTCATATCGGTCTGGTCGGCGGCGCGAGCGAATGGCTGCTCTGTCTCCTCATCATCGTCACCGCCTGCGTGGGCAAGTTCGGCGGCAGCTTCGCGGAGGCGCGCATCTCTGGCATCGGATGGCGTGACTCTGCCGCGCTGGGGGTGCTGATGAACACACGGGGCCTGATGGAGCTCATCGTGCTCAACATCGGCCTCGATCTGAAGGTCATCTCGCCGATCCTGTTCGCCATGCTGGTGATCATGGCGATCGTCACGACCATGGCGACCACACCGATCCTGGACCTGCTCACGGCGGGATCGGAGCGCGTGTCGCGCGCGCGAACCGCGTTGGCGTCGCGCATCTCCTGACTGCCAGGGCCGGGGCGGGCTAGTCGCCGGACAGCAGCTTCATCAGGCGGCCCTTCACGGTCAGGGGCAGGAACGGACCTTCGTTCACCGTCAGCGCGATGCAGGGCTCGCCAACCGCCACCCGCTGGACGTGCTGATCGGCGGCCGTGCGGACGCACAGGTCGCCACGCGCGAACCGGCCGCCAGCGTCCTCCAGCGCGCCAGAGAAAATTAACGTGTACTCGACGTCGCCGTGGCCGTGCAGCGGGATCTCGAGGCCCGGCTTCAGCCGCACCAAACGCGTGATGGTCGACGCGGGGCCGGTCGTGAGCGCGAGCGCGCGCACCCCGGGCGTCAGGAAGGCCCAGCGCAACCCACCAGCCTGTTCAATCAAGCGCAGCAACGGGCGCGGCAACGGAGGGCAGTTCGCCGGTTGCGCCGGCGGCGGGGCGGCAGTCTCGGGCGCGGCGTCGTCCAACCGGGCCAGCGCGGCTTCCACCGCACCCGGGCGCAGCGCCTCACCGGCGGCGGACGCCAGCATGGCGCCACCGACCGCCTCCATGTCTGACAGCCGCGCCGTACATGGACCGCACAAGGTGATGTGACACGCCGCGATCAGCGACGCGGGCTGGCTGGCGCTGCCGGCGGCGTAGTCCAGCAGCAGCTCCTCGGGAAGGTGGTGGGCGGGCGTGCTCATGGTGTTAGGGCCTTCCGATCATGCCACGCAGCTTGGTCAAGGCGATGCGGACGCGCGTCTTCACGGTACCTACCGAAAGCTGATCGCTGTCCGCGATCTCCTGCAGGGTCTGTCCGGAAAAATACGAGCGCCTCAGCACCTCGCGCTGCTCGATGGGCAACTGCGCCAGCGCCGCCTGCAATTGTCGCTGCTCCGCGCGCGCCACCATCTGGTCCTCGGGCATAATCACCTCCGGCGCCGCGGTCGGGTCGGAGTGCTCGACCTGCGGGCGTTTCTCTCGGCGAATCATGTCGATCAAACAATTTCGCGCCACAGTGAAGATCCAGGTGCTGGCGGCTCCGCGGGTTCGATCGAACTGGTCGGCGCGCCGCCAGACCGCCAGCATGACGTCCTGGGTCACCTCGTCGACGACCGCGGTATCGACGCGCCGGCCCCGCAGGTAGGCCTTTATGCGCGGCGCGTAATACTGGAACAGCTCGGCGAAGGCCCGCCGATCTCGCCCTTGCGCGATCGCCTGCAGCAGCGCTTCTCCGTCGAGGGGTCCTTCAGTCAACGAGGGCGAAACCCTAGCATGCCAGGCCCGCGCTGATTGCATCCGTGTTGCCAGGAAATCAGCCTCCACCCTGCCGCTCCTGGTCCTTGTACGCAGGGGCCTCGAAATTGGATCTCGATACATTGTAAACACTTTTGTATTTCCCAATTGGCTGGAACTACTGATAGATGGGGAGGTGACTGTTAAATGGGTGCGCACCGTGGCCGTGCTTTTCGCATTCCTGGCCAGCGGCACGTGCCGAGATGAGGGGCCAACCGGCAGCTCGGAGATGGAGTCCGTCTCCCAGGCGTTGACGGCTTCACCCGACGCAGCTTCACCCGCGGTACCGGCGTTCGTCGACATCACTTGGATGTCGATCACGAATGTGTACTACCAGCTAGGACCTCTGAAGATCCTGACCGACGGCTATTTCACCCGCATCCCGTCGGGCGAATTTTTCGGTGGCGGTGGCGGCCTCGCCCATACCCGCCATGCCTTCAAACCTGACGTGCCCCTGGTCACGCGCGTCCGCGATGCGCTGGGCGGCGCGACAGCGGTCAACCTTCTGCTCACCGGCCATAGCCACTTTGACCATTCCTTCGATACCGCGACATGGTCGAGCATCACCGGCTCGCCGATCCTCGGGTCGAAGACCACGTGCTACCAGGCGATGGCGCAGAACATCCCCGCCGATCGCTGCACGCCAATCTTTGGCGGCGAACGGATCACGCTCTCCGACGGTGTCACCATGAGGGTCGTCCGCTGGAACCACAGTGGGGATTCCTCGAGCAATCCGGAGCAGCACAACCCCGTCGAGCTGCAGACGGTTCCGACCCTCGACCCGGTGACCGGGGGCCTGCACGCCGGCGTCGCGGAGGACTTTCCCAACGGCGGCGGCGGGCGCGGATATCTGTTCACCGTCGACGCACCTGGCGGTCGCTTCAGCTGGTTCTTCCAAAACTCGGCGAGCCCGTCGGACCTCAGCGTTCCCATCGTGCTCGACGGGGTCAACTATGGTGCGCCGCTGGACAACCTGCGGGCGGCGATGAGCGATGCCGGGCTGACGTCGGTCGATCTGTGGATCGGGACCGGGGGAAGATCGATCGCGCAACTGGTGGTACCGGTGATCAAGCCCAGGGCCTACCTCCCCGTGCACTGGGATGGCCTGTCGGGCGCGTTCCTGGCGGGCACGCCCAGCGCGTTTTCCGATTCGTCGCTGGAGTCGTTCCTCACCCAATCCAGCATCAAGTTGCTTCGACCCCGCCAGTACATGGACAAGTGGCGTCTCGATGGCAGCGGCGTGGTCGCGGTCGACAACACGGCCGTCAAGCAGGCGCTCGGTTTTTCCCCTCAGTCCATCTGGCGCGAGGCGGAGAGCGCCAGCCTGACGCCCCCCATGCAGGTCGCCAGCGACGCCAGCGCGGTCGGCGGCAAGTACCTCACGGTCGCGCCCGGGAACAACAGCATGAGCGTGGCGCCGGCCACGGGCCGGGCCACGTTCCCGTTCACGCTGGCCGCGGCGGGGACGTTCAAGCTGTGGGGGCGGGTGATCGCGCCGACCGCCAGCGACGACTCGTTCTGGCTGATCATGGACGGCGGGACCCCCATCTTGTGGAACGACATCGCGCCCGGCTCCACCTGGCACTGGGGCGTGGCGCGCGACTCCGGTCGGTCGAACCAGCTCGTCCAGCTGGGCCTCGCCGCCGGTGACCACGTCCTGCAGGTCGCCTACCGCGAGGACGGCGCCAAGCTGGACCGACTGCTGATCACCAACGACAACGCGTTCACGCCATCGGGCGCTGGCGCCCCCGCGACGCCCTGACCCTGATGCGTGGTTGACTGATCCAGGGTTAATATCCCTGGCATCATGAGACGCACATTGACTGTCGGACTCGCGGCGCTTGTCGTCGCTGTCCTCGGTGTCGCGAGCGCTCCGCCGTTGTCGCGGGTCGCCATGGCGGCGGACCTAAACAAATGCGGCTGCTCCGCCGATTCGGCCGGCGGCTGCTACTGCACCAAGAATGCAAAGTGTGGTTGCCCGGGAGAGTGCGAGCCAAAGAACTGCGAGGCCCAGCGCCAGAAACAGTTCGACCGGGAAATCCAGATCGAGACACGGAAGGCCGCCGAGGCAGCTCGGAAACGAGCACCCAAGAATGGCGCTGACCCTGTTGCGCCCGATGACGCTGCGCCCAGGCATTCTGGTGCGGCAAAGAGGGGCGGCGGCATGAGCGCGGCGCAGAAGCGCGAGTTATCCCGCCTTCTGACCCTGCATCTGGCGGAGCATCCCAGTGACCGAGACAGGAAGGTGGCCGATCTGCTGGGCGACCTGCCGAGCAGTGAACGCTCCGGAGATCAGGCCAAAGAAAAATAGGGGCTCGGCTGCCGTATGTGCACGCCATGGGGCGGGGAAGATCTTTTCACCGGGTCGCGCGTCTGCAGGGGTCGGAGGTTCCCATGAAACGCATTTCTTTCGCCGTCTGTCTCACCGCTTTCAGCGTCGTCACGTCCCTACCCGCCGCCGCCACCGACGCCGATGGCGACGGCTTCGGCAAGCTGCCCAGCGTCAAGGGCGGCAAGGCCAGCCCGTTGCTCATCCGGATCGTGAAATACCAGGGAAACACCAACGGCGCGATCACCGTCGACGTCAGGAACCCGACCAACGAGCCGCAGGAATTCTCGGCCAAGGGGGTGTACTTCGTCCCCGAGAGCAACGCCAACGAGGCCCCGCAGCGATTGGGGGCGGTCGGTCCCTTCCTGCTGCACGGCGCCGGGAAGCAAGAGCGGCGCGAGCAGATGACCGTCGCCCCCGGGGCGACCGAGCGGCTCTCGCTGGACGTCTACTGCATCGACTCGCACCGCGCGAGCCCGAGCTCCGCGACGTCGTTCCGCGTCGCGAAGGATCGCGTCCCGCCCGAGCTGACGCGCGCCATTAACGCCGACGCCGAGCACGCGGCCAAGGCGTACGGCGGCGTCTCCGCCGCCCCGGCCAAGGCGGCGGTTCAGTCGGAAGTCTGGAAGAACCGCGACAAGAAGTGGATCCAGCTCGACGGCGAGGGCCGCCAGGAGAGCGAGAAACAGCGCTGATCGGCGCGGCCCGCCGCCGTCAACTGTCGGGGGCGGGCGGCGCGGCGTCGGGATGTCTCTCGCACCGCGAGCGTTCCTCCATCGCGCGAATGTAATTTTGCAGGGTGACCGGCGGCGATATCGCGCCCAGCCGGGCAGAATCGGGCTCGCTGTCGCACGGCTCGCTCACGCGATCGACGCGGAACGATCGGTAGTCGTTCCGGAGCAGGCAGTAGGCGGCGAGCAACCACTGCTTGCCCCAGAAGTAGAGGCCCAGCGGCACCACCGTGCGCTCGGTCGCGGCGTTGGCGGCGTCGACGTACCGCAACCGAACCCAGCGCTCATCGCCGAGGGCCCGGCGAAGCTGGCGGAGCTCGGGCGGAGCCCGCCCGGACATCCGGGCGGGCGGGCCAAACAGGGCGGTCCGGAGCATTAACTCCTGCAGCGGTTCGGGCAGCACGTCCTCCACCTTCTTCATCGCGCCCCTGACGGCGACGCCCAGATCGGGATCCGCCCAAGCCTCGACCATCCGCGCGCCCAGCACGAGCGCCGTCAGCTCCTCCACCGTGAAGGTCATCGGCGGCAGCTCGAACCCCTTTCGCAACCGGTAGCCGACTCCGGCCTCGCCCTCGATCGGCACGCCGCTTTCGATCAGGTCCTGGACATCGCGATAGACCGTGCGCGTGGAGATCTCCAGCTCCTGGGCTAGATCGGCGGCGGTGGTCAGCCGCTTCACCTTGAGGAGCTGGACGATCTGGAAGAGCCGATCCGCGCGCCGCATGCCGTGACCAGTGTCGCAGGCGGCCGCCGGCGCCCGCAAGGGGCGACGCCGACGACCGCGCCACCGCTAGGGGTGCTTGGACAACCCCACGGGATGACCCTCGGGGTCCGCGAACACGGCGATGGTCACGTCGGGAAGCACCGTCACAGGCATCAGCACCTTGGCGCCAAGCTCCGTGGCCCTGGCCAGCGCCCGACCTACGTCTTCGACGCCCACGTAGAACGTTGTCCAGCTGGCGCCGCCGGGCCCGGCGCCGACGCCGCCGCCGATGCCCGTCGCCTCCGGATCCGTCATGCCGTAGTTCATGCCGGGGGCGTCCTTGTACTGCCAGCCGAACAGGTCGCCGTAGAACTTCTTCAACTTGTCGCCGTCTTTTCCGAGCACTTCGTACCACATCACTTTGTTGGCCATGGTCGACTCCTTTTCCGTTGCGGCGCATCCGCCGTCACCACGACGACAGCGCGCACAACGTGTCTACGCCAGGCCTGCTGACAGGGTCCTGTCAGCAGGTATCGGCCCCCGCGCGGTCAACTGACAGCGTGGTGTCAGCAGGAAAATGCGTCCGGGGCGAGATCCGGTTGTCGCTTTCCTTCGTACTCAGTCTGTACGAGCGGCCCGTGGGAGGTCGCAAGGTTCGAGGCACCCGTCCACAAGGGAGATCCGACAAATGACTGACACCACGAAACACGCTCGCTTTGGGGTTGTGATGCTCGCGACGGTTTGTTGCACCGGCGGGCTGGTCGCGTGCAGCGACAGTCCTGCGAAATCGAATGACGCAGGCGCGGTTGACACCGGCACGGCTGACACCGGAGCAACGACCGACGGCGGGACTCTCTCGCTCTATGACCGTCTCGGGGGCAAAGCGGGGCTCGAGAGTTTCGTGAAGACCGTCGTCGAGACCAAGGTTCTGACCGACGCCGACCTCAAGACCTTCTTCTTCAATCAGGTGGCGACCCCCATTCCCGCCGGCCATCCCAGCGCCAGCCAGATTGTGGTGTGTTTCGCCAGGTTCGTTGGCGCGGCTTTACAGGCGGACACTTATCCCGGCGCCCCCGTGAATGATGCGGCCAATACCAATACCCCGAATCACACCTGTCGCGACATGATCAGCGCCCACAAGGGCGCCGGCACCATGCTGAATATCGGCAGTGCCAACTTCGACAAGTTCATCGGCCACATCGCGACGTCGCTGATGCCGCTTGTGAAGCCAACGGCGACCAAGGCCGGCGAGATCACGCAGGTCGAGTTCGACACGCTGGCCGGGGCTCTCAACGGCCAGAAGACGGTCGTCACGACGCCGGGCGCGCCGAGCAGCGGCGCGTTTGTGCCTGTTCTCTATGATCGCCTGGGCGGAGCGTCTGGGCTGGAGGCGTTCGTCAAGGGGGTCGTCGACAACCACATCCTCACCGACGCTGACCTCAAGACGTTCTTTTTCAATCAGGTCGCCTCGCCCATCCCGGCGGGTCACCCGACCGCCAAGCAGATCGAGGTCTGTTTTGCCAGGTTCGTGGGCGCGGCCCTGCAGGCCGACGACTACCCCGGGGCTCCGGTCGCCGACGCCGCCAACTCCAACACCCCGAACTTCACCTGCCGCGACATGGTGAGCGCGCACAAAGGCGCCAGCAGCATGCTCCACATCGGCAGCGGCACGTTCGACAAGTTCATCGGCTACGTGGCGATGGACCTGATGCCCCTCGTGAAACCGACGGCCACCAAGGCGGGAGAGATAACTCAGGGAGAGTTTGACGCGCTGGCCGCGGCCCTCAACGGCCAGAAGGTCGCTGTCACGACGGATGGCGCCGCGGCGGCCGTGGGACCGTTCCCGAACTAGTGGCTGGGGATCGACGGGAGATCATCATGAACAGCTCTTCTTCATCGCCAGACGCCGCTTCCCCGAGGCGGCACCGCGTGGTTCGAATCTTCCTGCGTGTGGCCGCCGGGACGGCGGTGTTGACGGGGATCATCGGGGCGCTGCATTTCCCGTTCGCGGCGCCGATCCTGCGGACGATCTTCCCCGGGTCAGTCTGCCCGATCATGCGTGGGACGCCGGAGCAGATCGACCGGGCTCACGCGCTGGGAGCGGCGGCGATACGCGCCGCCGCCGCGTCGCCGGCGGCGGCACGCCCTGCGCTGGGCTTTGCGCTGGACAGGACGCGCAAGAGCGACCTCGACGCCTGGGCGTCGAGTAACAGGGTTTCATGCGGCAGCATCGCGGGGAATGAGACCCTGCAGCGATGCACGGACGTCTCGGCTGCCGCCGTCGGGCAGTCGAGCGACCTGGGACCGCTGGAAGAGGTGACCTTCGAGTTCCAGTCAACCGGACAGCTGGTGAACGTGCAGACCCTGCGCCGCCACCTCACCCCCGAGCAGGCGGCGCACACCGTCGCCGAGCTCGAGCGCGGTGCCGCGGCCACGCTGGGCAAGCCGAGCTCGCAGGGCGGCGAGCCCACGGTGGCACACCTGTCACGAAGCCTTCTTGCCACCTACGTCGCGGTCCACGCGTTCACCGACTACCGCGCGACGGTGTCAGCGACGAATCTGGCCCAGACCGGCATCATGGTCCGCGAGGAGTACCTCTCGGCTCGCTGAGCAGATCGACGATGGTCGACCTCATCGCCTGATAGTCCTTCGTGCCAGGCGCCATCGTTCCGCCAGGATGAATGCGCCTCACCACGCCCTTGCCGTCAATCAGGAAGGTCACGCTGGTGAAGTCTCGATTGTGGCCGTCGAGCCACCAGCGGTGAAGGGTACGCCAATCACGATCGATGGCGATCGGGAACTGGAAGCCGAACTCGTGCGCCCAGCCGCTGACCTTCCTCGCATCAAGCGGCTCCGGATTTTTGTGGTGGTACATACCGATGACGACCAGGCCGCGGTCCTTGAACTCTTGGTGCAGCTGATTGAGCGAAGGTGCGGTGGCCGTGCAGTACGGGCAATCAGTCGACATGAACCAACGAACCAGGACAACCTTTCCGCGCAGGTCGGCGAGACTGAGCGGCGGGGAGCCAAGCCATTCGGTGGCCAACCAGGGCGGCGCCAGCTTGCCGATCAAGTCACTGCCGTCGGCCGACGTGACCGCGCCGGCCACGGCAGCGAGCGGAGCCGCCAAGAACACCATCGAGAGCAGCGCGGGCAACAGGGACATGCTCACGAACCTTAGCTCGCGCTGGGCTTCGGGTCACCGTCAATGATAGCGGGGATCCTGCACGAAGGCCTCGTCGGTCAGCGCGCGAAGAAAGGAGATCAGGTCGGTTTTTTCGTCGGTGGTGAGGTCGAGCGGCGCTATCAACACATCGGTGTTGGGTCCACCGCGGCCACCGCGGGCATATTGGTCCACGACATCCTCCAGGGTCGGCAGTGACCCGTCGTGCATGTAGGGCGCAGTCACCGCCACGTTGCGCAGGCCAGGGACCTTGAATTTGCCGAGATCGCCGCTGCGATTCGTGATCGCCTGTCTGCCAGGGTCACCCCCTTCCACGGTGCTGCCGTTGTTGAAGAAGCCGTCGTTGGTCAGCGCACCCGGCGGGTGACAGCGGAAGCAGCCGGCCCGATTGAAGAAAAGCGCGAGGCCGCGGCGGGCCGGCGCGGTCAGAGCCTGCTCGTCACCGTGCAGAAATCGGTCGTAGGGCGTGGCCGCGCTGACCAGCGTGCGAACGAAGCTGGCCAGCGCCCGTTGCAGGCTCAGCTCCGAAGGGGCGCCGCCGTACGCTTCGGCGAACGCCTGCGCATAACTGGCAACTTCGGTCAGGCGTGCGACGGCCTCCACAAGCGGTAAGTCCATCTCGACTGGGTTCTCGATCGGCTTGCCGGTCAATTCTTCGAGCGTGCGCACGCGCCCGTCCCAGAACAGGCTGTCGTTCCACGCGAGGTTGGCCAGGCTGGGGGCATTCCGCGTCCCGGCTCGACCATCAACGCCCACGCTCACGGCCGTATCCTGCGCGAACGCGCGCTCTTGCAGATGGCAGGTGGCGCAGGCGACGTCGCCCGTCCGCGAAAGGCCAGTGTCGAAGAAGAGTCGCTTTCCGAGTTGCGCGCGGGCCTCGGTGAGGGCGTTGTCCGCGGGCGCGCTAGCGGTGATCGGGCCTGCTGGAAAGCCGGTGGGCGCGACGGCCGCGGTGAGAGGCAGCGGCCGGGCGCTCGCGTCAGTACACGCGGGGAGGAAGCCAAGAAGGCAAGGAAGAAGGGAGGCGGCGACGTACCGCGCGACTCCCCCCCTCTTCATAATCCAGCGGTCAGCGAGAAGATCGAAACCTTGTCAGCGTTCTTAAGCAGGTGGTCTCCCACCTCTATTTCGGTGCCCGGTGGGCCGGGGATCGGCGGGGCTGCCGTGATGGGATCGAACGGGAGCAACGCGGCCTTGAACATCTCATCGAGCGCTACCCGAAGGTGAACGGTGATACCGGAGGTGCCCGCCACTTGAAAAGCGCCAGGCGCTTGAATCCGAGGCGCAAAGACATAGCCAGGGAACCCACCCACGGCCACTGCCGCCAGGGGCGCGTCCGGACCGGTTGCGCCCGTGACCTTGCTCTCGTACCTGAGGAAGAGAAAGCCGAAGGGCGGCGGCCAAGTCATCTGCGACTGGTAGGTGAGCGGCGGCTTGCTGACGCTCGGATCGCGGCGGATGCATGCGTCGTTGAGACCGAAGATAAGGGACATACCCGTGTAGTCGCCGGCTGGAACCGCGAGCTGGAACGTCATCTCCGAGGCGCTCGCCGCATTGACGAGATGGACGTTGTAGGGAACCGGCTTGCCGTCGGGCGCGACGATGTCGACGGCGACGAGTTGGCCGCCAGCAATCACCACCTGAAGGTCGGAGGCGAAAAAGCGAAAGTTGCTGACGGTCAGGGTTCCGCCATTCGGCAATGCGAACAGTTCACCGAAGACCACCGGCTTGCCGGCATAAGTCGGGTCAACAACCACCGTCACGATCGTACGAGCGCCCGGCTGCGCTTTCGGACTTTCGTCGCAGGCGCTGAGCGGTTTGCCCGTCCACGCCCCCCCACCGTCATTCCCAGAAAAAGGAGGGTCCGACGAGCAAGCGACCAGCAGCGTCGCCAGGTACAAGAAACCGTATCGAGAGAACGAGCGCATCCTTACAGGCGAACGGCGGCGGGGGAAATGACGGCCTTCAATCACGACGCATACCGGCAGGTCTGGAACGCCACGACCCCGAGTTTACGCCACATCCTCGTCCCGATCCCACGTCTAGCCGAGATACGCGGCCAGGACCTTCTGGTTCTTGTGAAGTTCAGCGGGCGTGCCCTCGACGGCGATGCGGCCGCGCTCCATGACGTAGGCGTAGTCGGCCACTGACAGGGCGGCCCTGGCGAATTGTTCGACCAGAAGGATGGTCATGCCTTCCTGTTTCAGGCGCGCGATGGTGCGGAAGACCTCTTGCACGACGATCGGCGCGAGGCCCATCGACGGCTCGTCGAGCAGCATCACCTTGGGGCGGGCCATCAACGCGCGACCGATGGCCAGCATCTGCTGCTCGCCACCCGAGAGCGTCCCGGCCTGCTGCGGGCGACGTTCGTGGAGGCGCGGGAACAGCTTGTAGACGCGAACGAGATCGGCGGCGGCGCGGCGGCGGTAGCGGAAGAAATGCGGCAGCCACCGGTAGGCCCCCAGTAGCAAGTTGTCCTCGACCGACAGCGGCCCGAAGACGCGCCGGCCCTCGGGCGCGTGCGAAAGGCCAAGGCGCGCGATCCGGGACGGCGGCAGGTGGTGCACCGGCTTTCCGTCCAGCGTGACGCTCCCCTTGCTGGGCCGGATCAGGCCGCAGATGGCGCGCATGGTGGTGGTCTTGCCGGCGCCGTTGGCGCCGATCAGCGCCACGACCGTGCCGGCCTTGACGGTCAGCGTGGTTCCGTCGAGCACCTCGCCGAGGCCGTACCCGGCATGCAGATCCGTGACGACCAGCATCTAGGGCTCCACCCCGGTGGCAATGGCGGGGGCCTTCTCGACTTCGCCCAGATAGGCCTCGATCACCTGCGGGTCCCGTTTGACGTCGGCTGGCGTTCCCTCGGCGATGATCTTGCCGCCGTCCAGCACCGACACCACGTCGCACAGTCCGCTGATCACGTCCATGTGGTGCTCGATCAAGATGATGGTCACGCCGCGCTCGTGCACGCGCCTGATGAGCTGCATCTGCCGGACGATGTCGGGGTGGGAAAGCCCTGCCGCCGGCTCGTCCAGGATCAGGATCTCCGGCTTGCGGGCCACGGCGCGCGCGATCTCCAGGAAGCGCTGCGCGCCGTAGGTGAGATCGCGCGCGGGCCGCAACGCCTGGTCGCGCAGGCCCACGAAGTCGAGCAGCGCCAGCGCATCGGCCTGCGCGCGGCGTTCTTCGCCGTGGCACAAACCCAGCAACACCAGGGGCAGAGATCGCGAGCGCGGATAGGCGCCGCGCAGAGCGACCATCACATTCTCGAGCGCGCTGAGGCCGGTGAAGAGCTGCAGGTTCTGGAACGTGCGCGCGACGCCCGCGCGCGCGGTATCGAGCAGGCTGCCGCGCGGCAGCGGCTGACCGCGCAGCAAGAGTGTGCCGGAGGTCGGCGAATAAAGGCCGGAGACCACATTGACAACCGTACTCTTGCCCGAGCCGTTGGGCCCGATGAGGCCGTACACCTGGCCGGCGCTAACGGTCAGCGACAGGCCATCGACCGCCTTGACGCCGCCGAAGGTGCGCTTGAGATCGCGCAGCTCCAGCAAGGGCTTGCCGGCGCCTTCACGTTTGCCGGGAAGCACCTGTTCGAGGGGTGTCATCTCGGGCAGCGGCTCGGGCGGGATTTGCAAAAGCCGCGAGAGAACCCGCGAGGCAAACCCCATCAAGCCGTCCGGCAGGCCGACGACCACCGAGAACAGCATCAGCGCGAAGATGGCCTTGCGCCAATCTTCGGTGTTGGCCACGGCGAACCCGCCGCCGACCAGGAACGCAGTGGCCAGCACGGGGGCCAGCGCCTGAAACCACGACATCGTCTTGCGCCTGCGGCCGCGCACCGCCGCCACGATGGAGAGCAGGAGGCCGACAACCGAGATGGTCTCGAACAGCGTGCGGTTGGACAGCAAGTTCGGCAACAGGGCGACCAGCGAGGCGCCGACAAACGCTCCCCAGAGACTCTTGCGCCCGCCCAGCACGACGCCCATCAGCAGGACGACGGTCAGCTCATACCCGTACGTCTGCGGCTGCAGGTACTGGAAATTGAGCGCGTAGAGCGCGCCGGCCAGCCCACCCAGTCCCGAGCCCAGCGCGAACCCGGCCACCTTGTGCCGGTAGGTCCCGACGCCCATGGCGTCGGTCGCGATGGCACTGTCGCGCAGTGCTTCGAACGCGCGCCCCCATTGACCGGCCAGGAGGTTGCGCATCCCCATCCACACCAGCGCCAGCAGCGCCATACACAGCCAGTAAAATTCGCGCGCCGACAGCGTGTGCCCGTAGAGCGGCGGCCGCACCAGGCTCAACCCCTGCGCGCCACCGGTCAGCCACTCCATCTCATTGAGCGCGGTCGCCGACAGCGCCGTGAAGCTCAGCGTCGCCAGCGCGAACTGCGGCCCTTCGAGCCGCAGCGCCGGCAGCGCCAGCAGCGCGCCGAGCAAGAGGCCGACGGCGATGGCCGCGACACACGCGAGGGGGATTCCCCCGTGCACGCGCGTAACAATGATGCCGGCCGTGTAGGCGCCGAGACCCAGGAAAGCCGCCTGCGCCAGGTTGACCTGTCCGAGGTAGCCGACGCTGACATCCAGCCCGATGAGCAGGATGCCGTAGATGGCCAGCAGCGTGAGCAGGCCCAGGAGGTACGGGTTGGCAACCGCCAGCGGCACCGCGACCAGCAGCGCCAGCATGACCAGCTCGGCGCCGCGGAGGACAGCCAGTCTCTTGCCCATGCCCCGGTTCCCCCCTAGATCTTGCGGATGGTCGCCTTGCCGAACACGCCGGCGGGGCGAACGGCCAGAGCCAGGATGAGGAGGACGAGGCCGGGCGCTTCCCGCCAGCCGCTACCCAGTTGATAGCTGGCGAGGCTCTCCAGCGCGCCCAGGAACATACCGACCACAACAACGCCGAAGCCCGACTCGAGGCCGGCTACCACCGCCACCGAGAAGGCCTTCAGGATCAGCGCCGAGGCCATGGTGGGTCCGACGGTGGTGATCGGGGAGACCAGGATGCCCGCCAGCGCCGCCACCATGCCCGACAGCGCGTAGGACAGCATCACGGTCCCGGTGGCGGAGATGCCCATCAGCTGGCCGGCGTCGCGGTCGGCCGAGATGGCCTCGAAGGCCTTCCCGACCAGCGTCTTGCGCTTGAAGATCTCGATGAGGCCCATGACAGCAAACACGCCGATGGCCACCGACAGCTCGACCGGGGTCACGTTCACGCCCAGCACGTGCAGCGCGTCCGACGAGATCGGCGTGGGGAACGGTCGGTCGTCACGGCCCCAGACGTTCTCGGCCACCGAATTGAGGAAGAGGCCCAGGATGATGGTGAGCAGGATCCAGCCTTCGCCCTTTTGCTCCAGCGCCAGCCGCACCGCCGCGCGCTCGACGAATAACCCCAGCGCTGCCCCGAACAGCAAGCCCGCGGGAACCACCAGCCAGTAGGGAACACCCCATGTGATCAGCGTCAGCGAGAAGAACGCCGACACCATGACCAGCTCGCCCTGGCCGAAGTTGATGCTCTTGCTGGTGGCGAAGGTGAGCTGAAACCCGTAGGCGATAAGCGCGTAGACGAGGCCGATCAAAGCCCCGCTGACGGCGAGCTGGGCCAGTATCGGGGTCACGATCGGGGTCAAGTCGGGGCGCTCACCAGCCCCTATTTACCAGAAGACAGGCGCTTGCGATCTTCGTCGTGGGCGAACACGACCCTGCCGTCCTTGACCACGCCCATGACGGCGTTGCCGCGGCGGAAGGCCTCGTGGCTCTCGACGTTGTTCGCGTCCCACTTGGAGTAGGGATGCTTCCAGGTCGCGATCACGCCCGGAACCGGGTCCTTCAGGTCCTCGAGCGCGGCCTTGATCTTGTGGCTGTCGGTGCTGCCGGCCTGCTTGACCGCGGCGGCGAACAGGTAGACCGCGTCGTAGCCCTGCGCCGCCGATACCGCCGACGGGATGCGCGTAACGCCGTAGGTCTTGTGGTAGGCGGCGATGAACGACTTGGCCCTGGGCGTGATGGGATCTTCGATGAACGTCTGCGGCATCAGCGCGCCGTCGCCGTTCTTGCCCGCGTTATCGATGAAGTTGGACATCGACAGCGTCCAGCCGCCGATGAGCGGCGCGGTCATGCCGACCTTCACGCGGCCATTGGCGACAGCGGCCAGCTCGGGACCGATGGCCCAGATGAGGATGGCCTCGGCGCCGGCCGCCTTGGCGCGCAGAAGCTGCGCGGTCATGTCCTTGTCACCGATGTTGAACTTCTCGGTGGCCACCACGGTCAGCTTGTCGCCCTGCTTCTTGATCTGCTTGAGCAGGTCTTCGCGGCCCGAGACGCCGTAGTTGGTGGCGTCATGGAGGATGGCGACCTTGGTGAACTTCCGGTTGATCGCCTCCTCCACCACCATCGCGCTCTGGATGCCGTCATCGGCGGCGAAGCGGAAGATCGACAGGTCGGGCGCCTTGCCCACCCACTGACTCATCGACGCCGAACCGGCCGCCGGGGTGATGATCTTGGTGATGCCCTTCTCCTTGATGTGGCGGTCGCCGGCCATGGCCACGCCGGTGTTGACGGTGCCGATGACGCCCGACAGGTCGGGCATCGACGCCAGCTCTTGAGCGATCAGTGCGCCGCGCTCGTTCTTGGCCTCGTCGTCGCGCTCGATGGCCTCGATCTTCAGCTTGGCGCCGCCAACGGAAACGCCGCCGGCGGCGTTGATCTCGGAGATGGCCAGCTTGGCGCCGTCGCGCATCGAGATCCCCATCGGCGCCGAACCGCCGCTGAAGGGTCCGGTGATGGCCAGCTTGACGCTGTCTGCCGCCACGGCCGGCGCGACAATAAAGGACACCAGCAAGAAGGCGACGAATCTCTTCATGGTGACACCTCCGTTTGAATCAGCTCGCCCAAACCTCCGCCAGCGCGCGGCCGCCCCCGGGCAGGTTGCCGTACCGGAACTCCACGCTGCGAATGACGCGGTCGCTGCCCGGGAGATCGATCACGTGGGAGCGCGTGTTGGGATTGAAGACGTGGCGGGTGTGCGGCGAGAAGGGCGTGCCGTCGCCGAAGATGACGACCACGTCGTACATCTCGAGGGCACTGTTCTCGACGACGATCCTGATCTTGCGGAACCTGCCCTCGCGAGCGCCGACCTGGATCACGTCACGATCGTGAGCGCCGTCGACCCAGCGCTCGCCGAGCTTGACCCAGTCGCCTCGAGGTTCCATCGCGCGCTCGCGGCGCTCCTCTCGTGCCTCTGCCCGGGCCTCTGCCCGGGCTTCCGGGCGCTTGTGAGCACAGCCCGCGCTGACGGCCATGCTGACGACCATGATCGGAAACCAGAGCCTTGATGTCATTCGCATGAATACACCCTCGTGGGGATAGGCCCCCTCCCCTACCTAAGTTCGATGGAGCGTGGAGGCAATACCGAATTGCTCGGATTCAGCGGCTTGACTATGCAAGCCCGCGGGCGCGGCGGGTGCGCTCGACTTCGCGCGCGGCGACGCCCGGGGTGGCGCTCTCCGCGAGCGCCTCCAGGGCCGGCAAGGCCGCTGCCAGCGCACGCTGATGGTTCCACCCTAGCGCCGTCAGTCGACACGTCATGACGTCGGTGCGGTCGCGCCGAACGGCATCGATCTGGCGACGCCCCTTTGCGGTGATGCTGATGAGGGAGGACCGCGCGCTGCTCGGGTCGGCGCGCCGCCTTACCAGGAGGCCGACCTCCAGGGACGCGACGACACGGCTCATCGTCGGGGCCGCCACCTGCTCGCGCGCCGCCAGGTCACCGAGGCGCAGCGGGCCAAACAGATCGACCTTGTACAGCGCGGACAGCTGCACGGCCGTGAGCTTGCCGGGAACGTCCTGTCGCTGCGCGCGCGTCACCAGCGCAAAGGCGATGCGCAACTTGGCCGCCAGCTCCACCAGGTTGCCTCCCGCAGTGGGTCCGTGTTTCTTCAAAACGGTCACGCCTCCACCACGGGCGCGGCGACCACCTTGGCCGGACGCTTGCGCTGCGCCAGCCTGTCGACCATGACGAACAGCGCGGGCGTGAGAAAGACACCCAGCAACGTGGCCGCGAGCATGCCGAACACCACCACCACGCCCAGCATGCGCCGCGAGATGCCGCCCGCGCCGCCGGCGATGAGCAGCGGCGCGCAGCCCAGGATGAACGCAAACGCCGTCATGAGGATGGGCCGCAGCCGCAGCTTGGCAGCAGCCAGCGCCGCCTCCAGCGCCGGCTTGCCGCGCTCGCGCTCGGCCTTGGCGAACTCCACGATGAGGATCGCGTTCTTTGCCGACAGGCCGATCAACATGATGAGGCCGATCTGCCCGTACACGTTCAGCTCCAGTTTCGCGACCGCCAGCCCGGTGAATGCGCCCATGACGGCGATCGGCGTCCCCAGCAGCACGCTGAACGGGAGCGACCAGCTCTCGTATTGAGCAGCCAGGATCAGAAACACCACGATGATTGCCAACACGAACGTGGGCACGGGGGACGGCGCCACCTTCTGCTGATAGGACAGCGCGTTCCAGCTATAGCCGTAGCCGACCGCCAGGGTATCGCGTGCCACCTCCTCGAGGGCGGTCATGGCCTGGCCCGAGCTGTAGCCGGGCGCCGCGCCGCCGGTCAATTCGGCCGAACGGAACAGGTTGAAGCGATTCGTGAACTCCGGCCCGTTCGTGCTCACGGGCTTGACCAGCGTGGACAGCGGCAGCGACTGCCCCAGCTTGTTGCGCACGTACAGCTTGCCCATGTCGGCGGCGTCGGTGCGAAAGGCGGGATCGGCCGCCAGGTAGACCCGCCACTGCCGGCCGAAGCGATTGAAGTCGTTCACGTAGGCGCTGCCCATGAAGGCCTGCAAGGTCGCGTACAGATCTGCGATGTCCACGCCCTGCTTCAGCGCCTTCTCTCGGTCGACCTGCACGTAGATCTGCGGCACGCGCGTGCTGAACGTCGAGTTGATGGTGCCGATCTCCGGGCGCTTCCTGGCGCCTTGCAGGAAGCGATCGATCTGGGACTCCAGCTCCTGCACGGTGCCGCCGCGGCGGTCCTGCAGCATGAAGCTGAACCCGCCAGCCGTGCCGATGCCGGGGATCGCCGGTGGCGTGAAGGCGAAGGCGCGCGCCTGCGGCATCGCCGCCAGGCGCCCGTTCAGTTTCTTGAGGATGGACCCGAGCTTGGTCGCGTCGGTGGTCCGCTCTGCCCACGGCTTGAGCGTGACGAAGAAGAATCCGTTGTAGGACGCCGACACCCGGCTCACCAGGCTGAACCCCGCGATGGTCGAATAGCTCTCGATCCCGTCGGTGCTGGCCAGGATGGACTCCACCTGCTTGCAGACTTCGTCGGTCCGCTGCAGCGACGCCGCGTCGGGGAGCTGAACGTTCACGTACATGTACCCGAGGTCCTCCTCGGGGATGAAACCGGTCGGTAGCTTGCGACCGGTGGCGACGGCGACGCCGGTGAACGCCGCGAGCAGCACGATGACCAGCACCGCGCGCCGGGCCAGGGACCGCGACAGACCGAGGTAGCGCCCTCTGGTCGCGTCGAACGCGCGATTGAAGCCGCCGAACGCCCTGCCGAGCAGGCCACCCGACGCGCGCGGCTTGAGCAGCATCGAGCACAGGGCCGGGCTGAGCGTGAGCGCGTTGAAGGCCGAGATGAGGACCGAGATGGCGATGGTCAGCGCGAATTGCTGGTAGAGGCGCCCGGTGACCCCGCCGATGAACGCCACCGGAATGAACACCGCCGCCAGGATGAGGGCGATGGCCACCACCGGGCCGGTCACCTCCTTCATGGCGCGCACGGTGGCGTCGCGCGGTGACATGCCCTGCTCGATGTGGTGCTCGACCGCCTCGACCACGACGATGGCGTCGTCGACCACCAGTCCGATGGCCAGCATTAGGCCGAACAGCGACAGCGTGTTGACCGAGAAGCCGAGCAAGGGGAACACGGCGAACGCGCCGATCAACGACACCGGAACCGTCAGCAACGGGATCAGGGTCGCGCGCCAGCTCTGCAAGAAGACGTAGACCACCAGCAGCACCAGCAGCACAGCCGCCAGCAGCGTCTCGACAATTTCGCTGATGCCCTGCTGCACGGCCAGCGTCGTGTCCAGCGAGATGGTGTAGGCGACGTCGTCGGGGAACTGCGCGCTCAGCTCCTGCAACGTGGCGCTCACCCGCTCCTTGACGTCGAGCGCGTTCGATCCCGGGGCCTGGTAAACCGCCATCAGCGAGGCCTGCGAGCCGTTGTAGCGGGCGATCTGCTTGTAGGTCTGCGCGCCCAGCTCGATGCGAGAGACGTCGGCAAGCCGCACCAGCGAGCCGTCGGGATTCTCTCGCACCACGATCTGCGCGAACTCCTCTGGGGTTGTCAGCCGCCCTTCGGCGCGCACGTTGTACGTGAACTCCTGTCCCGGCGGCGCCGGTTCGGCGCCGACCTGCCCGGCGGGATTGACCGTGCTCTGCTTTTGAACCGCGGTCGACAGATCGGCCACCGTCAAGCCGAGGCGCGCCAGCTTGTCCGGATTCACCCAGATGCGCATGGCGTAGTCGGCGGCGCCGAACGTGTTGACCAGCCCCACGCCGGGGACCCGCAGCAGCGCGTCGCGCAGGTTGATGGTGTTGTAGTTGCCCAGGAAGGTGGCATCGCGCGTGTTCCTCGGCGAGTGCAGCGCCACCAGCAGCGTCGGCGTGGTGGTCGCCTTGCGCACGTTGACGCCCGAGACTCTGACGTCGTTCGGAAGCTGCGCGTTGGCCTGTGCGATGCGGTTGTTCACCAGGACGTTGTCGGTGTTGACGTCGGTGCCGACCGCGAACGTGATGCGCAGATCGATGGTGCCGTCGTTCGAGTTGATCGACCGCATGTACAGCATGTTGTCGACGCCGTTGATCTGCTGCTCCAGCGGTGTCGCGACCGATTGCTCGACCGTGACCGCGTCGGCGCCGGTGAAGGTCGCGTTGACCTGGATCTCGGGCGGAACGATATCGGGAAAGCGCGAGATGGGCAGGTCGCGCAGCGCGATCACGCCCAGCAACACCGTGACGATCGACAGAACGATCGCCACGATGGGCCGGCGAACGAAGAACTCGCCCACCTCAGCGCGCCTTGGTCGCGGCGCCCGCGGGCCCAGCGTTGATCGCTGCCGTGACGGGCATCGCTTTGGGCGTGACCACCACGCCGTTGCGCACCTTCTGCAGACCTTCAACGATCACGCGCTCGCCGGGCCGCAGGCCGGACTTGATGACCCACCGGCTGCCTACTCGCTCGCCCGTGACGACGGCGCGAGTCTCCGCCTTGTTGCCGGCGCCGACGACCATCACCTGGGCGGCGCCCTGCAGCTCGGCGACCGCCCTTTGTGGGATGCAGACGACCGCCTTTTTGAGCTCGCGAACATCGCGAAGCTTGGCGTACATGCCGGGTCGAAGCAGCGCATCCGGATTGGGGAACGACGCCACGACCGTCAAGGTGCCGGTTGACGGGTCGATCTGGCGATCCGCGAACGTCACCTTCCCGCGATGCGCATAGGTGGATCCGTCCGCGAGCACCAGCTCCAGCACCGCCGGGGCGTTACCGCCGCCCTGGAACTTCCTGGGATCGGACAGGTACCACTGTTCGCTGATCGCGTAGCTGACACGCACCGGGTTGACCTGGGAGACGGTGGTCAGCAGGGTCGCCTCACCCTGCCCGACCAGCGATCCCAGCCTGGCCTTTGCGATTCCAGCCAGCCCGGCGACGGGCGCCACGATGCGCGTGTACGACAGGTTCGCGCTGGCGGTCTCCCGGCCACCCGTGGCCGACACAAGGTTGGCCTGGGCCAGGTTCCGGGCGGCGCGCGCGTTGTCGAGATCTTGCTGGCTAGCCACGCCCTGGTGGGTCAGCGGCTCGATGCGTTTGAGGTCACTCTCGGCCTTGGCCAGGGCGGCGGCCGCGCCATCCACATCGCCCAGCGCCTTCTTGGCCGCGGCGGCGGTCAGCGAAGGGTCAATTGTGAACAGAAGCTGGCCCTTGCTGACGAACGTCCCCTCCTTGTAAGCCTGGGACGTGACCACCCCGGCCACGCGCGCGCGCACCTCGGCGTTCAGCGAGCCGTCGATGGTGCCGACCGATTCGGCGTAGATGGGAACATCCTCCGGCTGGACGGTGTGTACCAGCACGTCCGGTGGCGGGGGCGGGCCCGCACCAATGGCCGCGTCGCCGCGAGTGCATCCGGTAGGCGCCAGGACCAGCGCAAACAGCCAAGCGATACGTTTCACCGGGTATCTGTAGCATAGCTAACGGTCGACAACCACAGCAATTCTGCCCAGGCTCCCCCACCGTAGTCGATGAGTTGCTCCCGGTCCCCACTCGTGGAACAACACCCTGGACGTGGATGCCGTTGTCTGCCGCGCGTTGCGCAAGGTTTACCCCGGGGGCCGCGGGGGCGGGCGAGGGCCACGCGGCGACGTGGTGGCTGTGGACGGAATCGATCTGACGATCGCGGCAGGCAAATGTTTTGGCGTCCTCGGTCCCAACGGGGCCGGCAAGACGACGACGGTCGAGATCCTCTCGGGCGTGGCCGCGCCGACATCCGGCGTGGTGCAGGTCTTCGGCCTGACCTGGCAGCGCGACGGCGCCGCCTTGCGCGAGCGGATCGGCGTCGCCTTGCAGGAGACGCAACTGTCCGAGAAACAATCGGTCGAGGAGACGCTGCAACTGTTCCGCAGCTTCTACCGCCGGCCGCGACCGTTGCAGACGCTGCTGGACGAGGTGCAGCTGCAGGAAAAACGCACCGCCTGGGTCGGCAAGCTGTCGGGTGGCCAGCGCCAGCGTCTGGCCCTGGCGTGCGCGGTCGTCGGCGATCCGGAGCTGCTGTTCCTCGACGAGCCGACCGCCGGCCTTGATCCCCAGTCGCGTCGCCAGGTCTGGGAGCTGGTCAGCGCCTACAGGCAACGCGGCGGCACGGTTTTACTGACGACGCATTACATGGACGAGGCCGAGCGCCTGTGCGATCGGGTCGCCGTCGTCGATCACGGCCGCGTTATCCAGGAGGGCACGCCGCGCGCCCTCATCGACCAGCACGTCGGAACGCCGGAGGGGACGCTGGAGGACGTGTTCGTGGCGCTGACCGGGAGATCGCTGCGCGATGCCTGAAGGCAAGGCGCTCTACCATCTGACGCTGGCGCGCGTGCGCGAATCCATTCGCGAGCCGGGCGTGCTGTTCTGGGTCTTCGGCTTCCCGATCTTGCTCTCACTTGGCCTGGGCCTCGCCTTCCGCGGCCGCGGGCCCGAGCCGATCGCCGTCGGCGTGATGGAGGGGCCGCGCGCGGACGAGGTCGCGCGTGCCCTGGGCAAGGCCGGTTTTCAGGTTCAGCGGGTCGACGAGGCGGCCGCGCGTAGCCGCCTGCGCGCGGGCAAGGTGGCGCTGCTGGTGGTGCCGGGCGCGACGCCCGACGCGCCCCTCGGCTACCGCTACGATCCGGCGGTGACCGACGGGCGCCTGGCACGCCTGGCGGTCGACGACGCCCTCCAGCGCGAGGCCGGCCGCAAGGATGCGCGCGCCGTGCGCGACGAACCGGTCACCGAGCGCGGCTCCCGCTATATCGACTTCCTGATCCCGGGCCTCATCGGCATGAACCTGATGTCGGGGTCGATGTGGGGCATCGGCTGGGTGATCGTGAACATGCGCCTGCGCAAGCTGCTCAAGCGTCTGATGGCGACGCCGATGCGGCGTCGCGACCTCTTGCTGGCGCAGGTCATCGCGCGCATGGGCTCCCTGCCGCTGGAGGTGGGTGTCATCCTGGTGTTCGCGCGATTGGCCTTCGACGTTCGCGTCACCGGCAGCTGGGCCGCGCTGGTCGTGGTCGTGACGGCCGGGGCGCTGGCCTTCGCGGGCCTGGCCATCCTGGTCGCCAGCCGCGCGCAGAACAGCGAAACCATCAACGGCCTCATGAACGCCGTCACCATGCCCATGTTCGTGCTGTCGGGCGTTTTCTTCTCGGCCACGCACTTCCCCGAGGTCATTCAGCCCGCGCTGGCGCTGCTGCCGCTGACCGCGCTCAACGACGGGTTGCGGGCGGTCATGATCGACGGCGCATCCCTTGCGCAGGTGGCGCGACCGCTGGCCATCCTCGCGGCGTGGGGCGTGGGGACGTTCGTCGCCGCGCTGCGGATCTTCCGCTGGGGCTGAGCCTACTTGTCCCTCATCACCCGGTAGCGGATGTGCACCCCCATCTCAGGTGGCTTCTTTTTCGAAAAACACCGCCATGCGGTCGGGCGGCCAATCGGTCGCGCGATTGGTCTCCCTGTCGACATGGGCAACGGTCATGAGACACCGGGACAGATTCTTGCCGCTGGAATCGACCATGGTGCACTCGATGAGCGCATCGGGCCCGCGAAACTCGCTCACGAATGACGTTATGGTGATCTCCTGATCGCCCCGAGCCGGCCGCAGGAAGTCGATCTCCATTCGCCGCACCCAGACCATGAACGGCAACGTCCCGAGGGTCTTCAGATCCCAACCGATATGGTCACGCAGGCCCTCCATCCGATGATCGACGAAATAGGCCGCGTACTTCGCCGTGCTCACGTGATTGTAGGGATCGAGGTCGGAGAACTTGATCCGGTGCGCGCTCTTGAAGACGATCGGTCTGCTGGACAAAACCGCACTACTTGGTGACGCCGACGTCCTTCATCGACTCGAGCTTGCCGAGATCGAGCTGCGCGAGGGCTGTCTTGAGCTCGCCGATGCCGACGCCGTTCCCGGTGGCGCTCACGACGAAACGGTCGCCCAGGACGACGCCAAATTCGTTGGCGCCGCCGGTCTTGGACACCTTCTCGTGAACCAGACGGCCGTCCACCTTCGCGGTTCGTTCGGTCCCGCGGTCGTCTTCCTTCTCGCCCTGCACGCCAACCCACCCCGCCAGTCCCAGCAAGCCGCTGGCGCCGCCGGTGTCCGAGATCTCCAGCGTCACGTTCTTTTGCGCGCCGTCGCTGTATCTGGCCTCGGCCTTCGAGACGTTGAGACCGGCCACGCCGGTCTTCTCGGCGCTGCTGCTCTTCTTCGGTAGCCCCGCGAACGTCTCGGGCACGAAGGGCTTCAGCTGCTCGATGCCGATCGGGTCGACGTGTTTGCCGCCACCCAGCAACGTGCCCAGACCCTCCATCGCTGCCGCGACCTGCGCCTTCTGGTCACCGCTCTTCTCTGCGGCTGCCATCTTCTTGTTGCTGGCCTCCATCTTGTTTCCCAGGTCCTGCAGCTTGCCCAGCATGCTGTCCCTGTCGAATTGCACGTCCGAAGCGCCCCCGTGGCGCCCCATCGCGCCGGTCATGGCGCCGGCGCCGTACATGCCCGCGCCGGCGATCACGCCCCCGACCGCGCTGATGACAATCCCCAGCACGATGGCGCACAGCACGATCACCACGGTGTAGCCGACGGCCTTGTCGGGCGGGCATTTCATCAAGCGCGGAAGACCCAGGTACAGCAGGTACAGGCCATACAACCCCGCGAGCAGACCCAGGAAGCTCAGCATCGGCAGGATTTGCAGCACCCCCGCCACCCAGGCCGGAGTGTAGGAATAGACCGCCACCTTCAGCGCCTGTGTGCCGTTCTTCTCACCACCGAAGCTGGGGGCCAGCGCATTGATGATGAGGGAAAGCACGAAGACCCCGACGATGGCCATCACGAACGTGAAGACCGCCGTGACCAGGCTGCCCACCAGCGGCACGCGAAAGGTGCCGGCAAACGGCAGCGTCACACCGATCAATGAACGCCCGATCAAACCGGCCACCGCGCCGATCGCGGCCAGCGGGGCGACGTAGCCTCCGATCAGGTTCCCGGTGGACGCGGGTTCAAGGGCGATAACCTCCCATTCGGTCTTGGGCCGCAGGCAGATGTTCTTTACGCGATCGATGATGGTCATGGCGCGGCCCTCCCCTGGGAAATTGGGTTCGGATAGTAGCCCAATTGCCGAGCGGCAGGGGCGGGCCGTCAGCCGGGCCCTTTCAGCGCACCGAACCGGCTAGAACTGCGACCAGAACTTCCAGAAGCCCAGCTTGCTCATCTGCGGGAACGGCGGGCCGACCTGGTCCGAGTGGCCCTTGCCGGTGGTCGGGCACCACACCACCGGGTAACCGGGCAGGCAGCCCTGGTACATCACACAGGGCGATGGCGTCGCCGGATCACCGTCGTAATCGTAGGGGACGGTGGTGGTGCCGCACTTGTTGATGGCGAGGATGCGATCGCGGGCCTTGATGCCTTCCATATAGGCATTCTGAGGGTCCATCATGTCGTGCTCCAGCATGGCCGCGATGGGACCGGCGCAGGTGGGAACCACGGGCAGCCCGCCGGCGGTGTTGCCCTGGCCGCGCAGCACGCCGGCGCGGGTGCAGCCGAGCAGGTTCGACAGCCACGAACCGCTGCTGTGGCCGGCGATGAACACGCGCTTCATGTCCACGCAGGTCTTCGTCGACACGTCCTTGAGCATCTCGTCGAAATAGCCGTTTTCGCTCAGGCTGGCCGACCCGGGACCGGTATCGAAGCAGCCGCCCCCGAATCCCGTCGAGCTGGCCGCGCGCGGCGCGACGATGACGGCATCGCCCTTGGTGATGGTCTCGATGTGGAACGGGATGCTGCCGTCGCAGCCATGCGCCATGAACAACAGGCGATAGGGGCGCATGGGGTCGTAGCCGGTGGGAAGGTAGAGGTCGTAAACGCGGGACCGCGTGCCCACCATGATGGTCTTGCGAATGTACATGGCCAGGGCCTGGCTGGCCGGCATGCCACAGCCGGGGCTGGGCTGCGCAGGCACGACGCCGCCATCTCCAACCGGGACATCGGCCACGCTACCGTCGGCGGGCGTGCCGCTATCGGTGCCCCCGCCCGAACCGCCGCTCCCGACGGAACCCCCGCTGCCCACGCTGCCGCCCGAGCCGACGCTGCCGCCGGTTCCGGTGTCGGGACCGGATCCTCCGGAACCTACCGATCCCCCCGTTCCTGACGCTGCGCCGCCGGTTCCCTTGCCGCCGGTCCCTGCGGCTGGAACCGGGTCACTCGGTGTACACGCGCCCAGAGACGCGGCCGCCATGATCGCCAGGAGCTGAAAAAAAACACGGGCTGTTCGCATGGCACTTCCTGCTTGGGGATGGAGAGACGGAAGCTGGTTTCTAAAACAGACGCGTGCAGCACCGCTATCAGGCACTGTTTCTCGCATCAACGCAGGGATGTCACGGACTTAGGCCGCTTGGTCCAACGCGCCGTATCAGACGGGCCGCCCCTCGATGACGGGGATCATCGGGCCCGAGGGCGTCAGCCCGCTACCCTGATCTTTCGCGCCTGAGGGTGCTTTCGGACGTATGGTCCCCGGAACATGGCAGGGCGCACGTTTGCGATTGGCGACATTCACGGCGAGGCCGAGCACCTGTCCCGGGTGCTGGGACGGCTGCCGGCGCTGGACGCGGACGACACCCTGGTCTTTCTGGGCGATTACCTGGATCGTGGCCCCCGGTCGAAGGACATCGTTGAACAACTGATGTCGTTCCCCGGTCGGACACCTGCGAAGGTGGTCTGCCTGCGCGGCAACCATGAAGATTCCTGGGTGCGGGTGTGCAAGGAGGGCTGGGACGAGTTTGTGCTGGCGCCGGGCAACGGGTGCCTGGCCACCGTTCGCAGCTTCACGGGTGGTGCGGCGCCGACCAGCTCGGAGCAGCCGAGGAAGGAAGACATGATGGCGCTGACGACCGGATCATTTTTCCCCGACGCGGTGGTGCGCTGGCTGGACGGGCTGCCAGATTGGTACGAGGACGCGCACGCAATCTATGTGCATGCCGGCCTGCCGCGCGACGGCGATCGCTTCCTGCACCCGTCCGAGGTCGGTAACCGCCTGGTGCTGCTCTGGATTCGCACCGAAGATTTCTTCCGCAACTACCGCGGCAAACGCGTCGTCTTCGGTCACACCCCCACAGAGTTCCTGCCGCAGGAGATTTCCTCCTATACCCCCCTCGATCCCTGCGACGCGTTCATAGGGGAGAACGTGATCGGCACCGACACCGGGAGCGGGACGGGAGGATTTCTCACCGCCGTCGAGCTTCCCGCCGTTGCCGTGTACGAGTCCCGCTGATCGGCGACGGAGCGACGGCGGCGGCTACTTGCGGGTCCAGACCTCGCTCGACCTGCCCGCCGTGTTCCCGCCGACCGTCTGGGTGAAGTCGTTCTCAACCGTCAGGGTCTGGAAGTCTTCGGAGAACGACCCTCTCGAGGTTCCGAATAGCTTTCCATTCATCTTGATGACGGTTGACGAGTGCCGTTTGTCGACCAGCGTGATGGCCATGGTCTCGCCCGAAGGCTTGCCGTTTATCAGCACCGGCGCGTCGGTTCCATCCAGCGTGGCCACGATGGTCAGCACGATGTTCTGTTGCTTCAGGTGATAGGTCAGCTTGGCCTTGTTGCTGCCCCAGGTCTCGATCGTCATGGTCATCTCGGACTTGCCCCCCTCGGCCTTCTTCACCCAGGTCCCGATCGGCGAGTCCGCCGCAGCAGCCGGCGACGCGATCGCCAGCAGCGAAACGAAAGCAGCCAGAAGCACAGGAACCGTGACGGATGCTTGACCCTGTTTCATTCCTGTCGACATGCGGTCAGCGTCGGCCGCCGTCAATGCCCTGTCAAGTGGGCGGCGGTACCGCCAAACATCGATTGGCAAGACGCCGCCTTCAACTAGGATGGCCGGGTGTCCGTCAACCTCGATCACGCGCCGGTTCGACTGGCGGAGCTGGTAGCCGCACTCTCGCTGGGCATCGATCTTGGTTTCGGACAGCCGATGGAGCACGTGCTGCGGCAGTGCCTGATCGGTTTGCGGGTGGCCGAACGCCTCGGTCTCGACGAGCAGCAGCGCGCGACCGTTTATTACACCGCCCTGCTGATCAACGTCGGGTGTCATTCTGACGCGACAACAGGTCCATGATCGCCACCCTTGGTCGCGCTCATTTTCGATACTTTCGGCATTTTTCTCGCTCCTTCGTTCAGTTGTGGAGCGAGCGTACGGGACCAGATGCGGGCGTGATATGAGGCGTTTGACTCATTTTTCCGGCGGCGCGCTGCAACACGAATTCCTCGCCGGCCGACAAAAGACTTTCAAGTTCTGGGCGGCCTCGCAGACTAAAGGGGGAGCGTGAATACCACCGCCCGACAGCCCGGCCGCCAATCGACACTGCGTCTGGTCGCCGTGGTCACCACGCTGTGCGGGGGTGTCGCATCCGGTGGCGAGTTGCCGGTGCGCCTGACGCTGCAACAGCCGGGCGATCTGCCGTTCTCGTCGGAGCAGCTGGTGACCGCGGTGGAGGCGCGCCTGCCGGTGGTCCGCGCGGCTGATGCCGTCGCGGCGCCGGTTCGGGTGCAGCCGGCGGGGACGCTGGGCGCCGTCGTGGTGGAAACCGCCGCGGGGCGTCTGGAGGTTGCGGTGGGTGGCCGGCAACCCACCGAAGCGGCGCGTCTGGTGGCGCTGGCGATCGTGGATGTCACGCGGCCGCCACCGTCGGCGGCGGTCGTTACCAAGGCCAAGGCGGCGCTGGCTGCTCCGGGTGCGGGGTCAGCAGCGCTGTTCGGCGTCGCGTTGGTGCCGGGCCTCAGCGTCGGTCTCAACGGCCGCGCGGCCAGCCTTGAACCCACCGCGGATCTGGTGCTTGGGCTGCGGCACCGGGGGGACACGACAGCGCCGGCGACCACTTGGGGCCTCGGCCTGTCGCTGGGCTTTGCGCGGGCGACAGCGCCGTGGCGCGATCACGAGCTGGCGCTGTCGACGTTTCCGGCGCGCCTGGGGCCGCGGGTGCGCTGGCACCAGCTGGAGCTGGGCGCCGGCGCTGCCGCGCGGATGTATGGCACCACAGGCCTCGACGGTGGTTGGGGGACACTGCTCGGCGGCTTTGCCACCGTGGGGATATCGGGCGCGCTGGCAGGCGGCGTGCGCTGGACCGCGCTTGCTGCCTGTGACGTCTACCGCGAGAAGGTGGTGTTTCGGGCGGCCGGCGACCCCGTGATGACCGCGGGGCCATTCATCTTCTGGTTGGGTGTGGGGGCGCGCTGGCAGGGAGGCGCGTCGTGACCGCCTTCGGCGCGCTGCTCGTGCCGCCGGCGGAGGTCTTTTCCCGCTGGGCCATGTCGCGCCTGGGCAGGCTTGCACCCGGTCCGCTGCTGGCGATGGGCAGCGATGAATCGCTGGTGGCGCGCGTCGCCGGCGGCGATCGCCAGGCCTTCGATGATCTGTACCGGCGCTACGTGGATCTGGTCTGGGGTCGGCTGGGCCGGTTGATCGGCCCCGATCCAGAACGCGAGGATCTACTGCAACAGATCTTCATGGAGCTGTTTCGCGCGCTGCCGCGCTTCCGGGGCGACGCCAGCTTTCGCACATTCCTCTACCGGATCGTACTCAACACCGCCAGCGATCACCTCAAGCGGCGGCGGCGACACCCCTACCCCCTCGGCGCCGAGGATCTGAACGACCTTGTCGACGCCCACGCCTCGCCCGAGGTGCGCGCGGCCGAGCGACAACGGCTGGCCGCCGCGTTCGCGATGCTTGATCGCATCAAGCCGAAGAAGCGCATCGCGTTCCTGCTGCGGACCGTGGACGGCCTGTCACTGGAGGAGATCGGCGAGCTGACCAACGCGACGCCGGCCGCCGTCGCCCAGCGCGTGCGACACGCGCATCGCGAGCTGCAGGTGCTGGCAACGCGCGTGCGCACGTGGCGACGGGAGGGACGATGACCGGCGACCGGCGCGCATCCGGCGCGGCGTGCGCCGAGGTTGAGGAGCTCATGCTGATGGGCGTGGCCACGGCGGACACGACCACACGCCTGCGCGTGGAGGGGCACCTCCGCCGATGCGCGGCCTGTCAGCAGGTGCAGGCGCAGCTGGAGCAAACGGCGGCGGACGTTCGTCTCGGCGCGACGCCGCTTGACGACGTTCGACGCGCGCGACTTCTGGCCCGGCTGGCTCCCGAGTTCGACGAGACCGCGGCGCGGGTGGCGGCGGCCAGGCATCATCCTGGACACGACACGCGGCCCCTTCAGATGATGTTGGCGTGGTTGCGCGGATGGCGTGGGCCTGCCGTCGGCAGCGTGCTGGCGGCCGGCGCCGTGGCCTGGGTCCTGGCTGTGCGCGGAGTCCCGCAGGCACCCCTGATTCCGAATCCCCCACCACCGATTGCGGCGCCCGTGTCACGGCAGTCGCCGGCGCCACCGGCGCCACCGGCACCCGCGCCCGCGTTGATCGAGCCCTACAAGATCGTGGGAGCGAGCGGCGGCCCCCCCCCTCGGCAGCTGCTGGCGCATCGATTCGCCCGGCTGCAGACCGCGGCCGGCACGATAGTGCGGGCCCGTGTCGGGGAGCGGACACGGATGACTCTGCGGGGCGGCGCTGACGTGGCGGTGGTGTCGGCGGCGCAGGATGTGCTGGACGTCAGGCTGGACGCGGGAACGCTGGTGGCGGATTTCGATCACCAGCGCACGGGACGGCTGCGCATTCATTCGCCGGGTGCTGTGACCGAGGTGGTTGGGACGCTGTTCGCGGTGGAGGTGCAGGGACAGCAGAGCCGCGTCTCCGTTGCACACGGCCGCGTGGTGGTGCAACCGAACGAGGGTCCGCCGCGAATCCTTTCGTCGGGACAGGCCTGGAGCAGTGGTACGCCGGCCATTGCGCGCGTGTCGTCGCAGACCGCGGCGTTTCTGACGGATCACGACGTGGCGATCCGGCCTGCCCCCGCGCGCCCCACGCCGCTCGCGGCGGCTCCGTCCGCCCCGGCGCCGGAGGACACCCGCCGCGTCGCGCGCCTGGCGGATCTTGCAAACGAAGTGGCTGATGTCGCCCCGCCGCCCGAACCGCCGTTGCCAATACCGCACGCAATGCCCGCGCCGCCGGCGGCGCCTCCGGTGCCGGTTCGGCCCGTGCTGGCGGCTCCCGCGGTTGCCGCACCGGCGTCGCCGGCCGTCGCCGGCGCGGAGCGGATCTATCGTGAGGCCGAGGCGGCGATGCGCCGGCGTGATTGGTCCGATGCCCAGCGCGCACTGGAACAGGTGATCACGGCCGGCGCCGCCGGTCCGCTGCAGGATGTCGCCCGCTATGAGCTGGCGCAGCTGGCGCTTCGCGCCGGCGATCACAACCGCGCCGCGCGGTGGTTGGACGAGCTGCTGGCCAGCGATCGCGAGCCGGCCCTGCGCGAGCCGGCGCGTTTCCTGCGCTGCGAGGTGCAGGCCCGTGCCGGGGACGCCACCGCGGCACGCCGCTGCCTGGACGATTTCCGCGACCGCTACCCCGGCTCCAGCCGCGACGCCCTGGCCCTGGGCTGGCTGATTCGTCTGGCACCGCCGGACTGCGCGGCCGTACGCAGGCTCGCCGACGAGTACCAGCGCCGCTATCCCGACGGCACCGACGCCACCGAGGCGCGGCGACGGCGGGCGCAATGCGGGCCTTGAGGTCAGGGCCGCGTGCGGTGGTCCTCGTCGCGGACATGGCGCAGATTCTGGCGCACCAGCGCGCCCATCGACTCGCAGGCGAGGAACCGGTCGTCCTCGAAGTGCCGGGCCAGATCTTGCCGCAGCGGAATCAAGTTCTCGACAGGAGCGATGACGTCGCCTTCCATGGTATCCAGCAGCAGGTCGAGCCGCACCTGCGCCAGCTCATAGCGCTGTAGCATCAACGTGCGCTCCTCGCGCTGGTATTGATAGGCGGTCTTGATGTCCAGCTGCTGGGTGCAGAACTTCACCAGCGCCAGGTTCTCCTTGAAGAACTGCGGCAGGTAAAACGTGCGCCGGCCGCTGTGCGACTGCTGGTCGAAATCCATCGCCCGGATCCGCACTTGCCAGCCCTCGAAGTCGGGGGTGAGGACGACGACGAAGTTGTAGCTGCGCATGTCGCCCAGCAGGCGAATGAAACAGCGTTCGTTGAACTTCACCAGCTCCTTGGCGATGCGGATCGGTTTCAGCTCGCGGTTTCCCAGCCACCTGTCGATGAAGACGTCTCCCGGCAGACCGGCGATGTGCTCCTCGACCAAAGTCGCCGCGTGCGTGAAGTAGTTCAGGCGATTGGGCGACAGCAGGTGCTCGAGCTCCAGGCCATAAACACGCGAGGCATCCGCCTGCTTGATGTAGAAGTAGTCAGGATTCTGGTTGATGCCGTTGACGATCCGGATCCGGAACGGCAACGAGTTCCCGAAGCTGCAGAAGTCCACCCGATCGATGTAGAGGTGCTCCATCACCGACAGATCGCCGTCGACCTTGAGCAGCGCGTAGATGTACTTGAGGCCGTTACGCAGCGTCGTGAACTCCTCGCTGGGATAGATCACGGTCTCCCACAGCGAGTCGCGCCCTTCGGCGTCCGCCAGCGGAACCGCTTCGCGAAAGCTGCGCAGCTGTTCGTAGCTGACCGGCAGGTCAAGCTCGCGCTGGCACCGCGAGAGGTACGTGCGCAGCGCAGGGCTGATCGGATAGCTGGGCTTCTTGGGGGTTCCTGGTCCGTTGGCCGCCGTCGCAAGAGCGGCCTCCGCGCCGTCAAGATCGTTGGAGGAAGACAGGATGGGCATGTGCGACCGATAGCCTACCGCGAGCCACCCGCGGTTGTCCGGTCAGAACGCCTTGAAGAATTGCCAGGCCGCGCCGAACATCATGTTGCCCGTGTGGCCACCAGTGGCTGGATCGCAGAACACGATCGGGAACTCCTTGGGGCAACTCGTGTACTGCTTGCACACGCCGTTGGTTCCGGGCGCCGCGTACAGCGTGGTCTTGGCGGTGGCGAAATCCGTGTCCGTGCAGCGATTGACTTTCAGGGCGCGCGTAATGGCGCGGATGTTGGCGCTGATCGGATTGTTGGGGTCGTCGTGGTTGTGCTGCCACAAACCCGGCGTGGGCAGGTCATTGCACGTGGGCATGCCGGTCGGTGGCGGACCGTAGACCGGGTAATTGGGCTGCTGGGAAAATCCGCCCTCGTGGGGAGAGATGGCGCGAATGTACTTGCTGCCGAAATAGCAGCCGACGTTATTCGACAGCCAGGCTCCGCTGCTGTGCCCGACGATGAAGACGCGATGGGCATCGAAGCACAGCGTCTTGCTGACCGCCAGGTGCATGGTCTCGAAGAAAGGATACTCGATGGACATGCTGTTCCAGTCGTCGAAGCAGTTTGGACCGCCCGGTCCGTCGGTGTGAACGCCATCACGTCGCTGCATGGCGATCGCGATGACCCCGTCCGCGCCGGCCAGAGCGGTGAAGTCGGGTACGGCGGTGGGACCGCCGCCGCAGCTGGTCCCTTCGTAGATCAAGCGATACGGCTTGTTGCGATCGTAGTTTGCCGGCAGCTTGACGAAGTACGTGCGCGTGATCGAACCGAGGCGGGTCATCGGCGTCACGATGGTGTGCTGCACCCAGCTCCCCAGCGCCTGTCCGGGATCCTGACCGCAGCCGGCCGTCGGTTTCACCGTGGACAGATCTTCGATCCCGGGAACGCCTGCCCATCCAACGACGGACGCGTCGTCGGCAAGGTCGGCAAGGTCGGCAAGATTGGAAGGACCGGCAAGATCGGAAGGACCGCCAGCCTCGCCGCTTGCATCAGGGACCGTGGTCCCGCCCTCCGAAGGCGGCGCGGCATCCGTGGCGCCGCCCGTGCCCATGGTCGTGTCGCCGCCGGACCCGCCG
>DASRQT010000278.1:0-4937 GCA_035696485.1 Polyangia bacterium | reverse complement strand
GCACCGACCCGCGCCGGAAGGCGACCACCGGCGTCCCGCAAGCCAGCGCCTCGATCATCACCAGCCCGAACGGCTCCGGCCAGTCGATGGGGAACAGCAGCGCCAGCGCGCCGCCGAGAAACTCGTCCTTGGCGCCGTCGTTGATCTCGCCCACGAACTCGACCAGCGGATCGTCCTTCATCTCGTTAACCACCGACCCGTAATAGTCACGGTCCTGTGCGTCCAGCTTGGCCGCGATCTTCAGCGGCAACCCCAGGCGCCGCGCGATGGCGATGGCCAGATCCGCGCGCTTTTCGCGCGATATCCGCCCCAGGAACGCGAGATAGCGCCCCGGTTCGGGATGGAACTTGAACCGATCCAGCGGAAGTCCGTGATGGACAGTCCCCACCCAGTTGGCCTCCGGCAGCGGCGCCCGCTGCGCGTTGGAGATGGACACGATTGGCCGGTCGGCAAACCGGCGGTACAGGGCCGGCAGCTCCGGAAAGTCGAGGCGACCGTGGAGGGTCGTCAGGTGAGGCGTGTTTCGGAAGGAGGCCAGAAATTGCAGGTAGTCGATGTGAAAGTGGATGACGTCAAAGTCGGCGGCGCGGCGGCGGACGTCTTCAACCATCATCACGTGCGAAGCCGTGTGATCGCGCGGGCCCCCGTTGAGCCGCAGCGCCTTCGGCACAACGGGGAGCAACTCCGCCGCCGTCTGCGAATCACCGCTGGCGAACAAGCTGACCTGGTGGCCTTTACGGACCAGCTCTTCCGTCAGGAACGACACCACCCGCTCTGTCCCCCCGTATGTTTTTGGCGGCACACTCTCCCAGAGGGGAGCCACCTGCGCGATCCGCATACCTTATTCGTGGGGCTGATCTAGACCATAGCAATCCTCCGCAACTCACCCGATTGTTGCGCGCGGGCTCGCTCACGCGCTATCGGCTCAGGAAGCCTGAAGGTCGTCGCCGGCGACAAAGGCCGCCAGCCGCCGGTACCAGATCAACTTGTGTTTGAAGCCGGGAAAGCTGGCGTTCAGGCCACTCGGATTGGGAACCACGAACACCCGCGCGCCGGCGATGGTCTCCGGCTTCAAGCCCGGACCACCGCTAACTTTGTGCCCGAAGTACGTCTGGTAAATGCTGATCCCCACGAAGCCCACCACCGCGGGCCGCAAGCGGGCGACCTTGCGGGCCAGAGCGCTCCGTCCCCGTTGAATCTCCGACGGCGTCAGCTCCGCGGCGGTGCGCGTCGTGCGCGGACAGAGATTGGTCAAGGCGACGCCGTAGGTTGCCAGCCGCTGATCGTCCTCGGGCGCCAGCAGCACCGGCACCAGCCCGGCGGCATGAATGAGGCGCCAGAACGGATTTCCGCGACCGGCAAAGTGGTGACCGGTCAACCCCGAACGCAGGCCAGGGTTGATCCCCACCAGCATCAGCCGGGGACGATCGACAACAACGTCGCGAACCGCTATTGCGCCGCCGCCCCGCCCAGATAACCCAGCGTCTGGACGTACTGGACCCTGGCCCAGATGTAGTCGGTGTCCTGCCAGTGGCGGACCTCGAGGACCATGACCCTGGAGGCGTTGGCGAGGCTGTATTTGACGCGACCAAAGCGGCCGTGGTCGTCGGGTAGATCGGTGCGGACGTAGATGCTGCCGGCGGTCGCGATGCGGCGGGCTTTGAGATCCTCGGGGCGGTCGCTCTTGGCGATGTCGAAGTAGGTCTCGGTCCACGACGTCTTGTCGAAGGGGCCGACGTAAACCCAGCCTTCGGCGGGGATGCCGTAGGCGCGATTGGCCGGCAACGTGCCGGCGCCGGTGCCGGACCCTGTCCGCACGGCCGACGGATAAAGGATGTCGGTCACCGGGACGGAGGCGGGGCGCTGCGCGACCGCGTTGGCCGCGGGGGCGGGCGGCGGCGGCGCCTGCTGGACGATGTTGGACGCGGGGTTCTTGTCGGCCAGGGCGACCAGGTTCTCGCCGGCCTCCTTCTCGCGTCGGGTCTCGGCTTCGCGTAGCACGTCGGCGACGGCCACGACCGCGGCGCTCTCGTGATCGCGCACCTGGTTCTTGAGGTAGGTCGACTTGGCCACCAGCCGGGTATAGGCGGCGGCGCCGGGACCGCTGCTGCCGGCCGCCGATGCCCGGGCCAGCCGCGCGGCCCGGTTCTGGCGGTCGATGGCGTTCTTCTCGCGTTCGATGGCCTCGAACGACCGGCGCAGGTCGTGGAGCTTGGGCTCGAACTCGTACAGGAACCGCACGAACACGGCGGCCTTGTCCTTGGGGCCCAGCGCCCAGGCGGTCATGACGTTGTCTTCGTAGTTGCACTGGAAGGTGACAAGCTTCAGCGTCGGGAAGACCCGCGAGGACTCGTCGCGTGCGCCGCCGGTTTCGCCGTCCGGGGCGTCGTCACGGTGCGAAACGCCGATGTCGACCGGGGGAGGGTTCAGCACGTTGCCGATGCCCTTGACGTGAAAGGCGCGGGTCAGCTTGGCCTGTTCAAAACGTGCCAGCTTCATGGCGTTCATCGGCGCCAGCAGCGGCCCCAGGCGGCGCGCCCAGGCCCCCGGGCGATCCGGTTTGGCGCCCGAGTCGATCTCGACCAGCACGACGCCGCGCTGGCGGAGCTTGTCCAGGACGGCGCCCGCCCGGTCGCGCAGCTTTTCATCGATGACGGCGCTGTTGGCCCAGCGGTCGAGGTTGGCCAGCAAGAACGAGAACGAATCAATGCCGGTGTTGTCGAAGATGCCGCCGTCGATCAATTGCACGCCGGTTGGGGATGCCTCATCGGGACTGACGGCGGCGGCGCGCGCGTGCGCCGAGATCAACGGCAGCTCGAATCCCCACGGGAAGTTGGCCGACGCGCGCACCGATTCGGCGACGTCGATCTGCGTGGTCGGGTCGATGTCGGCGGTCGACCGCGCATTCGCCCCCAGCAGGCCGGATGGCAGCATCGGCAGGCCGACCACGAACCGGGTGCCGCGATCGACCTCGGCCGAGTTGAACAACATGATCGGCATTTCGCCGGTGGTCGGCCCGGCCTCGGCTGCCCGCCGCCAACCCAGGCGCGACGACCAGAATCGCGTCACGCTCTCCCCCCGTTCCAGATTCGGCAACAGGATGCCCCTCAGCAACGGCGCCATGAAGTCGGTGCACATCTCGTCGGCGACCACGCTGTAGAGAGGCCAGCTGCCCTGAAAAGGCTTGCCGCCGGCGGTCACCTTGCTGGTCCACGAAATGGCGTCGACGGCAGTGCGCACCTCTTTCCAGCGATCGGCCCTCATTCGCCCGTCGTCGAGCTCTGCGGGAAGTGCCTGCGGCCCCACGACCTGGCCGGCGGCCTTCTGCTCGGCGTTGGCGGCCAGGTTCTTCATGTGGTCGATGACCTCGCCGGGGAAGGAATTGACCAAGGTGCCTCGCGTCGGGACGTGGCCGGTCTGCCGCATCAGATAGTGGGCGACGGCCAGGCTGCCGCCCGACACGCTGCTGGTCATGAGTATGTGATCCGCGAAGGTGGGATGGGCCTGCGAGGCGTCGGCGGTCGCGACCGGCGTCCGGCTCATGGCCTCCAGCACCAGGGTCGCGAACAGGGCCGCGCGGGCGCCGCCGCCGCTGGCAGCGACCAGGACGACGGGACCCGAACCCGGGATCCGTTCCAGCCGGCGATCCAGATCGTCGAACCAGACGTGGGCCCGCTGTGTCTCGGCGGCAGCGGGGGTCTGCCCTGCCGCCTGCGCCGCCGCCGCGGCCGCCGCTTCCTTTACCAGCGGCGGCAGGCGGCCGATCGCCGTCGAGCGCGAATGAAAACCAACCAGCACCACCAGCAGCACCGCCAGCGACACCAGCTTGTAGCGTACCAGCTGGCTGAGGGCGTCGCACAGCCTGCCACCCGCGACGGCCAGAAACGCCAGGTGTATCAGCGACCACAGGGTGTAATTGCGGTAGGTCACCGGTCCCAGCAGCGACGTCGACGGCAGGATCCACCACAGCTCGCCGAACAGGCTGGTTACCAGCAACAAGGGCAGGAACCGGCCCAGCACGCGCCGCAGCCGCTGCAGCACCCCAGGCTGCCTGGGGATGAGGCGCAACAGGAACCAGCCGCCCATGGCGGCGACGATCAGCGCGAACAGTTGCGCCGACGACCCCTCTATCCAGGGCGCATCAGGAGGAAGCCACGCGGCCAGGCGATATCCGACAATGCCGGCCAGCAGCAGCGTCGCACCCACCGCTGTCGTTGTCCGGCGGCGCAGCGCGCGCGCCAGACGGGGCAGGATATTGGTGAACCGTTCCAGCGGACGCAACAGGCGGCGAAACGCGACCCAGTAACGCTGGACGGGGCGCAGCCACGGCGGCAAGTGCTCCGGCGCGGTGGTTGCCCGCACGGGAATCAGGAACAACGCCAGCAGCGCATACCCGAACACCAGCAATAACAGGAAGCCGTGGAACGCGATCACCAGCGGCAGGTCTTCGCCCGCCTGCGACAGCGACGGCGTGTCGAACAGGTGGCCGACCTGTGGCACGGCGAAGTAGACGGCGACGATCCCCAGGACCAGGAGCAACGTGATGATGTTCTTCCCGATCCAATCCCAGACAATATCGGACGCAGTAGACACCGACGCCTCCACGGACCGCCCTCGAGATCCCCCTTCAGCCGGGAACGGTCGTTCGCTAGCGCGGCTATTAGGACAATTGCGTCGCCATCGGTCAAGTCAGAACGGGACGGGGCCGAAGACGTAGAGGCCCGGGGGGCGCGCGCCGCCCTCCTTGGTGCGAAACACCAGCAACAAGGGATGGCCACCGACCATGACCGGGTAAGAGTCGACCCGGGACTGAATTCGGATGGCGGGGTCGACGGTCCATTCGCCGCCAGCCGATTTGCGGACGTGGGCGTATTTCAGGGACACGGTGCGATCGTTGCTGAAGAACTCGTCGCCCAGGATGATGCCGCGATCGTCGA
>DASRQT010000277.1:0-8276 GCA_035696485.1 Polyangia bacterium | reverse complement strand
CCGTGACGGTACACCGATGCGGCTGACGTCGAGCCAACTGGCGCTGTTCATCGAGGCCTGCGCACTCGTCGGGCGCCACGCACTGTCTCCGACGGAGATTACGTCGAAATCTCTTGCGGTCTCCGATCGCGCGTGATTCTTGTGATGACGTGCTCAATCTCGAACGCGAGACGGACATCGAGCGGCTCCGCCAGATCGCGCCGCCTCGGTCGCCGACGCCGTCGAGGCTGCCGCGCGAACCGCGGCCGAGAAGCAGGCGGCCAAGTCCGACGGTGAATCATCCACGCGCGGCGAAGCGCGTCGCGGGGTCACGGCCCCCCGGAGCAGCTTTCGGCTCGAACGCGTTCCGCTGCATTGCACGCTCGACGAGCCCGACCACGCCTGCCCGGACTGGGGTGGCGGCCTCAAGCCCATGGAGGGGCAATGCGAGACGTCGGAGATGATCGACATCATGAACATCGAGTATGTGGTTTCCGAGGTCCAGCGGCAGACGCCGATGTGTCTGGAAACGACGTCGGCGTCGACTTCGCGGGCTGGGCGATCGGTTCGGGTTGGTGATAGAAGAGGCGGATGTGCCGGCTGTTCGCCAACGCCGCGATGAACGGATTCCTCCCAGTCGCGTCAATCGTAGGACGGCGGTAGGCGGCGCGTGTCCTCGCTGCTGCTCTCCGTGGTCTGGACGCTCGTCCTGATCTTTGCGGCCGCGGGCTACGGACTGGCCTTTGGGCGCTTGTTCAAGATGAACTGGGAGAGCTCGCTGGAACGCGCGGCGATCTCCCTCGGTCTCGGCGCGGGCCTGCTTGGGTTCCTGATCTTCTGGGTTGGACTGGCAGGCGTGATGAATCGGCCAGTTTTTGTTGTGCTTTTGGTTCCAGCGGCGATTCTGGGTCTGCGCTGGTTATGGGGTCCCGTGGGCCCGAAGCCAGTCGGTCCTCTGCCGTGGCCGGGGATGGTCGCCCTGGTCCTCTTCGGCATCGCGGCGGCGGTCAACGTCACCGCCACCCTGGCGCCACCCAGTTTCATCGACGCGCTCATCTACCATCTGTTCGCGCCGCAGCAGTTTCTCAAACATGGGGCGCTGTTCGAAGTACCGGGCGTGTGGCAGCTCTATCAGCCGATCGCCGTCGAGATGCTGTTCACCGCCGCGCACTCCATTGGCGGCGCGAGATCGGCTGCCCTCGTCACCGCGGGACTTGGTCTACTGGGGGCCGCGGCGGCAGCGTTGCTTGGTCGCCGGCTGGGAGGGCCGGCCGCGGGATGGATCGCCGCGGCGATGTTCTATTGCACCCCGATGACCGCGTGGGAATCGACCTCCTGCTTCGTCGATCTGGGGGTCGCGGGGCTGGGTGGCCTCGGTATATACGCGCTCTTGAAGTGGCAGAGTCGCCGCGAACGCGGCTGGTTCGTGGCTGCCGCTCTCTTGCTCGGGTTTGCGGCCGCATGCAAGTTGAACGCGGCGTCATTCGTGATCGTCGGCTTCCTCCTCGAGGCGTATTCCGGGCTGCGCGAGCGAGAACCGGGTAAGCGCCTGTTGGCGAGGCTGGCGCTGTTTGGTGCTATTGCCGTTGTGCCGGTGGTTCCGTGGTACGTGCGATCGCTGATTCTGACCGGAAACCCGATTTACCCTTTCGCGACGTTCCTGTTCGGGGAAAACCCAGCAGTGCGCTCGATTCTCGCGGTGTTTCAGGGGTATGGCGTCGGGTACGGTGTCCTCGACCGCCTGCTCGCGCCGTGGAATCTTTTTTCGCGCGGCGCCGCCTTCGAGAACGGCCAGCACTTCAACCCGCTGCCGGTGTTGATGGCGCCGATCATCTTGTGGCGAGCGCGCACCGATCGATATCGCGCCACCTTGCTGTTCTGCGCCGTGATCCTCTATGGCATCTGGGTCATGGGTGGTCACGTGGCGCGGTACCTCCTGGCCGTCCAGCCTATTCTCTGTGTGCTGGCGGCCGATGCGCTCTGGTGGCTGGGGTCATTTCCTGGCAGCCGGCGCGTCATGGCCATCGTCTTCGGAGGGACGTTCCTGCTCTTCGGGACGCTGAACAGTGTTCTTTACGACAAGCAGTTCCTTCCCGTCGTCTTCGGACGCGAGCCGGAGACCTCCTACCTGGATCGAATGAGCTGGTACTACAGCACCTTCCGCGCGGTGTGCGGGTCGCTGCCACCCGACGGAAAGGTCCTGACCAACGTGGCGCCCACCTACTACCTCAACTGCCCGTACGAGCGAGCGCTCGCTCCGGAGTTCTCATCACCCGAGCGGCTTGAAAGGTTGCTCACGACAGGACGCTTCACCCACATCCTCATCCTGGCGAACGACGCGGCCAAGTCGGAGGTGGAACGTCTCGGATCGAAAGTGAAGCTCTTGTGGTACCGGCGGGTGGAGGTGGTGGTCAGCCGCACCTTCGGTCGCACCGACACCTTGCCGGTGGCGTTCTTCGAGGTCGTCCGGCCGCAGTGATGCGGTCACAGTAGCTTGCGGATATCCACCGCCGCCATGCCGGCGCGGCGGGCGGCTTCCAGGCCCAGGTCGGTGTCTTCGTAGACCGTGCATGCGGTCGCGGGTACGTCGATGCGTCGGGCAGCTTCAAGAAACACATCGGGCTCCGGTTTGTGGCGGACGGTGTCCTCGGCGGTGACGACGGCCGCGAACCAGTCGGCAAGCCCGATCAGCTCCAGCGTGCGCTGCACCAGGCGTCGCGAGCCGCCCGACGCGATCGCCAGCGGCCCCTCGGCGTGCCGCTGCCGTGCGATGACGACCACGGCGTCGATGGGGCGGATGATCCCCGGCTCTTGCAGGCTGTCGCTGAAGGCCTGCTCCTTTTCGCGCGCGACCATCTCGGGGTCCAGCGTCAGCCCGGCGTCGGCGATCAACATCTGCGAGATGCGCCTGGTCGGGACGCCGCCCAGCTCATAGAAGCGCGTCTCGGGAAAACTGAGCCCGTACCGCGCTGCGATCTTCGTCCAGGCGGCGTAGTGCACCGGCATGGTATCGGCCAACGTTCCGTCCAGATCGAAGATGAATCCCCTCTTCATTCAATTTGCGATTGCGATAGGCGATTCGTTCAGACGGCCCGAGCCCAGACCACCATCCTGCCTGTCTGCCGCAGCGCCGCGAGCAACGCCGTGGCGGGGATGCTGGTCCATTTCAGCCGCGAGCCTGTCTCCGGAAACCTCAAGAACGCGTCACCTGCCCGGCTGCGCCCGTCGTTGCGATCGCGCAGCCAGTACCCGAGCGAGCCCATGAGGCCGTTCAATGTCCGCTGCGATTTCACCCGCGTCACCTGCCATCCGGCCCTGGCAAGCAGCGCGGTCAGCGTTCGCGGCGTGAAATGAAAAAGATGTCGCGGCAGATCCAGATCGTACCAGGCGCCCAGAAAGCTGCGGAACAGGAAGGTCGACGCGTCGGGCACCGCGCACGTCAACCAGGTGCCGGGCTTGGCCCAGGATCGCAGCCGCGTCAGGCACTGCAACGGCTGGTGGAAGTGTTCGAACGTGTGTGACGCCAGTATGAGATCGAACTTCGCGGTGAACCCCGGCACCGTCTCCAGCGGACCGACCTGCACGTCAAAGCCGTCACGCACAGCTATCGCCGCCGCCGCCGCCGACGGCTCGACGCCGTGGGCGGTCCACCCGCGGCGGCGGAGCTTGTTCAGGAAACGGCCGTTCGCGCAGCCCACCTCCAGCGCCACCCCGGGGGCCATCCGCGGAACCAGGTCGGCGGTGCCGTCCAGGCGCAGGGCCATCGCGGCGCGCGACAGAAGGCTGATCGGCCTTTCAGCCGATTTCGGCGGCGCCATGGCCCCGCTGTGCGGTCCGTAATTGTCGGGGTAGTAGGCGCCGATGGTGGCCATGGTCGGGCGAGGGTTGGTGCGCACCAATGCACAGTGATCGCAGCGTACGACGCGGAAGGCCCCGCCCACCCCGTGCAGGCGGTCCCATCCGGTCGCCAGCGGGGTATCAGACCGCGGGCAGCCCATGGGGCACGGGGCCTCCTCGAGGGCCACCGCCGACGGCAGGAATTCGGCGTCGCGGCCGCCGCCGCTGGGGCGGGTCTGGGCCGGTTGCGGCTGCAGTCCCCGTTCGGTCGCCATCAGCGCGAAAACTACCACATCAAGGGGCCTGCTAAACTGGGCCGCGATGCCCGTCTGCCCGTCCTGCCAGACCGACTATCCCGTCGGGACAGCCGTGTGCGCGCAGGACGGTTCGCCGCTGGGCGCGACGCCGCCGCCCGAGACGTTCGATCCGCTGATCGGCGCCACGTTGGCGGGCCGCTACCTGATCGTGCGCCGCATCGGTGAGGGGGGAATGGGCGCGGTCTACGAGGCCAAGCACACCATCATCGGCAAGCGCATCGCGGTGAAGGTGTTGCTGGAAAAATTTCACGCCAAGAGCGACTTTGTCGCGCGCCTGCTTCAGGAGGCGCGGCTGGCCAGCTCCATCGGTCACGAAAACATCGTTGACGTCACCGACTTCGGAACCACCGACGACGGCCGGTCGTTCGTCGCCATGGAGTTCCTCGAGGGCGAATCGCTGGCGCAGCTGATCATGCGCGACGCTCCGCTGCCGGTCGAACGCAGCCTGCGCATCGCTCGTCAGGTGGCCAGCGCCCTCGACGCCGCGCACGCCAAGGGGATCTTTCACCGCGACGTCAAGCCCGAGAACGTGTACCTGATCCGCCGCGCCGACGCCGACTTCGTCAAGGTCGTCGACTTCGGAATCTCCAAGGCGGTTAAACCGGGCGGCGACGAAGGCGCCGACGTCTACCGCCTGACCCACACCGGCTTGTTGCTGGGGACGCCGCTTTACATGTCGCCCGAACAGGCGCGCGGCGAGGAAGATCTCGACCACCGGGTCGACATCTGGGCGCTGGGCGTGATGCTGTACGAATGCTTGACCGGCGAGGTCCCGTTCCGCGCCAACAACTACCTGGGCATCATCTCGCAGGTGCTGAACCACGCGGCGCGGCCGCCGTCGCAGCTGCGACCAGAGCTGGGGATCCCCGAGGCGGTCGAGGCCGTGGTCATGCGCGCGATGGACAAGGATCGCACGCGCCGCTATCAGGCCATGACGGACCTTGAACGGGATCTCGGGCGCCTGCTGGCCGGCGACCAGAACGTGGGCATGCCGCTGGTGGCCCCGGCCGCCAGCGAGCGCGTCACCGCGTTCGAGGGTGGGCCGCGCCGCTGGCACCTGGTGATCGCGGCGACGGTCGCGCTGGCCGGTGGGGTCGCGTTCGCGCTGACACGCCCGACGGACGGAGGGAGGCGCGCCGCCAAGAACGTCACCGCGCCGCCCGCAGCCACGGTCCCGACGTCGGCCGCGGCAACCCCGCCGGCGCCGCCGGCTGTTCCCATTGCCAGCCCGGCGCTGGTCACGGTGCCCCGTTCCGGTTCGGCGGTGCCCCCTGGCCGCGGTCTGCCGTCGACGGTTGCGGCCGCCAAACCAGCGAAGCCCGTTACCCGGCGCGCTGCGCGCGGCGAACGCCAGACCGGCGCGGTCTCCGATGGGGCGGCCGTCTCCCCCAAGGCAACCAACGTCAAGGCTGACGTGTCGGAGTCTGCAAAGCGAGGCGTCCTTCCCCTCCGTTCGCGCGAGGCTTACCCGGACCAATGAACTCACGATTTCCCGCCGCGCGACTCGGCCTGGCCGTCTTCTGTGTGCTCTCGCTGGCCCTGGCGCCGAGCCGCGTTCCGGCGGCACCCGCCAGCAACGGCAACACCGGCAATAGCAACGACGCGACGGCCTCCGCCCGTTCCCACTACGAGGTGGGCCTCAAGCTGTTCGACGCGCGCGAGCACGCCCAGGCGCTGCTGGAGTTCAAGGCGGCCAATGACCTCAAAACGCGCCCGGCCGCGCTGTTCATGATGGCCCAGTGTGAGTACCTGCTGGGCCAGCTGAAGGAGGCGCGCTCCCACTATGAACGCTACGCGAGCGAAAACCCCGACGGCGAATTCGTCGAGCTGGCCAAGGATCGAATTCAGAGCATCGACAATCGCGCGGGCACCTTCGTCATCAACACGGTTCCCGACGACGTGTCGGTGCGAATCATCTCTGAGACCGTACCCAACCAGAGTCCCGTCATCGGACAGGCGCCCAACAACTTCTCGGTGCCCCGCGGCCGCTACCGGATCACGGTCTCCAAGACACAGTTCGTCCAGCAGTCACGCGTCGTCGACGTCGATATCGCCGAGACCAAACCGCTGTTCTTCAAGCTGGACCCGATCCCCGCGCGCCTCGAGATCGAGACCGATCCGCCGCACGCCACCCTGTACGTCAACGGCAACCGCGCCCGCAACCCGTATCGCCAGGACGTCGTCCCCGGCCGCTATGAGCTGTTCGCCGAGGCGCAGAACTACGACAGCCGGACACAGGACCTGACGCTGACGCCGGGCCAGCAGCTCCTGATGACCGGGTTCAACCGCTTCACCCTGTCGTACGCCCAGCGCTCCGGCCGTCCCGAGCTGATCGTCACGTCGGCGGCGATGGGTGGCCTGTTCGGCGCCGCCGCCGTGGCCGCCGCCATCGGCAAATCCCTGGAAGATGCGGATGTCTCCGCGCTCTTGCTTACCGGCGGTGGCGGTTTGACCGGCATCGTCATCGGCGCGCTGGCCGCCAACGCGCTGGTGCCGTCCTACGTCCCCGACAACCGCGCGCTGTTAATCATCGGCGCGATGTGGATCGGCGCCGCCGAGGGCGCGGGCGTGGGCCTTGCGTGGGAACAGGCGGTGGAAAAGCGGGACGCAAGCAACCCCGATTGTCCCGGCTGCCGGCCGCCGCTCGGTGAACGGCTGCGCGCGGCGTTCTTCGGCAGCTTGCCGGGGCTCGCGGTGGGCATCACGTCCGGCGCGTTGCTTTCGGCGCGGGCACCGACCTACGGCCGTGTGGCGTTGATTCAAAGCGCCGCTCTGGGAGGTCTGCTGGCCGGCGGGTTGCTGGCGGTGGCGATGCAATGGCACCCGTATGGCAAGGAGTGGGAAAATGCGCGACGCATGTTTCCGATCCTCATGCCGCCGAACGACAATAACTGCGTGACTAACCCGGCGAACAAGACTGTCACGTGCACGGTGGGCGAGCGCAGCATTCTGGATCTCACCTTGCCAGCGTTGATCGGCCTCAACGTCGGCGTCGGCGCTGGCCTGCTGGCTGCCTACCTTCCCGATCAAAAACGTTACGGCCCGACCTGGACGCGGGTCCTGCTCATCGATCTGGCCGCGGCCGCCGGTGTGGTCGGCGGCGGCATCGCCGGGTGTGTCGCCTTCGACGACTGTCTCAAGGCCTATCCCGGCGACCCGGCACGCGCGAAGTCGGCCATCGCCGCGCTGGCTGGCGGCGCGCTGGGCGCGGGCGCCGGCGTCCTCCTGACCCGCAACCTCGACGTCGATGGCCAGCGGCAAGGGGCGCGCGTCGCTCCCGGCGCCAGCATGAGCCTGATGCTGCTGCCCACCACCAGCGCGTCCGGTGCCGCCGTCCCCACCATCGCCGCTATCGGGATGTTCTAGCTAGAGGTCGCCGCTAGATGTCGAAGCCGAGCGCCTTCAGCTCGGCGGCCAGGCGCGCGATCTCGCGACGGACGGCTTCGGGCGCGGGACCACCAACCACAGTGCGCGCCGCGACCGCGCGCGCCGGATCCAGCGCGTCCAGCAACGCGGGCGTCAGGCTGGCGTCGACCGCCCGCAGATCGTCAGCGTCCAGCGCGCGCAGTGAAACGCCGCGCGCCTCCGCGCGCTTGACCAGCCGCCCGACCAGCTCGTGCGCCGTGCGGAACGGCACGCCGCCACGAACCAGCTCCTCGGCCAGATCGGTCGCGCCCAGCGCCGGATCCGAGGCGGCCTCGCGCATCCTCGCCACGTCGAACTCCAGCCCGGCGATGAGACCAGCAGCCACCGCCAGCGACAGCCGCGCCGTCTCTACCGCGTCGTAGAGCGGCTCCTGTGTCTCTTGCAGATCTTTGTTGTAGGCCAGCGGCAACCCCTTGCTGACCGTCAGCAAGGTCACCAGATCACCGATGACGCGCGCCGGTTTCGCGCGCAAAAGTTCGGCGATGTCCGGGTTGCGCTTCTGCGGCATCAGCGAGCTGCCCGAGCAATACCCTTCGCCGAGGCGAACAAAACCGAACTCGGTCGTCGACCACAAGACCAGCTCTTCGCCTAGACGTGACAGATGGACGCCGATCATCGCGCAGGAAAAAACCAGATCGGCGGCGAAGTCCCGATCCGACACCGCGTCCAGGCTGTTGTGCGTCGGCTCGTCGAAGCCCAGTGCTTTCGTTGTGTGGC
>DASRQT010000276.1:0-3463 GCA_035696485.1 Polyangia bacterium | reverse complement strand
AACGACCAGGAACCCTTGAGCGCCAGCAACAATTCCGACTGAGCAAAGTTGCTCAAGATGGTGGCCAGCTTGATCGGGCCTTTGAAGGTCGCCTCGGTGCCGGCCCCGTTGGAGATCTTGCCCGTGAGGTCGATGGGCGAGCCGTTGTCCATCGTGCGGAGGCGCGCAATCGTGTCGAACCCTTCGTAGGCGAAGCCCAGCGGATCCATGCCGTCCGGTCTGCGCGATTCCGCGTGAACCGTGCCGCGTCGGCACGAACGCGCGTCCGCGCCTAGGTTGCGCGAACCGTGGGCGGTTGCGGGGCGCCCGCCGGCGTCGCGACGATCTGGTAGAGGTTGTGCTGTCGCGTGCGGAAATAGGCGGCGCTGATCAGCAGGTAGTATTTCCACGCGCGGTAGAAGCGATCACCGTAACGGTCGCGCAGGCGCGGCCAGGCGGCGTCGAAGTTTTGCCACCAGGCCATCAGCGTCCGGTCGTAATGGGGCCCGAGGTTCTGGACATCCTCGGGGACCAAGATCTCCTCCATCGCCGTCGTGAGCTGACCCAGGGAGGGGATGGCCGCGTTGGGGAAGATGTATTTCTCGAACCAGGGATCGATCTGGGTCCGCGCGCGGGCGCCACCGATGGTGTGGATGAAGACGATGCCACCGGGGACGAGACACCGCGCCGCCAGCCTCATGTAGTCGCGATGGTTCTTGTGCCCCACGTGTTCCATGAGGCCGATGGAGACGACCGCGTCGAAGACCCCGGTCGCGTTGCGATAGTCGTCGAGCCTGATGTCGATCGGCAGCGTGGCGTATCGCTCCTTGGCCCAAGCCACCTGTTCCTTCGATACCGTGTAGCCGACGACGGTGGCGCCGTAGCGCTCGGCGGCGAACGCGGCGAAGCCGCCCCAGCCGCAGCCGAGATCCAGAATGCGCTGGCCCGCACGTAAACCGATCTTGCGGCACACCAGATCCAGCTTGGCCTCCTGAGCGGCGTCGAGGGTGTCGACATCCTTCCAGTACGCGCACGTGTACACCATGTGGCGGCCCAGCATCGCCTCGTACAGATCGTTGCCGACGTCATAGTGCCGCTGGCCGACCTCGAAGGCATTGGCAACCTGCCGGTTGAAGAGGCGCGCCCGCACCAGCTGCACCCCCAGCACCCAGCTCTTCGCCAGCACGTCCTGGACCCGCGCGCGAACGATCCTCTCGATCATCTGATCCAGCGCGTCGCAGTCCCACCAACCCTCGGCGTAGGTCTCGCCGGCGGCCAGGGTGCCATCGCGCAACACGCGCTTGTAGACGCGCGGGTCGTGAATACGCACGTCCCAGGGCGCGTCACCACCGACGGTGATGCCGGCGCCGGCCAGGGCCTCGCGCACGATCTCGGGCGCGCGCCGGTCGTCGAAGGCGGATAACAGGTTTCGCGCGGCGTCGGTCATGGCCCCCCCATCGCTGCCGAACGGCGGGCCAGCCACCGTTCGGCGCCGCGCAACGCCAGGTCCACCACGGGCGCAGCCGGCAAACGCGCGCCCGAGAACATCCAGGCAAATCCCGTGGCCACGGCGCGCCGTCCGAGCCGCGCCAGCGGCGCGTTCGAGGCCGCAGCCGGCGCCGAATCCGAACCGGCCTGACCGGTCGACGCAGACCTGCCCCGCCAGGCGGCGGCCGCCTCGCGCAGCCGGAAGACGCGCTGGTATTCGCTGATCACCGGGTGGGCGCGAAGCCGCGCCGGGTACCGGGCGGCGTCGCCGGCGACAATCGCTTCGGCGCAGACGCGCCCCGACACCACCGCCGGCAAGATCCCCTCCGCGGTCAAGGGCTGCGCCAGCCCCAGGCTGTCACCGACCAGCAAAAGACCCCCTTTTCCGTCGCCGTCGACACGGGCCGCGCCGTCGACGTGCGCCGGATCGAACAGGTAATAGGCGTGGCCCTTCATGGCCCTGGGCTCGAGATCGGGCGCCGCCTCCGGCGGCAGGTGTCCCGCGTCGACGAACGTGGCGCGCGCCTTCTGCCACGCCGCCCGCACCTCGCCGGGATCAACCGTCCCGGAGCCGACGTTCAGCCAGTCGGTCTTGGGAACGTTCCAGGAGTAGCCGCGCAGGTCCTCGTGCAGATAAAGCTCGGGCTCGCCGTCCTGGCCGGCGCGCGCGCGCGCGACCGCAGCCGGGTCGGCGCGGAACTCGTGCTCCTGGGCACCAACTGGACCGTTCGGCCGCGGCGGGGCGGCCAGCCGAGCGACCGGGCAGTGGGTGCCGCCCGCGCCGACCAGATAGCGCGACCGCAGACCGCCGACCGTCCACAGTCCGTCGTCGCCGCGTTGAATGTCCTGCACCGCGACCCCCAGGTGCAGCTCGGCGCCGCTGCGGCGCAGGAGGAAGTCGTCGAGCTCGAACCGCCTTATGAACCACCCCCGACACCCGATCGATCGCATCTCGCCGTGATAGCGAACGTGGCAGGTGTTCCATTCCCATAAGCCGGCCGGATAATCGCGCGGCGACAGCGCCAGCGCGTCCCAGATCGGCGCCGACAGCCACCCACCACAAAGTTTCACCCGGGGGAACTCGGCGCGATCGACGACCGCGACGCGGGCTCCGGCCCGAACCAGGAAACGCGCGCAGGTGCTACCGGCCGGGCCACCGCCGACGACGATGACGTCGTGCACAACGCCGGTCATCGCGGCTCACTAACACACATGAGCTAGAGATTAGTTGGGGAAGTCCGTGGCGCCAAGGTGCTTGAAGGACTTTCGCCGCGGCCTGCAGGATACCCCTGAGACGCCCAGGTCGCGGTCATGGGGCATACGCCCCATAGAGAGACGACGCGGCGATCGATACCGTGGTCGGCATCTCACGCAGGTCGAACTTTTTCGATCTGACACTGGCAAACAAGGTGGCGAACAAGGAGCCAAACATGAAAACCAATCGATGGATCGTTCTGGGAGCACTGGCAGGGCTGGCTGCGGCAGGGGGCGTGGCGCAAGCAAAGAAGATCAGCAACCGTCAGGTCCTCGAGCGCTGGTTCGAAGTCATCGACGCGAAGCAACTGGATAAGTTCGGAGACGTGGAAACCGCCGACATGGAGATGAAGACCCCAATGGGTGTCACGAAGGGCACCCAGGGTCACGTGCAGATGACGAGGATGTTCGCGGCGGCGTTCCCGAACTTCAAACACACCGTCAGCCATTGTGTCGAATCCGCCGAGAACATTGCGTGCGAGGGCAAGTTCGCGGGCGACAACACCGGCCCCATGATGATGCCAAACGGCCAGAGCTTGCCGGCAAGTAACAAACACGTTGAATTCGACTTTGCCTGCGCCGCGATCGTCAAGAACGGAAAGATCGCCTCGGCGCACGCCTACTTCGACATGCTCGGCATGATGCAGCAGCTCGGCGCCATCCCGGGGGGCAAAAGCTGAGCGGAGGTTGACGTCAGGTCAGGGCATCGCCCCCGTCGTCATCCACTTCCTGAGGAGATCGC